>DASPQB010000104.1:0-8544 GCA_035625205.1 Nitrospirota bacterium | reverse complement strand
TAAATATTATAAGAGAGTAATGGCAATTTTTTTTGCGGCAGCGAAAAAGGGGGAATCGATCATGAAAAGAATAATTTGTCTTTTCGTGGCTATCCTTGTAATACTAGTGGTAGGAGTTTTGCCCGTGTATGCTTATCAAGGTGGTTATCACGGTGGTTATCACGGAGGCTATCACGGTGGTTATCATGGAGGCTACTATCATGGAGGCTATTGGAGCGGAGGTATTTGGATTGGGCCGATAGGGCCATGGTGGGGGTGGGGTGTGCCTTACTACCCTTATGCTTATCCTTATTATTATCCGCAGCCGCCCGTTGTCTTAGAGCAGCAATCCCCTGTATATGAACAACAAGCGCCCCCGGCACAGGAACAACAGTATTACTGGTATTTCTGTCCGGACGCCAAGGCCTATTACCCCTATGTCAAACAATGTCCCAGCGGCTGGATGAAGGTTGTTCCATCACCGGGTCCACCAAAGGGTAAGGAGTAAAGACATCATGAAAACATATAAACAGTGTATTTTAATATCTCTTGCACTTCTGGTAGTGGGTGGATGTGCGACCATGCCGACGGGTCCAAGCGTAATGGTTCTACCGCCTCCCGGCAAGCCATTTGAAGTGTTCCAAGCGGAGGATAGTATGTGCAGGCAATGGGCACGACAGCAAATCGGGCTCACTCCGCAGGAGACGGCCAATCAAAACACAGCCGCAGGTGCAGCGGTGGGCACTGCTTTAGGGGCAGGTCTCGGAGCTGCCATTGGGTCTGCTTCAGGCCAGGCAGGAGCCGGTGCGCTGATTGGCGGTGCAAGCGGCCTTATCCTTGGCACGGCCTCAGGTGCCAACTCGGCAGAGTATTATGGATATGAGGCTCAGAGGCGATATGATATTGCATATGAGCAGTGCATGTACGCGAACGGGAATATTATTCCAGGAGTGAGACAATATTATCGCGTTCAGACTCCTCCGCCACCACCTTCTCCATCGGAAATGTATTCAACGCCGCCCGATTTTTCAGGGCCTCAGCTTGCGCCACCACAGTCGTTACCAACACCGTCAATTCCACAAACTCCTCCTCCTGTACGATAGTTGAGGATGAGAAGGGTACAGGCAATGCAGATGGGAAAGGAGAACGTACCTCGCAGGAGAGAGGATGGATGATTTTTTTTGTGTAAAAGTTTTGGACGGGAGGTAGGGATTGGAGTGCGAATTATCGTGTCAAAAAAGCTTAGGGGGTAAGAAGCCGCAAGAACTAAAATTTATACTGCACCAGAACTTCCAAATTCATTATATCGGTAATCGGATTGAAACTGAACCTCTGAGTCATGGGTGAAATACCCAATCGGGCCTCATTGCTTTGATAGAATGAAAAAACAAATGGTTCGTGAGAGGAGGGTGCGGGGATATCTGTCCGTGGATCAAGAGAAATTCCTCTCGCCACCAAAGGCAATGTTTGGCTTCCAAAATCCATACGTATTCCTTGCGCGTATTCACTCGTAATATTTGCCAACCCCGCTACCGGCGCACTATTGAAAGGCAATATCTGTCCCGGAGTGGCAGCGTACGCCTCAGTTGTCTGTTCAGCCTCTGCGAAAACAAGAGACGCGGAGAGAATGGTGAGTAGAAGCACGAGTAAAAATATTGGAAGTCTATTGAATGACATCATGGCACATCCTTGAAGTTGACATATTAAAAATTTCAATATTATACTGACTGCCTCAGAAAAAATCTATAGGAATCTTTTCAAGCAATTTCAGCATGTTAGAGTGACGTCATAAGCCCTCGACAATTCATTCTTACCCATGGGAATTTTTAACGGGTTCCGCAACCCTAGCCCCCCGTTTATAATCAGGCAACGGATGCTTGCAATCTGTGCTAGTGGCCGAACTATCCTTCCAGCTCAATCGGTTGTCCTCGATCGTCCGTGACCGGATCAATGTCGCTTCTCTTGATGCTCGTATTGTCTTTCGCTACTCATTACAGTAATATTTGCCGGCGACATGGGTCTTGTTACGGATTGACGTTTTTTTACGGGGTAGGAGTGAGTGAACTGTCTCTGTTGGATATTGTCTCTGTAGCCTTTTCCTCAGCATTCCACCAGCCTCCGCCGAGAGCAACAAAGAGAGCGGCTGTATCCTGATAACGCTGGGCCAGGGCTTGAAGATAGCCGATCTTCGCCTGATGGTACTGGCCATCTGCAAGAAGAACCTGCACATAGTTGGCCGTGCCTGCCTGGTAGTTCGCCTGAATCAACCGCATTGCTGCCTCCGCCGCGTCGACCGCATGAGCCTGTGCATGTACCAACTCAGCGTCATGTTCCAGCGCACGCAGTGTATCGGCAACCTGGGCAAAAGCGCTGAGAACAACCTGGCGGTAATTTGCCAATGAGACCTGATAGGCTTCAAGTGCAGCCTGGCGTCCATACCACAACGTTCCGCCGCGGAACAGAGGGGCACTTATGGTTGCACCCAAGTTCCAGAAGCTGCTGTTATTTTTGAAGAGATTACCGGTAGTATTGCTTCCGACACCGTAGGATCCGTTTAACGTAAAGCTGGGGAATAATGCCGCAGTGGCTACACCAACTTCGGCACTGGCACTATGGAGCTGAGCCTCAGCCGCAAGGATGTCGGGACGCTGGCGGACGAGCTGAGACGGTAACGTTATCGGAAGATCGCCGGGTAGTGTCAGGTCAGCCAATTCGACCTGCTGAGGGACCCACTCAGCAGGCGTACGGCCTACCAAGGTTGCAAGCAAGTGCTCGGTCTGGCTTATGTTTTGCCGGAGCGGCGGAAGCGTTGCTTCATACGTTGCAAGCTGACTCTCGAGGCTCAGTACATTCGAGTACGGAACCCTTCCCGCTTGCGCCAGTATTTCGGTAAGCCTGATTTGTTCTCGTTGTAGATCGAGCAGCTGCTCTGTGGCCCGCATCTGTTCTTGATAACCCGCCTTCGCTATCATGGCGTTTACAACATTACCGGACAAGGCTATGTAGGTAGCCATAACCTCAGCATGTTGATAATCCACCTGGGCGCCGAGATTTTCCACGGCGCGGCGCTCTCCGCCGAAAACATCGAGGGTATAGCTGACCGTAGCCGAAAGGGTGAACAGATTAAAGATACTGCTGGGAGAGATTCCTCCTTCCGCGGCCGAAGAGGTTTTTTGCCGGGATGCTCCCAAGCCGGCATCTAGTTGGGGATAAAATATACCGTAGCCTGCGCGAAGGTTATTTTGGCTTTGGCGCAGACCAGCCTGCGCCGCCAGCAAGTTCTGATTATTCGCAAGGGCATCTTTTACGACTGCGTCGAGCTTGGGGGAGTTAAAAAGGCGCCACCAGTCCGAAACGAGCTTCGCACCCTGTTCAAAGTGCTGCGTCTTACCGTCCGCAGATATCGTCGTGGTTGTCGTGGCCCCCGTCGTGTAACTTTCGATCGCCGGCGGTTTGGGACGCTCAAAATTAGGACCTACGGCGCAACTGTAGATGCAACACAGCAAAAAGGCGCACAGCCCCTTGAGGGACGCCATGACCGCTCTCTTTATGTTAATCTTCTTCGGTGTATTCGAGCACAATGTCAGTTTTTGTCGATGCAATGATATTGACCGTTCTTGGAAAGTATTTCTCATTGTCATTATGGAGTGCCGCTACTGTTTGTTTCTTTATCGGCGATATAAACATCCACCAGCTGACCTGGATAAATATTGGTATCTTTTGGCTTCTCAAACCTGAAGATGACCGGCAATACTCTCACGTCTACTCTCTCAAGCCTTTGATCCGATAATTCAATTTTAGGTGTTACATATGGCTGTACCCGCACGTACTCGAGAGGAATTTTGATATCCGTACCTCGAATAAACATTATCGCGTGCATTTGTGATGCTGGAGGAAGTCTGGATATGAGGATCTCATCAATATAGCATCTGACGCCGACATAGTTTTGTGAACTTCCTATGACAACGACGGGGTCAAATCCCTGCGTATAGGTATCGTACGTGCCTTGCTGCGCGGATATGTAACTGCCGACGGCAGCATTGATCGCCAGGACCTTGCCATCTATGGGGGCCCTTACTGTGTATTTATTCAGCAGCGCTAGGGAGAGCTCGTACTGTTTCTGCGCTACGTCGATATTTGCCTTTGCCACTTTGACCGCGTTGTCTGCATTATCCAGATCGTTTTTACTCACGGATCTCGGGTCTGATTCATATGATTTCTTTAGTTTATCCAGTTGGTCCTGAACGTTTTTGAGACTTGCATTGGCGAGCTCGATCTGTGATTTCTGCTGTTCGACAGTTGCCCGCTGGATCGAATCCTCGATCTTAAATAGTGTAGTCCCTTTTTTTACGATTGCTCCTTCGGAAACCAGGAACTGTACGATAGTTCCCGGAACCTCAGCATATATATTAATGTTCTCGCCGTGTCCTTGATAACTTTCAACGATGCCGTTGGCGTAGATGCCCTTTGCATAGGGATTGGAAGCCGGATTGAACGCCGGAGGGAGGGGCTTTTGCTCTATGCCGAACAAGTAGGCACTATAGACGCCGATCATCAGGCCGATGACCGCAGCGATGAATATCACCTTATTCCTCACGTCGTCCTCCTTTTTCAATGCCGGTGATTCTGCCATCCTCCATTTTCATGATCCTGTCGGCGTATTCAAATATCCTGCTGTCATGGGTAACGATGATGATGCAGCGGTTCTCGTTCATGATATTTTGCTTGACGAAATCCACGATCCTTCTGCCGGTGTCACCGTCCAGTGATGCGGTCGGCTCGTCGAAGATCAGGATATCGGGACTGCTTGCGATCGCTCGTGCAATTGCCACCCGTTGCTGCTCCCCGCCGCTCAATTTGACCGGCGGGAGATCTGCGCGGTTCTTTATTCCTACGATATCGAGATACTCCAGGGCCTTGTCCATGGATGCATTCCAGTCACGCCTTTTCAGGATAAGGGGGATTGCCACGTTTTCAACCGTGGTAAGCCGGGGAAAGAGGTGATAATCCTGAAATACGAAGCCAACCTTGTTCAACCTGAAATCTGCGATCTGATCGCCGGTCATGTTCCAGATATCCTTATCCTCGACAAGCACCGAGCCAGAATTCGGCCTGAGAATTCCCGAGATCAGACTCAACAGTGTTGTCTTACCGCTCCCCGAAGGGCCCTCAATGTAAAACATTTCCCCAAACTCAGCTTCAAAACTAACGCTTTTGACAGCAACCGTTTTCGTTTCTCCTTCGCCGAACCATTTTGTCAGTTCGTTGGCTTTTACTGCGAGTCTTGCCATATTATCCTCTGAAAATGTCGAATGGCTCTATCTTGAGCACTTTTCTAACGCCGATATAACTTGAAATACCGGCAATGATCACTACCATGATGAAGGCGAAACCGAGATTTGCATAGGTTATTCTGGCTGCGTAGCTTGGCAGCCTGAGCCTCGCTACCGTGATCAGGAGGGAGGCAAGGCCTATACCCAAGCCGTAGCCTGTAAGGGATGTAAAGGTCGCCTGGAACAGGATCATGAAGACCAGTTCCCTTGCTTTTGCTCCGATCGCTTTTAAAGCACCGAATTTTTCAAGATTCTCAAGGATGAAGGTGTAAAACGTCTGGCCTGAAATGGATAGGCCCACAATGAAACTTATGATCGTCATGATGAGCGTATTGGTGCCGAGACCGGTCTGGTATTTGTAAAAAGTGGAAGTTTTCTGAATAAACTCCTCTTTCGTCAGCGCCAGATATCCAAGCTGTTTTACCTGTTTCTTGATAATCGGCAGAGCGGCGTCGCTCTGCGGATCGACGAGAATGAAAGCAGCGGTAAATCTCATGGAGGGGATATAGCTGATAGCCCTGTTATAGGTGGTGTAGAGGGTCGGCACTCCAAACAAACCGCTCGTCGTGACTTTTGCAATACCGGTAATGACTCCCCGGTGATCGTTTAACTCAAATTCGGTGCCTACCCGGGGATTTTCGAGCTTGGGGAATTCCGCATCCTTAACCACAATAAAAGCATTTTCTGCATAGATATCATTGATATTTCCTTCGAGAAGTGCAGGTCTGCCGTACAGGCTGGAGTCGTCCAGCCCGAGGACCGTCACCGATTGATAGACGCCGCTGCGCAGCTTTACGAGCGCCCCCCCGGAATAGAGTGGCACAGCGTATTTAACGCCACTGATGCTCCGTACCGCGTCCAAGACATAATCCGGCATCGGGATGACGTTGGCTGGCGTATTGACCGCCGGGTCCATCACCCAAAGCTTGGCGCCTATGTTGAGGACAACGGCCGATGAGCGGTGCAGGATGCCGGCGAACATCGACGTCATCATGACCATCAGAAAGACCGCGAATGTTATGCCGACGAGCAAGGCGGCGAATTTCCCTTTGTCATTTACCAGCAGCTTATACGCGATTTTGAGGATCCCTTTCACTGATTTACTCCATTATTCGTTGACCTGCGATGTCAGCGAAGACGAACGGCTTGCGAGGCAAATAGATGCTGACAGTAGTATTTCATTACCGAAGCTATTATCCGAGAATTAGCCAGATACAATAGCACCTGGCTCAGTTCGAAGCTTATAGAGTGTCGGTTTGGACCGCAATTTCTTCATGCTGTCAGTGAAAGACTCTCATAGAACATTATAGCACACACTTTCCGCTTCACCGGCCAAAGCTGAGGGAGTGACATATTTTTGTATCTTCGACAGTAAAGGGCGTGTGATCATGATAAACCGCAATTCAGGTGATACCTCTCGCAAACGAAAAAAGGCGTGTCGATGATTGCCATTCATCTTGACGGAAATAAAATAATGCTACTTAATGCAAGGTGACAGTGATATAGCGCAGCAAAAGGTGAATAGAAAACGAAGTTCGATCTTTGTTTATCTTTGTTAAGACACAAATGCTGCGAAAAGGTTTAATTGGCATGCTTATGCCTGAAGGTGGCGTATGGGTATGCTTGCACAACTGAGTATCCAAGTAGGGAAGGTGGTATGATAACTAACTGATGTAACAGGAGAGCGGGATACGTTCTTCTTTCGAGCTTTGTGACGTACGCACGTAAGCGCTTTTCGTTCAGCCTATCTATCCAAATATTCGAGCACTGATGTACGCTAGTATGCTGATTGATTGTGTTCCGTTATATGAGTTTTATGGAAGCGTTAACATGATCGGAGAGAGATAGCGTTTAGCGTCGGATTCGCGAAGCATTCTAGGACAACTCCTTTACTAGAGTAATAATTTAGGAAGATTAATAAAAGGTGTATTCCATCAAGTCTTATCACGTGAGGCCAAATCCCGCTTTTTTCCATCCTTCAACACCACCGGCCAAAACCTTTACGTTTGAAAATCCTTTATCCAGATATTCCACTGCCCGACCGGCAGCGCTCGCTTCTTCCGCTCAGCCTCAATAAAAGATGATTTCCTGGTCCTTGGATAGGGCAGGAAGACGAGTCTTGAACTCCTGGAGCGAAATGGCGTCTTGCAGATGCATTCTCATGAATTTATCCTCGTCCTCGTATGCGCATACCAGAAGGGCTTGCCCTGACATTACATTCCTGTGTGTCTCGTCCGCAGGAATTCGTATTGGTTCGGTCATGGTGTTCTCCGATCCCTCGATAGTTTCATTTTTTTCTATTATAACACGGATTGGGTGACCTCTTTCAACATGCAATGTGATAGCACTTCTTTTATGGACTATGAAATAGCGTCGTATGCAGGGAAAAAATCCCTGGAATACCTTAACACGGAACAGGCTGCCACATTGACGAATACGATTTTCTATTCGCGTACTTGAAGGGTAACCCTAAAAATATGCCAATCTGCCTGTTGCTCTCCGTTCTGCTGCGGTAAGTTTATTTTGCTACAATAATGATACATAACGGCAAGAAGAAGCATTGTCGACCTACGAAAAATTGATGCTTTAGAATGCACTTCCGGGCAGATTTAACTGAGAGCACCAAGCCGAAAGGAGAGAATGATATGGAGAAACTCTTAGAGCTCATTCAGACACGGCATTCAGCGAGAGAGCTTTTTGATCCTGGGCGCGCACTAAGCAAAAAAGACTTGCACTATATTCTGGAGGCAGGACGATGGGCGCCTACGGCTCATAACATGCAAAATTTTGAAATTATCGTTGTTGATGGCAGAAAACTTCTGGAAAGCATAGCGAATTTAAAATATCCAACGTCCCTTGTTTTTGTCAGGGAGAACTACCAGCAACTATCTTTTTCGGAAGAGGAATTGCGAAGCAAAAAAGTAGGTATTCTCGGCGCCATGTTTCCGCCTTCCTGGAGGAAGCCCGATGTCAAACCGGAAGACATCAAGGAAGTCGAAGAAAATCCCTATATAAGAAAAGCAATTCAATCAAGCGCTGCATTGCTTCTTGTACTCTATGACCCGAGGAGAAGGGCGCCTGCGTCGGAAGGGGACTTTCTGGGGATCATGAGTTTAGGTTGCGTCATGGAGAACATGTGGCTTATGGCTAATGCGCTGGGGATCGGCTGCCACGTGGTCAGCTCGCTTAGTGTCGGTCCTGTACAAGAGGACTTGAAGAGTCTGCTCAAGAT
>DASPQB010000103.1:0-4442 GCA_035625205.1 Nitrospirota bacterium | reverse complement strand
TGGTCTTCAATCTGTGAAATCATGGGTCTGCGGTGGCCCGCGCTCTCTAGGGCTGCACAAACCTTCCCGATTCTGGTTGGCCTAATAATAGCTTCTATTCTTTTCATGATAGCCTCCTTTCCCATTGCAGAAGCAACTAGCATACCAGGAAGGATAGCGCTGTTTTATAAGAGATTTAATCGCAGGCATGCCGCTACAATTATGTATCAAAAGACAATAATGTCGATAAAAGTTGCTATGTACCAATGCCGGATGCTTTGGAAGGACAAAAGCACGCAGTTAATGCGCAGGCCCCCTATGAATGATAAGCAGCAGTAGCAGGAAGAAGATAACAAGCGGGATCGACACCGCCAGCACAATGAGGATCACCTTTTTCCATCCTCGCTTCCAGGGGGTCGGCGTCTTAAGCCTGTCGCAGCGTCCGGTCAATTGCACAGCATCGGGGTTGTCAAGTTCCGCCTTCATCGCCTTGGCTGACTGATAGCGTTTCACTGGATCGCGTTCCATGGCATGGAGGATGATCTCCTCAGTGTGCGGAGAGACCTTGGGATTTCGTCTCCTCGGGGCCACGGGATCCCCTGTGACACGGGCGTTCATAATGGCGAACGGGTTTTCGTTCTCGGTTTCGAATGGTTTTGCACCGACCGCCATCTCGTAGAGGATGGCGCCGAGACTGTAAATGTCGGTTCGCTCGTCCCCCCTCTTTCCCTTGACCTGTTCCGGAGCCATATAATCAGGTGTGCCCACGGCCGGCGTGAAACCAGTGAATGTGATCCGCCTCCCCTCCTTGGCCTTTGCAATACCGAAGTCCATGATGCGAATAGTACCATCGTAGCAGATCATGATATTCTGCGGCTTCATGTCGCGATGGATGACGCCATGCTCATGCATATAAACAAGCGCCTCGCAAATAAGACTCGCCAGTTTAAGCGCGTCCCTTTCAGGAATCGGGCGAACATTATTCAGCAGATACGAAAGAGTGTAACCGCGGAGATACTCAGTCACGATGTACGGACGGCTCCGCTCTGTCTCATCCACGGGAATAAACTTCAAGACGTAGGGATGGTCCAGACGACTCCCTATCTCTTCTTCGCGCAGGAACCGAGAATAGAAACCCGCGTCGCTCTCAAACTCAATAAGCGGCACCTTCACAGCCACCGTCTTCTCGGTCTTCAGGTCTGTTGCCTTAAAAATGGTTGCCATACCGCTCCGGCTGATCGTCTCGATAATCAGGAAACGATTATCGAGGGTCTGCCCGGGCTGCAGGTCGTAGCGAGCTGTCGGATCCCTCCGCTCTTCATACATCGCAATGCCCCGGTAATACGTAACCTTCTCGACGTCATTGATCTGCACGACCTGCACTGAAACATTATCTGTAGTCCCGCGTTGCTCCGCAATTGCGACAAGCTGGCGGCTGGCCTGGGCCGGGGATAGACGTGACACGATGTCGGCTATCTCGCTATCGGGTAGATATGCATACAGGCCATCTGAGCAGAGCACGACCCTGTCGCCCTTAAACACAGTAGCGCTTTCCACGTCGATGCGGATGACCGGTTCATGCCCGACGCTGCGCGTCAGAATGGAACGGTTTTCGCTCATCTTGGCTTCCTGTTCGGAGATCATCCCGAACTTCTGCTGCATCCCCGTATAGGTGTGATCGGTGGACAACTGCCTGATCTCGCCCTTGCGGACAAGATAGACGCGTGAATCTCCGACATTGCCCACCACAATCTCGTTGTTGCGAAAAACGACGATAGCCAGGGTCGTCGCCATAGGGGACTTTCCGTGGCTTTCCATGCCTTTGTCGTAAACCGCGAGGTTAGCGTTGTTGAACATCTGCGTGAGCAACTGCTGCGGCGTCTGTTCGCCTTGGGCCTCGCGAAACGTCTTCAGTGCAGTCTCTACCGCCAGGCGGCTGGCCACTTCTCCGAAATGCAATCCGCCCACACCATCGGCGAGGACAGCTACTGCTCCCCTGGCGCGTTTTTCCTCAATGGTCTCCGGCTGCCAGAAGCCGACGAAGTCCTCGTTGTTCTCCCGAGCAGGCCCGGGTGAGGAAAGTTCAGCGTAAATCAGTTCCATAATTGAAACACTCTAACATTATCTTCCGTGAAATTAAAAGTTCGTGGCGCAAAAAGCTACGGTCACCTTGGCGGTGACCGTAGCGACCTGTTTCAGTTGCAGCAAGATGGCATTAACTTACAAGGCAGGTTTACTGCTAAGCAGCACTTCTTTGCCTTTGGCCTTACTGGACTTGAGGAAATAGAACGCCCCGTAAATTCCCCAGAGTCCGCAGAAGCCAAGAGCAATGTATGGTTCCTTCCAACTCATGCCTGCGACCGTGAACGGTCCGATCAGGTAGAAGAGCATAATCACTAAATTAGCCAGCAAACCGAGAACTGGGACCACTACGTGTTTGAAGCCATTGAAAGAGTGGTGCTCCTTGAATGCCACCATAGCAATACCACATGTAATCATATAGAGCATGAACGTGCCGAAGTTGCTGATCAATGTCATGATGACGAGAGTGTTAGGCAGCTTCGTATACATCTCCGGCGAGAAGATGCCGAAGCTGTACCAGAAGTTGTGCTTGTCCAGAGCCGCCGGAGCTGTCGCTTGGCCTCCCAAATAGACCAGCACTGTGGCGATGCCGATGATCGCAGAGATCACGGCCAGGGTCCAGATGGCACGATGGGGGGACGCTGTTTTGCCATGGAGCAAGCCGAAATGCGACGGCACTTCCTCGTCGCGGCCCATGGCATAGGTGACACGGGCACCTGTGCTGAGGCAGGACAATGTGGTGCCTATCAGCGCCAGGAATACTGTGAAGGCTTGAACCAGCATGAACGCCTTTCCAGCGGCATAGCTGCCGAATAGCCATGTGCCCGCGATGACCATCAGGTCGCCGAGCGGAGCGCCCGAGGCGCCGGCGTTCGGCATTGTGTAGCCGTTGTGTAGCATGTAGTTTGCTGCGAAGTACTCGATAAGGTAGCAGAACGCGCCCTGGATTGCCAGCGACAGAAGCACCGCCCTAGGAATGTCTTTTTTGGGACGTTTCGCTTCCTCTCCCATCGCAGTGACGGACTCAAAGCCGACCAGGATCAGGATCGCTATAGCTGCCTGAATGAAAATGAAGTTAAACCCGTGCGGGTGAACGACGGACAAGGCATCTTTGTGATAATTGAACGTTTCTGCTCCCTTATCGTCCTTCGTGATTGCTCCCTCGGAATAGTCCACTGTAAACGGCGCGGCGAGTTTTGGGTCGGTCACAGGTTTTCCGTCCTTGTCAGCCCCAACAGGATTGCCGTCCTTATCTTGAGAGTCCTGCATCTGGTAGACGGGCTTACCTTCCTTGTCCATGGTCGGTTTTCCCTTGTCATCCAGCACAGGCACGGGGTTTCCCTTTTCGTCTTTCTGAGGCTCCTGAGCGACCTGGTAATTCACTGCAATGCCGTTTGAGAGGTGGAACCCGGTCGAGCCTTGTGGATGCTGGACGCGGTAGCCGATAGCGATCACGGAAAAGACAAGCAGAGCCGAGATCTGGATAATATTTATTACCACATTAACCGCAGTTGTGCCTGTTACGCCGCGATAGGCGATGTACGCCACGCCGAGCGCAAACACTATGCAGAAGAGATACATGAAGAGCGGACTATTATAAGTGCCGCTGAACGTGTCAGGCCAGAACTGGTTCAGCAGAAACCCGCCGAGGATTGCGGTGACACCGACCATTACACCGGGATAAACCCAATAGTAGAGATGACTTGCCCATCCGGTGACGAATTTGGCCAGCCGGGCGAACTTGTAGGCATGTGTCTTTGAAAGAAACGCCTGCTCAGCGTAGAGGTAGGATGAGCCCGGCCCAGGATAGAGTTTCGACAACTCAGCGTAACTAATCGCCGTAGCGAAGCACAGCAGCAGCGCGAAGAGAATGCCGAACCACATGGAGATGCCAGCCATCGGTGCTCCGTAAAGAGATTGCATTTGAAATGTTAACCACAGGAATGCGCCGGGCGCGATTAGGGCCATCGCGTTCATCGTCAGACCCGTTATGCCCAGCGTCCCTCTTGTCACTGGTTGTTGTTCGTTTGCCATGGTAATACTCCTTAATTTCTCATTGAATGATTTTGTTAACGAATCACCAGGTATACATGACGCCAAGTGCTATGGTATCCTGTTCCTTCTTTTTCCCGGAATCAAAGAACTCCTTGTCCGACCAGTCGTGTCTGTATTCAGGCCTTACTATGAGGTTCTTCGCGACTCTGAATTCAGGTGTCAGCGTGACTTCCTTTACCTTCTGTGGAGTACCGGTCCTGAAACCGTCCCTGTCGTCGAAGTATTCCAGCCTTACAGTCCCACTGGCAAGGTCCGAGAAGTCATACTTTGCATATCCAGCAACACCGTACCACTCGGCATCGGAGCCATCGGCGGCTGCGCGGCTC
>DASPQB010000102.1:0-14412 GCA_035625205.1 Nitrospirota bacterium | reverse complement strand
TTCTGCGATAACGCCTTGAGCATATGCGACTTTCGTAGCGAGCGCGATCGCCTCACGGGTGCGGTGATGTGTAAGGCCCAGGGCTGTAAGACGTTCGGCGACCATAGTGTATGCATCATCAGAATAGTCGAACCGTGAAGCACGTACGCCACGCTCTTGGTCTGGTTCTAGTCGTACGCCGCTTCGCGAGTCCATGATTATTGAACCTCGCATTGTCGTTCCTGCTGGAGAAGCACCTCTGCTGAGTAATTCAATTGCCCGTATCACGGCTCGTTTTGAGGCCCCAAGACTCCTAAGGGTCTGGGCTGCTGCTACTCTGCCTGCATGCATATCGGGGACGGTCACGGTCAGAATATCGAGAGCCGTTAAAAACTGGACGGGCGAGTTCTGGAGACTCTCTACATTGATTGTAATGTGACGCGGGATACCGCCTTTCGATTTGGCGCGAGCAATAAGGCTCATCACGATATTGTCAATGTTCTCGGCATGGGAAATCCTTTCCGCCCCCGAGACGTGATGATCGCCGTTCGATGCCCGCATACGGATGCTGTATAGCGCTTCAGCTGTCATAGGTTTAAATAGTGAGATCCAGACGTTGCAGCATGTTGAGGTCTGCTGCAGGGTCCAAACCCGCCGTAGTAAGATAATTCCCGATCATAAAGCCATCTGCGCCTGCCGCAAAAATAAGCGGGTGGAGCTGTCCTAGAGCCGTTCCCCTCCCTCCGCAAACGCGGATCTCCTTATTGGGGAGGATCAGCCGGAAGAGAGCGATGGAATGCAAAGCCTCGAGAGGGGGGATAGCGCTGATCTTCTCAAAGGGCGTTCCCTTGATCGGCATAAGAAAATTAATTGGCACAGAATCCACATCAATCTCGCGCAGCGTCATCGCCATTTTGATCCGGTCATCCATGCTTTCTCCCATGCCAAGGATACCTCCGCTGCAGGTAGAAAGTCCCAGAGAGCGGGCATGACCCAGCACTTCCAGCCGCTCCTCGAAGGTATGTGTCGTGCAGACACGCGGAAAGTATTCTTTGGACGTTTCAATATTATGGTGAAAACGGTGCAAGCCGGCTCGTTTTAGATAGGAGAGTTGATCTTTTGTAAGTGTGCCGAGCGTCGCGCAGGGAGACAAACCCATCGCTAGGACCTTCTGAATGCCTTGTGCGATGCTCTCGATGTCTGTTCGTGTATCAATTCCTCTCCCGCTGGTCACTATGCAAAAACGTTTTGCATTATTTTTCCTGGCACTCTTCGCCGCTTCTATCATGCGGTCGACGGATATGAGAGGATAGATCGAGACATCGGTTGCATGGTGCATTGACTGAGCACAGTATGCACAATCTTCGCCACAGGCGCCAGATTTTGCGTTCACAATAGAACACAGGTCAACCTTGTTGCCGTGAAAGTGTTCGCGAATCCTTCCCGTGATTGCAAAGAGGTCCCACAGGTCGGCCCCTGAGAGAGAGGACAATTCGCTTGCGTCTGCATAAGCAAGGGGGTTCCCCTTCAAAATGCTTTCAAAAAGATACGTTAGTCGTTGGCGTATTTTCATGGCTACTTTTTACCTTAAGAAGAAGAAGTTGTCAACCTTATTCCTATAGACTGGTTAACAATTGAGATAAGGAAGTCTCTAAAGCTGACTTAATTACCGAATGAAGATTGCCGAGTTCGATACGGCCTACCTGCATTTCAGGGGAAATTTAGGTAAGCTGGGATATAATGGCAGTCACTGTTTGTTCCATCATTTTTTTGATTGACTCTAGCGTGAAGGGATCGTTAGCTTCAAAACGCATTACCAGCACTGGCTGAGTATTCGATGCCCGGATAAGACCCCACCCATTTTCGAATATGGCCCGTACTCCATCAACCGTAATCACTTCACGGGGTTTTTGCGGCAGGCCGTGCCCCTCGGAAAATATCTTCTTTGCCTTTTCCACCACCGTAAACTTAATGATTTCCGGGCAATCGAAGCGGATCTCCGGGGTATTAAAAGTCTTCGGAATGTCAGCAAGCAGCATGCTTAGCGAGGCAGTGCTCCCTTGCTTTGTCTTGAGCTTTTGCAGTATTTCCACGATGCGGCATGCTGCATAGATCGCGTCGTCATAGCCAAAATAACGGTCTGCGAAAAACAGGTGGCCGCTCATCTCCCCTGCCATTGCTGCATGCACTTCCTTCATTTTTGCCTTGATGAGTGAATGTCCTGTCTTCCACATGACAGCGGTCCCGCCATGGGATCTTATGTCGTCATACATGACCTGCGAACATTTGACTTCTGATACGAACGTCGAGCCCGGATGTTCGCCCAGGATGTCGCGGGAAAAGATAATCATGAGCTGATCGCCCCAGAGTATGTCCCCTTTCTCATCCACTACCCCGATCCTGTCTGAATCTCCATCGAACGAAAACCCTGCATCCGCTTTTTGCGTATTAACGGTTTCTCTCAATGCTGCAAGATTATCGGGAATCGTAGGGTCGGGATGATGATTCGGGAAAGACCCGTCCGGTTCGGAATATAGCTCAATGACGTCACAACCCATGGCTCTAACTACTTCAGGCGCTGCCAAACCAGCGGTTCCGTTTCCCGCATCGAGGACAATCTTGAGGCGACGTTTATCATTGGTCTTGAACAAGTTCTTCAAATGGCTGATGTAATCAGCAAGGATGGGTCGGCGCAGGACTAGGCCGCTCGCCTCACGCCGGGCCTTTTGATTCTTACGGGCGGAAGCATCCATCATAATTTTCTTCAGTTTCTGAATTTCATCGCCATAAATAGTCTCCTTGTTAACGCAGAGCTTAAACCCGTTAAACTCCGAAGGATTATGGCTGCCGGTGATCATCACTCCTGCACCAGGCTTTAAGTGATAGAGGGAAAAATAGAGGGCTGGTGTCGGGCAAAGACCAATGATGGTAACGTCCATGCCTCCTTGCGCCAGGCCTTGCACGAGGTTCTCACAAAGTCTTGGAGAGCTGATTCGAGCGTCAAATCCCACAGTTATCGTGCTGATATTCTTTTGCTGGAGATACGTGGCAAAAGCCAATCCCAGAGACTCAATTACCGAAGGTGTAAGGTCACGGTCAGCAATGCCGCGGATATCGTATTCTCGAAATATTTCAGGGTTAATCATGGACGCAGGAGTCCTCGGCACGGATTATGTGCGAGAAAGCGATGGTAACGACCTTCTCTTGTTTTGATCATGCCTGTTATAGTCATCATCAAAGCGGACGATATCGTCTTCTTCAAGATATTCTCCGTTCTGCACTTCGATGATCTGCAATGGAATTTTACCGAGGTTTTCAAGCCGGTGTTTCGTGGACATCGGGATATAAGTACTTTCGTTCGGATGCACATCATACACCTTGTCCCCATTCGTGACCCGGGCTGTGCCGGATACAACGACCCAATGTTCACTGCGATGATTATGGAGTTGGTGTGAAAGCTTCGTCCCCGGTTGAATGACGAGTCGCTTGATTTTGTACCGGTCCCCTTCTTCCAATATCGTATAGGATCCCCAAGGCCGGTGCACCGTCCGGTGGATCAGATGTTCACCTGACTTGCGTTTCTTTATTTCGTCAACGATCTTCTTCACGTCCTGGGCTCTGTCCTTGCTGCAGACGAGTGTCGCATCAGGAGTGTCCACTACAATGACGTCTTTGAGCCCAATGGTTGATACCAGCCGCCTTTCAGCATAAATAATCGAGTCATGGCTGCCGATATCGATGACATTGCCGCTCATGATGTTGCCTGCAGCATCGTGTTCCGAAACTTCGTCAAGAGCGGTCCAGCTTCCCACATCGGACCACCCTATATCTGCGGGGATGACTGCTGCACGATCGGTTTTTTCCATGACTGCATAATCGATGGAGACAGACTTCAGGTTCTTAAACACAGCGTTGATCACACTCTCTTCCTTATCCGTACCGATACTGTCCTTGATTTTCATTAAACCGCTATAGAGGGTGGGATCATATTTCCCTATTTCCTGCAGAAGGATCCTCGTTTTCCAGATAAAGATTCCGCTGTTCCAGAAGTAATTGCCCTGTTTTAGATATTCTTTGGCAGTTTCGAGATTCGGTTTTTCTACAAATGCTTCGACTGTACATACACTCTTGGCTCCCGCTTCCTGCAAGGCAGAACCGGCCTTAATGTAACCATAACCCGTTTCCGGTCTGTTCGGCTTTATTCCGAGCGTGACGAGATAACCGTGTCGAGCCGCTTCATCGGCTTTCTCAAGCAACGTTAGGAATTCATCAGTCCTTTGGATAAAATGATCTGCAGCAAGAGCCACCATGACGCCTTCGGGATCCAGTCGCTCCAGGTGGAGTGCGGCGAGACCCAGGGCCGGAGCTGTGTTTTTCGCCTCAGGTTCGAGTATCACATTTTTATCCCAAAGCCTGTTGAATTTCGACGAGAGCTGTTGACCGATCGCGTCCACGATGTCTCTGTTCGTGACAATGAAAATGTCTTCAAACTTTATGGCCGGTAAAATTCGATTTACTGTCTGACAGATCATCGTATCTTCTGCGCCGATTTTCAGGAGCTGCTTTGGCATTTTTTCACGGGAAAGGGGCCAAAACCGGGTACCCGATCCGCCAGCCATGATAATTGCATACATATAAATGTCCTCTTTCTTGAAGAGACTCTATCTTTCCGCAGGCCGGATGATAATCACCTTCCAGTGAAAAACAACCGGATGTAAAGACAGATCATTATTACGGCGTTTAAATCTTGCTTTTTTTTTACTTTATGTTAATATCACATGGTAACTATTAAAAATGGGTATGCATTTCACCACACCTACACCAATATTTGTAAACCATATCCCGGACAGGAACACTCCGGGTATGATTGCTTAGTGGCCAAGAATATTATTATTTCCGAAGATTTAATCGGGAATCCGGTATTCAGAATGAACATGTCCTGTTGTGCCAGGCGTCATCAAGTGCAGACCCCACTTAGAAAAATTCGCATCATACGCATCATAAATGAAGAGCTTTTTCATATGTTTATTTCCAGATAAAATTTTCTGCTATTATACTATTATTATCTGATATTGTCACTTTTTTACTGCCCCTGCTTACTGCTTGAATGAGAAATATTTTTACAGATTTATTTCCCGGTTTCCCTCCTCTAGCAGGCAATATCAACCAGACTTGGTGTTTTTTTTCTCTCTGGCATTCCATCATTGTTTTTGAAGGTGTGTATACCAAATAATTTATCGCCTGGGATGAAGCCAAGATCCCTTGTCAAGTGTCTTTTTTCTTCACTCTCGCAGTTTAGACCGTTTTTTTTGCGGAAAATTAACTTACCCATTTGGGAATGACGATTGTTCTAGTCGGCGTTTTGTCCATAGTTATATTCGCCATCCTCAGGTTGTCGGTAGAACTCTTTCTCATCCAAATGGGATGCTTAAAAGCAGGTTTCTGATACTCTTACTCTTCGCCGGGTAAACAGGGAAAAACGCACCTTAAGATTTACGGCGAGAATCGAACCTTGACTATGTTGTTGTAGATTTCATGGAAGATAAGACCTCGGCGCGGCAACAGTGTAGTGAAGGGGTGAAAGTACATGGTTTGCATAATAAGGGAGAACGGTACATAAGGAATTGATACGACCACAATGTGTCATTGCTCTTAGCTAAGGAAGACAAAAAAATCCTTTCCCATCTGATCAATCAGCTCCAGCATAAGGCAAAAAACATCCTTTGTGCCTCTGATTTTTTCGGTGTGGCAGTCACGTGAAACGGAATTGTGCCATTTTCCCACGAGCAGTTCTTTGCCGTCGATATCTAGAAAATTTTTATCCGGACATTAAATTATTTTACAAAGAAAACATTCCGCCATATCTTGGGCCTCATTTTTTGTTACTGTTCATCATATCACTGATGAAGATTTCAGCCTTGGTTAAATTAAAATCGTCGAGGCCATCAATTTACCAGCAAATAGAACTCGGGAAAAAATTCGATGACTTTCATTTGTTCTAAGTTCAGAGCCATTATTTTGATGCGGAAGAAAGATTCCAAGCGATACTGGCGACGGACAACGAAGCAAAGAGGGAATGGGAGACATTTTGCAATTAAAAGTGACCACCGCGTAACGCGGCTCGGCAAATTCTTGCGTGAAACCTTACAGAACGAACTTCCTCAGATACGGAACGTCATCAAAAGAAAAATGAGTATTTTGGGGCCTCGATCTTATCTCCCGAACATATGTGAGCTACTGCAAAAAGAAAGCGAGATAATTCATTTCGTTCCTCCTGGAATAACCGAACTATGGCAGGTCAGCAGAAGGATCTATTCCTCCTACGAAAAGTGGCTCAATCTTGACTCATGGTATGTGCGGAACTTGAACACTTCTGGCTGGACATCGTTATATTGATAAAGACTATCTATATGGTGTTCAGGAAGTAGCAAGATAGGTTAGCTTCCCCATCTGCTGCATTTCAAATTAAGCGTTCAAGAATAATATGACAAATAGTTGATTATGGGAGGTTGTTATTAATGAAAAAAATGGTAGTCACAGGTTCTGGCGGATTAATTGGCAGTGAAGTGGTCAAGTATTTTTGTGAAACAGGTTGGGATGTTTACGGCATAGACAACAATATGCGGGCTGATTTTTTTGGGCCTAAAGGAGATACACGCTGGAATCAGAATAGGCTCTCGAAGAAATTCATTAATTTTCATCATGTAGAGCTTGACATTAGAGACAGAGAAAATATCATAAAATTAATAAATAAATTAAGACCTCGCGCCATAGTACATACAGCTGCCCAACCAAGTCACGACCTTGCCGCTAGCAGACCGTTTGATGATTTTGATACAAATGCAGTGGGGACACTTAACTTGCTTGAGGCCGCTAGGCATTTTTGTCCGGAGTCGCCCTTTGTACATATGTCAACAAATAAAGTGTATGGAGATGCCCCAAATGAACTAAACCTTGAAGAACATGATCTGAGATGGGACTACAAAGATAAAGAATATTTTAATGGCATAAAGGAAAATTTCAGAATTGATCAATCCAAACACTCTTTGTTTGGAGCTTCAAAGGTTGCTGCAGATATAATGGTTCAAGAATACGGAAGATATTTTGGGATGCCGACTTGTTGCCTTAGGGGGGGGTGTTTAACAGGTCCTAATCATAGCGGTGTCGAATTGCATGGGTTTCTAAGCTATCTCATTAAATGCAATCTCGAAAACAGAGTCTATCGAATTTTCGGTTATAAAGGAAAGCAAGTAAGAGACAATATACATTCATTTGATGTGGCCACTTTCATTTCCGGATTTATCAATTCCCCGCGTGTTGGTGAAGTATATAATATTGGCGGAGGCAGAAATAATTCAATATCTATTTTGGAAGCTTTCAACCTAATAGAATCCATATCGGGCATCAAGATGTTATTCGAATATACTGAGAATAACCGGTCAGGAGATCATATATGTTATATATCCGACCTTACAAAAATGCAATGTCATTACCCGACGTGGAATATTACGAAGGGAATTCAAACCATTTTTAAAGAAATTTATGAATCTTGGCAAGAGCGAAAGGAAAGTGATGAATGAAAATATTGGTTACGAGCATCAATTTTCATCCAGATCATAGTGGCATTGCACTCTATTCTACAGACTTACCGACATATTTTGCTGAACAAGGCCATGATGTCACTATGGTTACAGGCTTTCCCTATTATCCAAAATGGAAAAAAAACGACAGCGATAAATTTAAACTTTTTCGAACCGAAGTGTTTAAAAAAGTCAAAGTATTACGAGGTTATCTGTACGTCCCTCACAAAGTAAGTACCTTGGCAAGGATTATTCATGAGATTAGCTTTCTAGTTTCGGCTTTTGTCAATTTTATTCGAGCAGGGCGGCATGATTGCATAGTTATTTTATCGCCACCGCTTCTTTTAGGGTTGATTGGTACTTTATTTAAAAAAATATGGAAAGCGAAACTAATATTTCATATCCAGGATTTACAGCCGGATGCCGCCTTGTCCCTCGGCATGGTAAAAGAAAACATCATGATAAAGGTTTTGAAGAAAGCAGAGATGTTTATTTATCGTAAATCTGACTTAGTTGCAACAATTACAGATTGCATGTATGAAAGGCTTATTGCTAAAGGGATTCCAAAACAGAAGTTAGAAATATACTATAACTGGATTGATGTCAAAGCAGCATCACATATTCAGCAGAAAGGTAAATTTATTGGTTTATATCCAACCTTATTAGGTAAATTTATAGTTGCTTATGCAGGAAATGTCGGAGTGAAACAAGGTTTAGACGTACTTATAGATCTGGCAGAGGCAACAGCCAATTACAAACAACTGCAATACTTAATAATAGGTGAGGGCGCAGATAGAGATAGATTGGTTGATATGGCTAGCAAGAAAGGTCTAATAAATTTAACCTTTATTAATTTCCTTAATCAAGAGCACTATTTTGAAATGCTAGATGATATAGATGTTTCTTTTATATCACAGCGTTCGAAAGCCGGTAACCTTTTTTTCCCTTCTAAAATTTTAGGTATTATGGCAAAATCAAAACCGTTGCTAATTTCTGCCGATCTTGATTCGGAATTAGCGAGTGTTGTTAATAAGGCCAAATGTGGTTATGCGGCGGAATATGGCGACATAAATAAATTACAAGAATATGTTTGTTTAATGTACACTGATCGTAATGCTCTATTGAATATGGGGATTAACAGTTATTCCTGGGTCCAGCGGTATGATCGCAATATCGTTTTGTCTTCTTTTCTATCGAAGATTGTTTTAATTACTAAGGGGAGCACATTATAGTTTGCATTTATAAAGCTTCATACTGAACGTGCTTCTCCTGAAAATAGCTTTAAGCAATGTATGGTTTTTTCTGTCGGCTGCGCAAGTAACCACGGACATTGGATAATAATTCATCCTCCGTGTGCGCTCGCTGCCGTCCGACGGCATTGCTCTTAACGTCCTGGCTCAACATCTCATCCGGATATTGAGCTCCGGACTATAGGACGGCAAAGAGAACAGGCGAATCTGCATCTTATGCTCCGAAAGCCATTTTTTTACGGTACGGGAACGGTGCACAGGATGTCTATCAACAATCAAGAAGATCTTTCGTTTGGACTGGCGAACCGTACGTTTCAGGAAGCCGGTGAACATGTCATCGCGGAACCGCTTCCGAAACACCATGAACGCAAGATGTCCTTTGTTCGTGATAGCAGAGACCATGTTGCATCCGAATCGTTGCCCCGTTCCCGGGATGATGGGGGTCTCACCTTGAAGACTATAGGTCCGGCCGGTAGCATGATCGGACCGCAGCCCCATCTCGTCACCCCAGTAAATCTCGGCTTTTTCGCGCTTCGCCTGCGCACGGATCCGGGGATACTCATGCGTAAGCCAGTATTGAACTTCTTCAGAGTTCTGTTCAAAGGCCCGGCGTACGGGCGTCTGCGGGGTAAAACCCCACTGGGCAAGGTAGCGGCCAACGGTCCAGACAGAAAGCTCGTCATTGAACTTTTTGGCAATCAACTGGGCTACGGCTTCACGAATCCACAGGTGAAACGCAGCTTCAGTTGGTCCGGCAAGCGATTTTGAATGGTCTTGCTGACCCTTTCCGCTTGCCATGGCTTAAGCGAGCCGCCCGTTGGGCGACCTCGTCGTTTTGCGGTGAGCGCTTTGACACCTTCGGTTCGGTGCAGTGCACTCCATTTGCCAACTGCGTGACGCGTAACACCGAATATCTGAGCAACTTCAATCTGCTTTTTGCCATCAAGAACAGCTTGGACTGCTTTTTGCCTTAAGGCCTCCTGTACATCCGGGGACAACGAATGGGCATCACGTTTTTTCATGCCACAAGTAAACATGTTAATGAATAAAATGCAAACTATTTATTGCACTGATTAGTAGTTCGCATGATACTACAGAAATAAGAAATTTTTAGAACAATGTAATGAACGACACGATAGTGTTTGGTTAACTTATTTGTCAGTTAAGCATTAAATTCTTCACAAAACATGAAGAATATTTATCGCGAAGGCGATTAGAACGTAAAGGACATAAGAACAAAGGGGATACTGTTTTAATTCAAGGCTTACAAAATTTTCTTCACGACCTTTGTTCCTTCGCTGTTCAAATTATTGGCTCCAGCTTGTCCGGTTAGGTATGTAGGAAATCGAGCACCTGCACTAGCGGTGAGTGGCAGAGGTCCGTAAAAAGTAAAGACTCATTTTGTTGATGGTCTAATCCTGAATAGCCGCATGATTTTTTTAGCAGAATTTGCAGGACAAAGATGTCCATATGGGTCACCGCTTGTATGCGGTAACGACGAGGCAGTCTCCCCTGCCGACCAGGTTTCCGATCCAAAGTATGGGAAAGAGCGCCCCCCGGACAAGAAGCATGAGCGTCATCACTAGGAACGGATTCCGCAATTGTCCAGTAGGCTTTCCGCGTTTTGCAAGAAGGCGAACAATGATTGAATGGGCCACCCATAATGAAGGGGTCTCATGGCGTATTTCCCTGACAATAAATCCTGAATCCTGCAGCAGTTTCCTGAGCCCTGAAGCCGAAAAATGCACCACGTGGAAAGGGACATGCCAATTGATCCAATATTTTCCGAAAACAGAGCTCAGCCAGCTCTTATTATTCGGACAACTGATCCACAAGCGTCCATTCTGCTTGAGAATATCCTTGATACTTTTTAGCGTTCTTTTCGGATCCAATAAATGTTCAAGTACATTTGATAGGACAACAACATCATATTTTTCTTTCAGCTGCGGGTATTCCTCGAGTGGCCTTGTATAAACGGAAAAGCCTTGAGATTCCGCAACTGCAGCGGCAGTTTCATTAAATTCCAGTCCTTCAGCGGTGTAACCGTTTCGCGTATAGAATCTCAGTCCCCGCCCTTCGTTGCATCCAACATCCAGAAGCGCGCCGCTCCCTTTTTTGGCGTGAAAAGAAATATCACCGTCCAAGGCGAGCCAAAAACGATAGAATGGTGAAAATAAAAAACGTTCACGAAGAGCGGTATAGCTTGTGTTTTTTTCGCCTCCGAAATTGTAATAGGTTTCGTACAGGTTTTTGAGTTCATCGGGGGCCGGAAGCGGCGCGGTCTGCTCCATTTCGCATTTATTACAAGATTCGATATGGTATGAGGCGTTTATTCCAAAACGAGTATCGAATACCTTATCAAGAACGGTCGCCATCCGGCCGCCGCAGAGAAGGCAGCTACCCTTCATTTCCTGAGCCATTATGCGCCCTCGGTATCGGTAAAAAAAACGTTGTAAATGCTATTTTGATGATGAGGTTCGAATGGTATGAGATCGCAACGTTTATCCAGTACAAAGGGTTGATAGCCGTACGAAGCGAGATAATCACAGATCTGCTGGATCGAGCTTCCGTATCGTTTCAGATGGTCTGAATACAGCTCGATCATCATTAGACGTGGACGACGGGAACGGTCAGAGAGAACCTGCTGCATTCCTTCCAGAGCATGATATTCCCATCCTTCGATATCCATTTTGAGAATATCGATGCGCACCAGGTTCAATTCGAAGATGAGGGAGTCTATGGTTATAGCGCGGATAGTCTTCGTTTCGGAGACATGATCTACATGAACGCTCGCATAAGAAGAATCATCAGTGGTATCGAGCGATATGCTGCCGGCCTTGCTCGACACTGCGGCATTGACGACAGCAATTATCGAATCCGACCCGTTCAGTTCTGATGCGAGTTCGATGAGCAGAATATTTTTCCGAACAGGCTCGACTGCCACGACACGGCCGGTTGCACCGGTTCTTGATGCAAAGAGATGAGTAAAGTAACCCACGTTCGCTCCGATATCAAAACACACATCGCCCTGTTTTATTGCGTGCGTGAAATATCTTGTTTCATTTCGTTCAAATATCCTAAGTGCAATCTTGCGTCCGACATGTTCGCTTAACCAGACAAACTGATGTCTGCCGTTCAACACAAATTGACCAACTCGTTTCGGATCGTTTGAAAAAATAACGCCAAGAAATTTCCCGAACAGAAATCTGATAAGACTTTTCATGATAAGGTTATCCTTTTTCTTGTTAGACAAGTACTGCCATAATGCAGGCTGATAGATTATACTGTGTGCGTCACTGGTGTCTTGTGTGTCTCTTGAAAGCTGATGAAGAGATTTTGCAGACGTTTGCCATCTAGAATGATTATGATAAGAGCATACAATATCATGTCAAATACTATCCAGCCACCCAACCCTGCAAGAGATATGTCTTCGGTTTTTATGATCTTTGTGAGTATGATAGTACATCCCCAGGTAATGATAAATGCGAGAAGCGGTTTTAACATCTGCCGGTAATACTGAAATTTTCCGACCTGAGACATGATCTTTGCCTGGAGCCAGTGAATTCCCGACCACATCACGATGCTCGCGATGCCTACGCCTACCAAACCAAAAATAAGCGTACAAACGACAATCAGTACCCACGATGCCAGCAAATTGTATAAATTGAACCGTGACAGCAACTCCGACTTCCCGATCCCGTTGGCCACCGGGTATAGGGTACCGGACAAAGCTCCAAAGAGAATATTCCCGGCCAGCAGCCAGTAGATCAGCGGCAGCATGGGAAGCCATTGCGCACCGAAAACTTTAATGATGATCTGCCGGGCAAAAATCAGGAGCGGCAAGAACATGAATTTATCTAAGATTGCGCTCAGGTATATCGAATCTTGTGCGAAGCGCCTGATTCTATCGACTTCGAACTGGATACGTGACACGTAGGGGAATAGGGCTCTTTTTTGTATTGCAAGAATGATGGATAGCGGCGCACCGCAGAAGTACCATGCTCGTTCGATGAACCCCCCTGCCTGAAAACCCAGAAACGGAATTATGAAGAGCGGAATCACGGATACACGCGCCATATTGATCAACTGCGCAGCCTGATAATGGAACCCGAACTTGAACCCCTTTCGAAGGTCGTCATCCCAAACCATAGCGACACGCCTAAACCGGAAAGACCCGAGATAAACGGCAGCTATGCAGCCCGTTACTGCCCTGCAGAGCTGGGCGATAACAACGCACCAGGGCCCTGATCCATTTAATGCAAATGTGACTGCCGTGAGCGCATATACGCTTTCTTCAAGCACTTCAACT
This sequence comes from Nitrospirota bacterium, assembly GCA_035625205.1. Taxonomy (GTDB): domain Bacteria; phylum Nitrospirota; class UBA9217; order UBA9217; family UBA9217; genus JAJYKN01. The sequence goes on along the minus strand of DASPQB010000102.1, from coordinate 1,294 downwards.
CGTACGACCCGGTCGAGCATCACCGATCGTTCTAATAATAATAATGCCATGCCGCGGATGACTAAAAGCGGCAAAGACAATGATGCAGCGGCCACCATCCAGCCCAATCGCTGGCCAGGGGAAAACATTGATGCCATACCTGCTCCAAGTGCACAGATTAGCGTTATTAATGACGATGCATAGAGTTGAATAGTAGTGACCCGTGAAAGATCATGCTCGGTCACGTCTGCGCTACGCTGGATCAGATATACGCCGAAACCGCCATCGGCAAGGAGGATAGAAATATTCATCACAATAGTGATGACGGCTACCATTCCGTATTCACTCGGCGCCAAATAGCGGGTCAGGACGACATTATAGCCGAAAGTCAAGATAATGACGGCGAATTGCCTGATGCCGTAACTGATGACGGATGCTTTCAACCGTTCTTTTAATGGTCTGTCGTGCGTATTGTCTCTCTCATCAGCCATTCAGAAAATTCCGTCCTTTATTAATTTCTCTGCCTGGCAACAAGGTTCTGCCAAAGAGCTTCACTCTTTTGCTGAGAATATTCGATGGTTCTACTCTCTCGTAATTCCCAACCGACCCAATAGATCACAGAATGCATGACCATCCGCGCCCAGACCTCGCGCAGTGATATCCTGGACCAGTATGAAACGGGCAGTTGAAAAAATCGGATGACTTCCTTCAGAAAAAGAAAGAGCAGGGAACTGCAGCTGATTGATTTGCCGAGTTCTGCACGATGGCGTGCTTCGACTACGGCATACTCCGTTATTTTTTTCATGAGAGAGGGCGCGTCAAAATCCCTTAAATGGGCAATAACGTTCTTCTCTGTACGAGGCAACTGAAGTAGGCGGTCCCTATGTGTGGGGAAGAATTTTCCGTGGATCACGATTGAGTGGTAGTCAAGTCCCTTCTTATTAAAGAAACGCTCAACCCTCGCCTCGATTTGTTTGAACCGCCCACCCCACAGCGGAATCAGTTCCCCACAAGTGTAACTGTCCCGAACGCAGGAAACAACATCATACGTCCGTTCAAATGCAGTCTTGTTGAAAATATCCAAGAGCGAAACAGGAATGAATTCGGAACACGAGAGGAGAAGGAAGTAGTCGCTCTCAAAGAGAGTGGAAACGTGCCGAAACCATTCCGGTGTTTGAATGGTTCCTGGATTTTTATACTGAATCAGCTCCACGCCTAGTTCCTGTACGATTTGACGTGTTTTATCAGTGCTGAAATTATCAATTACCAACATACGAGCAAAAGGCCTGTAATATTCAATGACTCTTCTTACGCG
>DASPQB010000101.1:0-10271 GCA_035625205.1 Nitrospirota bacterium | reverse complement strand
TGGCAAGGGCCTTTCCAATGCCATGACCGCTGTGGCCGCTATTGTGGCTAAAGATGCCGGTGTTTCCCTGACGGGCGGCGTTCCGGTTGATCAACCAAGAGAGAGAAGGGTCAGACAGGGCATCGGAATATTACCCCTGATTATTCTTATACTGATCCTGATTCCGCTCTTGGGTACGAGACAGGGAAGGAGTATGCTTCCGTGGCTGCTCCTCATGATGATGAGCGGGAGCCGCGGTGGGGTCAGTAGCGGCGGTTTTGGTAGTTTTGGCGGTGGTGGCTTTGGCGGCTTTGGCGGTGGCGAAAGCGGCGGCGGCGGAGCGAGCGGCGACTTCTGAAAGGGGGAGGAGATGACAAAAGTACCAAAAAATCCTGAGGAAGCTTTTGGGGAGATCACAGATGACTTCAAAAAGGTCTTTGGCAGCGATCTCGTTTCCATTATCCTCTATGGAAGCGGAGCGAGCGGCCATTATGTTCCGGGAAAATCAGATCTCAATTTTTTTGTCATTCTCTCGAAAGAAGGAATTGACAATCTGGGCAAAGCTATCGATAGCGTTGCCCGGTGGCAGAAACGGAAGGTGGCAATTCCTATTTTTATGACTAAAGAAGAAATTTTATCTTCCCTCGATTGCTACCCCGTAGAGTTTCTCAGTATGAAAAGGCATTACGTAGTTGTTTACGGCGAAGATGTCCTCGGCGGATTGTCTTTTGAGCCACGCCATCTTAGATTGCAAATTGAGAGGGAGCTGAAGGGAAAAATCCTCCACCTGCGGAGAGGCCTGCTAGAAGCGGAAGGACGGGCAAAGCGGGTCCGCGAACTGATTCAATCCTCCTTCATCGCATTTATCTCCATATTCAAAGCCCTCTTACACTTTAATGGAATAGACATCCCCCACAGCCGGCGGGATATTATCCAGGCTGTTGCCAAGGCGTATTCCATCAATGCGGATGTCTTTCTGAAATGCGCGGATATCAAGGAAGACAATGAACGTGTCCCGGCATCCGAAGTAATAACTGTCTTTAAGGACTATATGAAAGAACTAGAGAGACTATCCGAAGAGATTGATCGCATGGATGTTTGAAAACACCCTGCCATTAACAGATAATGAACATTATGTTTGAAGAGTTTGAAAATATATCAGGAGGTACGGCATGACCAGTGGAAAAAAAGCTCTCATCATTGCGGTTGTAATTATACTCGTAGTTATTTTAGCTCTCTACTCTTTCGTCAAAGGAAACTACAGCACCTTTGTAACGTTAGATGAGGGGGTAAAAAAGTCCTGGTCTCAAGTGGAAAACCAGTTGCAAAGGCGTTATGACCTGATTCCCAACCTCGTGGAAACGGTGAAAGGGTACGCCAAGCAGGAAAAGAGTGTTCTTACTGAAGTGACGGAAGCCAGGGCGAAGGTAGGCGGCGCGACGAGTGTGCCGGACAAGATCAGCGCCAATAATGAATTGTCCAGTGCTCTGAGCAGGCTCCTGGTCGTGGTGGAAAGATACCCTGACCTAAAGTCCAATCAGAATTTTATGCGCCTGCAGGATGAGCTGGCAGGGACGGAAAACCGAATCGCCGTCGAGAGAAAGCGCTATAATGAAGCCGTAGAAAAATATAATGTTGCAATCAGAGATTTCCCCGCAAATTTACTGGCGGCAATATTCAAATTCCAAAGGGCAACCTATTTTGAGGCACCGGCGCCAGCCAAGGCCGCTCCCCAGGTAAAGTTTTAATCGGTAGCCAATTACCGGAATCAGTATACGGTCACACTTGGGTCGGATTCGCCGTGACGGGCGTTTCCTCAGCCGCCCGCTGAGTATGCTCGGCGGCAAGAAGCATATACATGGCCGGCACCACGAACAGCGTGAAAAGTGTGCCTATGGCAATACCGGTCATGATGACCAGCCCCATGTTGAAACGCCCGACCGCGCCCGCGCCGGAAGCCGTTACCAGCGGCAGCACGCCCAGGACCATCGCCGCGGTGGTCATCAGTATCGGGCGCAGGCGGATGGCGGCGGCCATCTCCACGGCCTCACGCTTGCCCTTCCCTTCGCGCTGCAGATCATTGGCAAACTGGACGATCAGGATGCCGTGCTTGCTAATAAGACCGATCAGTGTCACCAGGCCGACCTCGGTGTAGATGTTCAGGCTCGCCTGGCCAACACCGAGGCTGATGAAGATCATCGCCCCGCAGATCGACATGGGCACGCTCACGAGAACGATGAATGGGTCGCGGAAGCTCTCGAACAGGGCGGCAAGAGAAAGGAAGATGATAATCAGTGCGAAAAAGAAGGTGACGATCAGGGCGCTCGACTCCTGCATGAACTGCCGCGACTGGCCGCTGTAATCGATACTGTAGCCCTGGGGGAGCACATCCTTCGCCAGGTCTCTAAGCATATCCAATGCCTGGCCGAGGGTAACTCCGGGTGCCGGCACCGCCGAGATGGTCGCTGCATTCAGCTGCTGGAAATGGTTTATCGATTCGGGGACAACCTCCGTCCTGAGACGCGTGACGGTCGATACCGGAACTTGAGCGCCGCTCGCGGCATTGATATAATAGTCAGGCAACTGTCCGGCATTGAGCCGGTCACGCTGCATTACCTGGGGAATCACCTTGTATGAACGCCCGGCGAGGCTGAAATAATTGACATAACCGCCACCCAGCATCCATCCAAGCGAGCTGCCAACGTCCCGCATCGTGAGGCCCAGAAGGGCCGTCTTGTCTCTATTAATATCAATTGTCGTCTGCGGCTTGTCGATTTTTAGATCAGTATCCACATAACTATATGCACCGCTCGCACGCGCTTTGGCTACCAGCGTCTGCGACACTTCGTCCAATCGTTCATATGATTCTGTAGTACCGACCACAAGCTGCACGGGGAGGCCTCTTCCCGCGCCGGGCAATGGCGGACGAAGAAAGGCAACCGCCTGTGCACCCGAGATCTCGCCAAGTCGCCTCTGTACATTAGGCTGCAGATCCATGGACGTGCGCTTGCGCTCGTCCCATGGTTTCATGACCATGCCCGCGACGCCGCTGTTGAGACCGCTGATGCCGTCAAGCTGGAACACGTGATCGGTCTCCGGGTAGCCGCTGATGATCTTGTAAACCTCCTTCGAATAGAGTTGAGTTTGTTCCAGTGTAGCATTGGGGGCTGTGGTGAACAGCGAGATGACGATTCCCTGATCTTCATCGGGTGCGAGTTCGCTCTTTGAGGTCGTGAACAGAAAGTAGTTGCTGGCGAGGATAATCAACGCGAATACAGCGGTCACCGGCAGGTAATTGAGGGCGCCGCGTAATGTGCGTTCATAGACTCTGCGCAGCCGGTTAAATTGCCGGTTGACAAAACCCATGAAGCGCCGCTGCTCACAAGCCTCTGCTGTTTCGAGGAGGCGCGAGCACATCATCGGTGAAAGCGTGAGGGCGATGATCGCCGACACAGCCACGGTGCCTGCCAGTGTGTAGGCGAACTCGGTAAACAGAGCACCTGTAAGACCTCCCATAAATCCGATCGGGACATACACCGCGATCAGAACGACGGAAATTGCGATTATGGGCGCGGCGAGCTCACGTGTGCCCAAGATCGCCGCCTGCACCGGCTTCGCGCCGTCCTCTATGTGGCGGTGCGAGTTTTCTACGACGATTATCGCATCATCCACGACAAGGCCGATCGCCAGCACCAGCGCGAGCAATGTCAGCAGGTTGATAGTATAGCCGAGGACCAGCATGATAAAGAATGCTCCGATCAGCGAAAGCGGCATCGCGATCGTGGGAATAATGACTGACCGTACCGAGCACAGGAAAAGAAAAATCACTATGGTCACAATTACGAAAGCCTGCACCAGCGTGCTGATGACTTCACGAATCGAACTGTTCACGTACTTGGTGGCGTCATAGACAATGCGCCCGTCGAGGCCTTCGGGTAATTGTTGCTCTATCGCGGGAAACGCCTTGCGCACGCCGTCGATCACCGTGAGCAGATTAGCGGTGGGCGCAACTTGAATACCGATATAGACGGCGCTCTCTCCATCGAAGGCAACTGCTGTATCGTAGTCCTCTGAACCGAGGGTGATGTTGGCCACATCGCCCAAGCGGACGATTGCACCGTTAACCGATTTGATGATAAGATCGCGGAACTCATCAACCGAGTGCAGGGTTGTGTCAGCTATGAGGTTTACGGTAACCATCTGCCCCTGGGTTCTTCCCACGGCGGAAATAAAGTCGTTGTTGGCAAGGGCGTTGCTTATGTCCGTGCCGGTCACACCATAGGCGGCCATTTTCCTGGGATCGAGCCATGCTCTGAGCGCGAAGGTGCGTTTGCCGAGCACCTCGGCAGTCTGCACACCCTCGACGGCCTGGAGCTTCGGCTGCACCACGCGGATCAGGTAGTCGGTGATCTTGTTTGTCGGCAGCACCTTGCTGTAAAAGCCTATATACATTGAATCGATGGTCTCGCCGATAGCCACGGATAGGACGGGCTGCTGGGAATCTTTCGGCAATTGGTTGAGCACAGCGTTAACCTTGGTATTGATCTCGGTAAGCGCCTTGTTCGGATCGTAGTTCAGACGCAGACTTGCCTGAATTATGCTCTGGCTCTGCATGCTGGAAGAAGTCAGATAGTCGATGCCGTTGGCCTGGGCGATGGAGTTTTCCAGTGGGGTGGTGATGAAGCCGGCAACCAGCGAAGGGTCGGCGCCGGTATAGACAGTCGCGACCGTGACCACGGCGTTCTGCGTCATCGGATATTGCCGAACCTGCAGCAATCCTATGGAGCGCAGCCCCAGTACCAGGATCAGCAGGCTTACCACGGTGGCAAGTACGGGACGGCGTATGAACAGGTCTGTGAAGCGCATTTGGTACCTTCCTCGCTACTCGTCTACCGGCTTGGGTGCGGCCTCGTTGCTGGGCTGTACCTGGTTATTGATAATGACCAGGCTTCCTGGCTTAAGTTTGAGCTGTCCGCTTGTAACCACAATGTCTCCTTCCTTGATTCCCTTAAGGACTGCCACCTGATCGCCGCGAGTGGGGCCCAGAGTTACAAAGGTCTGTTTGACATTCAAAAGAGGACTGCCGTCCGGGCCCTTTCCTTCCTCAATGATGTACACGGTTTCACCATAAGGATTGTAAGTCACAGCCGCCTGCGGCAGAGTCAGGTAGCGTTCCTCCCGCCCCGCTTTAACCTCGACCGATACATACATTCCCGGAAACAGCTCGTGATGTGGATTGCTGATGGTGGCCTCAATCTGAACATTGCGGGAGTCCGATTCCACCTTCGGATTGATAGTTGTTATCCTGCCGGTAAAAGTGTGGCTAGGATGAGTATCGGAGGCAACGACAACGCTTTGTCCGAGTGAAATGCGTGCCAGTTCCTGCTGCGGCAGATAAAAATCCGCATAGATAGAAGATAATGATTGGAGGGTGACAATCTTGTCGCCCGGATTTATATACTGGCCGGGGTTCACAGTGCATATTCCGAGCCTGCCCGCGAAGGGCGCGCGAATGGTTTTTTTGTCGACTGTCGCCCTCTGCTGTGCCACTTGGGCGCGCTTGCTCTTGAGATCCGCGGCATCGGTGTCCAGCGTCGCCTGGCTTATGGCCTGTATGGCGAATTGCTTTTTGTCGCGCTCATAGACTGTGTTGGCCAGGTCGGCGGCAGCTTCGAGGGAACGCAGTTGTGCGAGATCAGCATCGGCGTTGAGCTGAACAAGCAGATGACCCTCCCTGACCTCATCACCGGGATTGAAATGCAAGGTTCTCACAAGGCCGGAAATTTCGCTGGTTACATCGACCCCGCGTACAGCACGCAGGCTGCCCACCGCCTTGAGCTGCGGCTGCCAGAGATGGAATTCCGCCTTTATCGCAGAGACGGCAATCGCGGGCATCTGCTGGGACGTCATGAATCTCTTATTCATCTGCTCCTGAAACGTCTTGTACCCGAAAATGGCGCCGAATAAAAGGGCTACGGCAGCCAGCATGATTAACATACGCTTCTTCATTCCGCATTACTCTCCTTTTGTCCCTGAGCTGAAGTATTTTCCGTGGAACGATTCCACCACCCGCCGCCGAGGGCCTGGAACAGTGCTGCTGTGTCGGCGAAGCGCGCGGCCTGGGCTTGAATCAGGCCGACCTGAGACTGCTGGTACTGACGCTCGGCGTTCAACAGGGAGAGATAGCTCACAGCGCCTAATTGGAACTCCTTTTGTGTGAGGTCGAGGGTGTCGCTTGCGGCTGCCTCCGCGTCCGCCTGCGCCTTCAGGGTGCGGGCGTCCGTCTCCAGGGCGCGCAGCACGTCAGCCACGTTCTGAAATGCTTGTAAAACCGTTGATCGATATTGCGCTGCAGCCTCATCGTAAGAGGCTATGGCGGCGTGCCGCTTCGCGGTAAGGGTCCCTCCATGGAAGATGGGCTGCAATACTCCTGTGGCTACACTCCATATGACGGAATTGCTGTTGAACAAATCACCGGCATTGGCTGCCGCGAAGCCGTAGCTGCCGGTCAGCGTGATCTGCGGGTAGAGGTATGCTGTTGCCACGCCGACCTGAGCGCATGCCGCGTGATAGAGTGCTTCTGACGCCATGATATCCGGACGCTGGCGAACAAGAGATGACGGTAGGCTCACAGGCAGCTCCTGCGGCAGTTCAATCTCGGTCAGGCTGAACTCGGGAAGTCCCGCTGCTTCATGCGGTAGTCTGCCGGTAAGTAACGCCAGCAGGTGGCGTGTCTGCGCCAGCGCCTTTTCGAGCGGCGGCAATGTTGCCCGTGTCTGCGCCAGCTGTGTCTGCTGCGCGAGTATATCTGCGCGCGATGCGCCGCCGAGGCGAAACTGGTTTTCCACTACGCCGAGCTGCTTCTCCTGCAGGGCTACGATGTTTTGCGTCGCGATGATTTGTGCACGCAGAGAAGCTTCCTGCACCGCTGTGGTAACAATATTGGACGTGAGTGTGAGATAGGCGCCCTCTAATTGATATTGCTGGTAGTCAATCTGTGATTGCAATGCCTCCAGGATTCGCCTTGTACCGCCGAAGAGATCGAGGGCGTATGAGACATTAACAGATGTATTGAAAAGATTGAAGGTGCTGATATCGGTATCCGGCTGACCGATTGAAGCTCCCGATATCTTCTGACGGCTGGCGGAGGCGTTTGCGTCTACACTGGGGAAAAGCGCCCCCAATCCTGCCCGCCGGTTCTCCTGTGCCTCGCGAAGCCTAGCCTTCGCTGCTGCCAGCGTCGGGCTGTCTGCCAGCGCCTGCCGTATCAAACGGTCAAGCGTCTCGGAATGAAACAGGACCCACCACTCCCCCTGTATGTCCTGACCGGGTACGAATTGCTGGGCAGTCCCGGCAAAACCGGGAGCAGAGGCTGTTTTGGCAGGCAACTCCGCCGCCGTGTAGACATTCGTGGTCGGGGCTGCTGGCGCCCGAAAATCCGGCCCGACGGCACACCCAGCTAACATTGCAGCGATCACGGCTGCGACTGCAATCCATAAACATAAAAAAGACATTACGTTTTTTAGCTGCAAAGCTCTCTTTCTGATATCGGGCATAATGCTGCCTTCATTCCTGGCGGCTCGATAAAGTAACTTGTTGGAAACACACCTTTAATTTTAGATTCATAATACAAGTGGCTTACAGATACTACTATGGTTTAATGAATGTAAAATGGTAGGTTAATACTATCATGGCATTGACAAGAGGAATGATCTGATATAGGGGTGCAATATGGATAACTTCACCTCAATCCCTGCCACAAAGCTTCATCTTTTTCGCGAGTTTTCCCAACTGCTGCCGATTCAGAATGAAATTGCAGAATGTTTTTTAAAAGGAAATGATTATTATATGGAAAAAGGTTTTTACTTGTTGTGACCGGAATATTTAGATAAAGTTCCTTTTAAAGGGCATATGCAAAGGTAGCCAGAGAATCTCATTTTAGGAGAATAATAATGGATAGAACTGTTACAACAGTTATAGATGCCGCAAAGTGCATTGGGTGTGGCCTGTGCGTGAAAGTCTGTCCATACGGAACCATTTCCATGCGTGATAAAAAGGCAGTTGTATCCGGAGATAGATCAATGTCCTGCGGGCATTGTGCTGCGGCATGCCCCACTGGTGCAATCAGAGTGCACGCAATTGACGGAGAGTCTGCCCGCTTCGCCACCTTCACTGCGGATGATATGTGGCTGCCTCACGGTGAATATGACACAGCGCAGCTCGTCCGACTTATGGGTTCAAGGCGTTCCTGCCGTAATTATACTGACAGACCTGTGGATCGTGTTTTACTTGACGACCTGGTAAAGATCGGCGTTACGGCCCCTTCCGGAACTAACAGCCAGTTGTGGACATTCACAATTCTGCCTACGCGAAAAGCCGTCCTGAAGCTCGGAGAGCGTTTTGCTACCTTTTTCGAGAAACTCAATCGTATATCCGAAAACAGATACCTGCGATATTTTCTGAAACTGATCGGCAAGCGTGAACTAGATAAATACTTCCGTGATCAACACGATTCTGTTGAGCAGGCGCTAGCTGAATGGGAAAATTCCCGCATTGACAGACTCTTTCATGGGGCAACGGCACTGATAATAGTAGGATCAAAACCAGAGGCATCCTGCCCAAAGGAAGACGCCCTCCTTGCCACACAGAATATTTTACTCGCTGCACACAGCATGGGATTGGGCACCTGCCTTATCGGTTATGCCGTGGAGGCCATGAAGCACGATATAGAGATACGGAGTTTTTTAGGTATCCCGGATGATGAGAAGGTGTATTCTGTGATCGCCCTGGGATATCCAGATGAGAAATACCAGCGGACAGCGGGGAGAAAAAAGTATGTGCAGCGATATTATGAGGCATGAACATCATATCAAATCGCTCGATAGGAGTTCAGGAAACCTGGCTCATAGTCCTGTTTACGAGTAGTTTAATTATCAATTTTCTGATTGTCATGGTAAGCAATACGGTTTAAAATCTATACGAAGCATTCATAATGCCCTAAGGATAACGGTATGATCGATTACAAACAATTTTATGGCTTCTCAGCAAGTCCGTTTAACCTATCCACGGATCCAAAGTTCTTTTTTCCCTCGGAAAGCCATAAGGAAGCCTTGGCCGCCCTGCTGTATGGGATTAATGAGAGAAAGGGATTTATCCTTATCCTGGGAGAAAAGGGAATCGGCAAAACCGCTGTGATTCACAAATTGATCACAATGTATCACCTCCACCAGTCACCGTACTTTGGATTATTGGGCAAGACCAATATGGTTGACCGTGTGTCTAAAACATTAGGCTACAGGGTAAAAACTGTCTTCTTCCCCCGCGGCCGCATCACATTTGAGCAGATGTTAAAGGAAATCCTCTACAAATTAAACCTGCCGTTGAAAGATGAAGCCAAGGGAACAATGATGCATGAGTTGTATTACTATCTTATTCAACATCTGGAACGGAATGAAAATGTGGTGATCATCATTGATGATGCTCATGACATAAGCCTGGAGGTAATTGAAGAACTGCGCTTGCTCTCAAACCTGGAAACCAGTAAGTCAAAGTTGCTTCAGATAGTGCTTGTCGGCCGGCCGGAGCTCAGAACAAAACTCCGTTCTGAAGTAATAAGGCAGATTAGGCAGCGGATTGTTATAAATTTCGAGATCGGTCCTCTGACAAAAGAAGAATCTATGGATTATATCAATCACCGGTTAAAAATTGTAGGTAGCAGCAGCTCTGATGTCTTCACAGATGAGGCTTTATCTTTGATCTGCCAATATGCAAAAGGAATCCCCCGTACAATCAATATTTTGTGCAGTAACACCCTTGCTGCTGGTTATGGCATTTCCGAGAAAAGAATTTCCACTGCAACTGTAAAGCAGGTTCAGAAAAAAAGAGAAACTTCAGCACAGGAAAGTGAGCAAATAAGGATGCCCGGTCTTAAACGAAATCCATTTTGGAAGATTTCTTATGCCTTTCTGGCGTTGGCTGTCTTTGTGACAGTTATATTCTTCGGCAAGGGCTATCTGCAAAATGCATTTAAAACGCAGGAGGCAAAAAATTTTATCGAACAGTCGGTCATTAAGGATAAGGATAAGGATAAGGATAAGGATAAAGATAAAGCTTCTGCACCTGAAGTCCAGCATCGTGTTGTTTCTAAAGCTGACGCAAAAAAACCAAGTATTGAGATCAAAAGCTTTCCGCTAAAACCCCCGGAAACCCCTGCATCATCACCGACTGATTTGAGCAAACCCAGCCTTGACATTACCGTAAAAAAGGTGATTGAAGTGCAGAAAGGGGCTAAC
>DASPQB010000100.1:0-19464 GCA_035625205.1 Nitrospirota bacterium | reverse complement strand
TCTCGAGCAGACGCCGAAACCCGATTACATCTTGAACCTCGGATACCGGCAAGGCCCGGAAATCCCGACTCTCGAAGGGGCCTCCGGTTTCGCCGATTCAAACTTTATCTGCTTCCAGTACGAGACGCGCAGGACCGGCATCTACGCTGCAGGAAGCGTACATCAGCCGATGAACATGGCCGAAGCCCAGGAAGACGGTTCAGGCGCGGCATTTAAGGCTATCCAGGCCATAGACCACGTGTCGCGCGGCGTTGCCCTGCATCCCCGGGCATGGGACGTGACGTTCCCCGATCCGATGCTCATTAAATGTACGGCCTGCAAGCGGTGCACGGAAGAATGCCCCTTCGGCGCCATCGACGAGGACGAGAAGGGCATTCCCAAGTATAATATCAACCGCTGCCGCCGCTGCGGCACCTGCATGGGCGCTTGCCCTGAACGCATTGTGTCCTTCAAAGACTACAGCGTCGATATCGTCGGCTCCATGCTCAAGTCCATCGATGTCCCGGACGATGAGGATACGTTCCGCATTGCATGCCTGGTGTGCGAGAACGACTCCTACCCGGCCCTCGACACCTCCGCAATCAGCCGGAAAAAGATCGATCCCTCCGTGCGTTTTGTTTCCATGCGTTGCCTCGGCGGTATGAACCTGGTCTGGGTGGCCGACGCGCTTTCGAAAGGCATCGACGGCATGCTGCTCCTGGGCTGCAAGTACGGCGAGAACTACCAGTGCCACTTCGTCAAAGGCAGCGAGCTCGCGAACACGCGTTTCAGCAAGGTCAGTGAGACCCTGAACAGGCTCCAGCTGGAATCCGAGCGGGTCCAGCTGATGCAGATCGCCATCAACGAATATGACAAGCTCCCCGATATGATCAATGAGTTCGTCGAAAAGGTGAAGACGATCGGGCCGAATCCGTTCAAGAGCATGTAGTTCAAGAGCGAGGAAAGTTCGAAGGCGGAGTTTAACCACAATCAACTCCTAACCACAGTAATGGGAGGATTTACATGTCTGATGCAACGGTTATGAAACCTGATTTACAATTTGTGAACGAGATCATTAAGGGTGGCGGAGAATCCCTTAAGAAATGCTACCAGTGTGCTACCTGCTCGGTGGTCTGCAACGTGACTCCCGACGGGAACCCCTTCCCCCGGAAAGAAATGGTCCTCGCCCAGTGGGGCCAGAAGGACAAGCTTGTCACGAGCGCCGACGTCTGGCTCTGCCATCAGTGCAGCGACTGCACGGCCTACTGTCCGCGCGGCGCCAAGCCCGGAGAAGTGCTGAACGCTATCAGAAAACAGAGCATCAAGCATGTTGCCATGGTGCCCTTTTTCGCGAAGATTGCAACGGACGTAAAGTTCCTGCCGGTCCTTTTCGCCATCCCCATGGTTCTCTTCTATGCCATCCTCGTGGTGCTCGGCAATGGGGACTTCTCCGCACCAAGGGCCGAAGGTAACATCATGGCCTACCACAAGTTCGTACCCGTGCCGGTGATCGATACCGTATTTATCCTGACGGCTCTCTTTGCCGCGGCATCTGCATTCGTAGGCATCAAACGGCTCTGGAATGGAATGAAGTCCCAGTCCGGAGCGATGCAATCCAAAGGCAGTCTCGCCGGTGACGTTGTATCCTCGATTACCCAGATTCTGGCCCACACGAAGTTCGCAGACTGTAATGTGAATCGGACCCGCCAGTGGGGCCACATGCTCCTGTTTTATGCGTTCGCAGGGCTTGCCATCGTGACCACGTGGGCGATCGTTTACCTCTACGGTTCCGAACTCTTGGGCATCAAGCCCTTCGGTCCATTCCACTTCGGCGAGTCGCCTTACCCCAACGATGACCCCGTGAAGATCCTGGCGCTCATCAGCTCCCTGGCCTTCGCAGCGGGCGTCGTGATCCTCCTGCTCAACCGTTTCGCAAAAGCCGGCAAGGCAGGGCTAGGCTCCTATTTCGACTGGATATTCCTTACGATCGTGATTGGCGTCGGCGCCACGGGCATGCTGTCCTGGGCGCTCCGGCTGGCCGACATGAACGCAGGTTACTTTGTCTACTATTTGCACCTTGTGTTCATCTGGTCGCTCTTCGCGTATGCGCCCTACTCGAAGTTCGCGCACCTGTTCTACCGAACGACCGCGATCGTATTTGCGAAATATTCGGGGCGGGATAAAAAATAATGTCCCCGATAAATCGACTCTCCCGGAGACGGATACCAGTTAGTAGCTCCGCGCCTTCCGGGAAGAGGTGCAAGGCAAAAATATCTGTCGAGACCAGCGTTGCGAAGTTGCGAAACACCGCTCCCAGGGCGATCTTTGTGAGAGCATGATTCTTGACAACTGACATAGTTATGATATACTCATCGCGCTTTTTTTAGTAACCATATCGATACGGAGCCTGACGGTGCGTGGGCAGCATCAAAACCCTTGATACAAACGGGGTCTCCGAGGGATGCGCCATCTGTTTCATGAACAACGGTTCGCCATCCCACAAGAATGTAGAGGTGAAAGCCATGAAAGTCAAAGAACTGCTCAGTATCAAAGGTCTGGAATGCTTCAGCATCACAAGCGACCATTCGGTGCTCGATGGAGCGAAGCAGATGACGGATTGCAATATCGGCGCGCTCCTCGTCATGGACCGGGGATCGCTCACCGGCATCATCACCGAACGTGATATCGTCAAAACGACCGCGGAAGAGGGAAAGCAGTGCAAGGACGTCAAGATCAAGGATGTTATGAGCACGAACCTTCTAGTCGTAAAGCCCGGCGATGACCTCGACTATGTCATGGCCATCATGATCCGAAACAACATCCGCCATACCCCGGTCGTCGAAGAGAGCGGACTTGTGGGGCTTCTTTCCATGCGGGACGTGGTCCGGGTTCTTGTAAAGAATCTGAAGGCTGAGAACCTCTATCTGAAAGACATGATCGGCGGCAAACTCGGCGAAATGGGCGATTAACGTATCTCTAATTCAATATTATTTGAGGGAGGGATGCCTGGGGGAAACGTAGTGCGTCAGTTTGCGCTCAAGGATGCTACGATGAGCGCATTTTATGAGATTTAAAACAATATAACCTAATTTAAAGGAGGGGGACTCATGAGTAACACGATTCTTTTTGCCTTGATCTGCGGTATTGCCGGCGTTGTGTACGGCATTGTGACGGCGATCTGGGTCAACAAACAGGACGCAGGTAATGCGAAGATGCAGGAAATTTCCGCTGCGGTGAAAGAAGGAGCTTATGCGTTCATCGCGCGCGAGTACAAGACGGTGGCAATTGTCGCTGTCATTCTCGTCATTCTTTTGTCCTTCCTGGGAAAGATGACGGCGATCGGATTCATCATCGGCACCGTGGGCTCTGCCCTCGCCGGCTTCATCGGCATGTGGGTGACGGTGCGCGCGAATGTGCGTACTGCCCAGGCAGCGAATAAGGGCCTCCAGGCCGCGCTGTCCCTCGCCTTCAAGGGCGGATCCGTGACCGGCATCATGGTCGTGGGTCTCGGCATTATCGGCCTCGCCGGCTTCTACTTCATCGCCAAGGCTGTAGCCCCAATGGAAGCATTCCATGCCCTCGTAGGCCTCGGCTTCGGCTGCTCGCTCATGAGCGTGTTCGCCCGTATTGCGGGCGGCATCTACACCAAGGCAGCCGACGTGGGCGCTGACCTCGTGGGGAAGGTTGAGAAGAACATCCCTGAGGACGACCCGCGCAACCCTGCCGTGATCGCCGATAACGTGGGCGACAACGTGGGCGACTGCGCCGGCATGGCTGCGGACCTCTATGAGACCTATACGGTGACCCTTGTGGCTGCCATGCTCCTCGCAAAGACGATCTTCGGTGAGGCAAGCCCGTGGATCGAATTTCCGCTCATGCTGGGCGGTGTCTCGATCATCGCGTCCATCGTCGGCACCTTTGCAGTGAAGCTCGGCAAGAACAACTACATCATGGGCGCCTTGTACAAGGGCCTTGCTGTTGCCGGCGTAATCGCAGCCGCAGCGTTTTACTGGCGGGCGAATGTATTCATTTCCGCGCTTGCTCCCGATCAGACCGGTGGATTCACAGCGAACACCGTATTTCTGACTGCGCTCATCGGCCTGGCACTGACGGGCCTGATCGTTATTATTACGGAGTATTTCACCGCGAAGGAATATAGTCCGGTGAAACACATTGCAAAGGCCAGCCTGACCGGCCACGGGACGAACGTGATCGCTGGCCTTGCCGTCAGCATGAAGGCTACCGGCGCACCGGTGCTGGTGATCGTTGCCTCGATCCT
This sequence comes from Nitrospirota bacterium, assembly GCA_035625205.1. Taxonomy (GTDB): domain Bacteria; phylum Nitrospirota; class UBA9217; order UBA9217; family UBA9217; genus JAJYKN01. The sequence continues at coordinate 15,206 of DASPQB010000100.1, read as the reverse complement.
CGGCGCTTTTTATCTTGGCGCGGGCAGCTTAAATATTGTTAATCTGGATGCTATCGCAATTGGCCACGGTCTTTTCGCTATAGCGCTTTCAGCCGTGTCCATGCTCTCTATGACCGGTATCGTCGTTGCCATTGACTCCTACGGCCCGATCACGGACAACGCTGGCGGCATTGCAGAGATGTCCGGGCTCCCGCAAGCGGTCCGTGACATCACCGATCCTCTCGATGCAGTCGGCAACACCACTAAGGCAGTGACCAAAGGCTATGCCATCGGCTCGGCGGGCCTCGCTGCTTTGGTGCTGTTTGCGGAATATTCACGCTCTTTCGACACGAAGATCCTGTTCGATCTTTCCAATCCCATGGTCCTGGCCGGCCTGTTTATCGGCGGTTTGCTCCCTTACTACTTCGGCTCGCTCCTCATGGAGTCCGTGGGTAAGGCAGCCGGCGGCGTGGTGGAGGAAGTTCGCAGACAGTTCCGTGAGATCAAGGGAATCATGGAAGGAACGGGCAAACCGGAGTACGGCAAGTGCGTTGACATTGTGACCAAGAGCGCCATCCGTGAGATGATGCTCCCGGCGCTCCTCCCGGTTGTCGTGCCTGTCGTGGTTGGTCTCCTTCTGGGCCGAGAAGCCTTGGGTGGCGTCCTCATCGGCAGCATTCTGACCGGTCTGTTCCAGGCCATCGCCATGACTTCTGGCGGCGGCGCATGGGACAACGCCAAGAAGTCCTTTGAAGACGGCGTTACCGACGACAAAGGCGTCGTGCACAAGAAGGGGAGCGACGGACACAAAGCCTCGGTGACCGGCGATACGGTCGGCGATCCTTACAAGGATACTGCGGGTCCGGCCATTAACCCCATGATCAAGGTCATCAACATTGTTGCGCTTCTGATCGTTCCGCTGATCAGGTAGGAAACCGGCAAGATATTAACGAACGAGAGGCTGGCCGAATGGCCAGCCTTTTTTTTGAAAAATGACGCTGGGGATGGGGATTGGCTTATTCCAAACCTGTTGAAATTCTGTCGTAAAGTGGTATTATTCATAACGCTATGAACGATCCAGATGTAGATGTCCTTATTGCCGTCGGTTGTTCGCCCGCCGTTGTTGCGCATTGTAAAGCGGTCTCGAAAATGGCTCTTTCTATCGCCAGGTGCGTAACAATTGCGTCTGACCATGACCTGGTGCGCAAGGGGGGTCTGTTTCATGACATCGGCAGATCGAAGACGCACGGAATCGACCATGCTGTGGAGGGTGTTGCAATCGCTAGAAATCACGGATTTCCGGATAAACTCGTCAATATCATCGAGCGTCATATCGGCGCGGGCATAACCGCAAGAGAGGCTGTGCGGCTCGGCTTACCGGAAAAGGATTACCTCCCGCAAACGGTCGAGGAAAAGATCGTTTCCTACGCTGACAACCTGGTCAGTGGTACGAAAGAAATGCAGTTTTATGAAGCGCTCGACAGGTTCAAGAAAATCCTCGGGCCCGGCCATGAGGGCGTTGAGCTGTTCCTCAAACAGCATAACGAGATGCGAGCGTGGATGAGATAATATACGCAGTCAGCATCAGATAGGACCATTTTCAGATGTTGCGAAATTGAGGTTGGACTGAGGGGGTTATGATGAAAAATCGTGGGAACAAGATGAAGCCGGAAGACATTATAATAGAACCGCTCAAAAAGAGCGATAGCGATAAGGTCGTGCCTGTCAAGCTGACGGGCAATAGCAGGTTTAAGTTCAGCTGCCACAAGGGTGTGCAGTGTTTTACTGCCTGCTGCAGTAACATCAACATTGTGCTGCCGCCATACGATCTCCTGCGTCTCAGGAAAAGGCTCGGCATGACCTCCGAAGACTTCATCAATCAATATTGCGAGATCGAAATACTCGCGAAGACGCTCCTTCCCGTGATCACGCTCAAGATGAAGAACGACGATAAACGGAGCTGCCCTTTCGTAACGCCTGATGGATGCACGGTCTACGAGGACCGCCCAAACATCTGTAGATATTATCCCGTTGGCATGGCGACGCTCAGGAAAAAAGAGGCGGAAGGGGGCAAGGACGAGTTCTATTTCATGACCAAAGAGGACCACTGCAAGGGCTTCGAAGAGGACCGGGACTGGACCATAAACTCCTGGCGAAAGGATCAGGAGGCAGACTTGTACGACGAGGTTAACCGTGGATGGATGGAAATCCTGATCAAAAAGAAATCCTTCGGAGAACGGGAATTTCCTGACATCAAAAACAAGATGTTCTTTATGGTCAGCACCAATACGGACTATTTTCGGGAGTTCGTGTTCGGCAGCAGTTTTCTTGAGACCTACGACATCCCTGCGGCGCGGATCGAGAAGGTTCGCACTGATGATGCCGAACTTCTGAAGCTAGCCTACGACTGGCTCCGCTCTGCGATGTTTGCTGAAGAAACCCTGCCATTCAAGCAAGGTGTGCTCGAAGCGCGCAAGGAGCGCGCTGACGCGGTAATGAAAAAAGTGTATGGGAAGCATGAACAGGGTGCGGAGTGAGCAGGCGGTAGATCGCAGCAGCGGGGAATGACCGGGGAGGGCATGAAGGATGCGAAGCAGATGCCTCTCAGCAACTAAGCTCAAGTATTGAGTTCATTTCCTCGTAAATCGCATTTCCGATAGATAATCCCATGTCAATGAATTCCGGACCGAATTGCTTGCCTGTTAGTGTTCGGAAGGTTTCCTTGATCTTTTCAATCCCCTTCATTTTTTCCCGGAAAGTCTTGTGCAGCGACGCGAGGGGAGTATTGTGGGTTTCCACCATGAGCCAGAGGGTTGTCGTAAAATTTTCCGGTCCCCACCGGAATTTGTCGGCATCATAAAGCGCATCGCTTACCAGCCTTCCTGCATCATCGTCACGGTCGAAAGTTTCCTGAAACGCTTCGTGGTTCCTGATGGCGTCAGCGATGTATTGACGCTCTTTCAGGCTCATGCCGAGGGCCGAGAGGATCTTTTCCGCCTCGATGCTCCCCCGTACGGCATGGTCCTGCTCTTTTCGCTTGATGTCATGAAGCAAGCCGGCGATGATCGCCGCCGTAAACAACGGATCGGTCTCCTCCCAGGTGGCACCGCCTTCCTTCATTTCGATGAGGATGAGCGCGCCAGCGTCGCGCGCGACAGCTTCACAGTGAAAAAGTCCGTGCGCGCATTCCATCTGTGATTCATCAAGGTAAGACCGGCATTTTTTGACAAGATCATGAGTCGCGAGGGCCTCATCGGCCCGCCGAATATCTTTTTCGAACCTTTCGTAAAAGGCGGGCTTCGGAAGCGTAGCGGCTACCCGGTATGCCGTATCGCGAAGTCTTCGGTACTGCGGCAGTTCCATTTGGTTATAATAAACGGTCATGGCGAATCTTGTCAAGGTCAGTTTTTCAGCCGATTCTCCGATTGACAGCTGTCGACATCCTGATATAATATCGTTCATATTTTCAGCGTGAGGGGGTTTTCCGTGTCCGACATCCACAGCGAACGCATCCTGATACTCGATTTTGGCTCCCAGTACACTCAGCTCATAGCACGCCGAGTGCGCGAAGCGAAGGTCTATTGCGAAATATTTCCCTATAATGCAGGGCTTGAGAGGATCAAGGCTTTCCGGCCGAAGGGGCTGATCCTTTCAGGCGGTCCGTCGAGCGTATACGAGAGCGGTGCGCCGCTCATCGATCGTGCCCACTTCGAACTGGGCGTGCCTGTTCTCGGCATCTGCTACGGGATGCAGCTCATGACGCACGTCGAGGGTGGCATGGTCTCGAAATCGACGAAGCGCGAATATGGTAGGGCGGAGCTGGTGATCCACAACGACGTGGGTCTTTTTAAAGGTGTTGGTTCAAAACATGGAACCCGGGGCCAAGAATACGGGACCGTCGTATGGATGAGCCACGGAGACCGAATCGAGAAAATGCCGGCAGGATTCTCGGCCATTGCCCATACCGACAACTCACCGACAGCTGCAATGGCGGATGAAAAGCGAAAATTCTACGGGGTGCAGTTTCACCCCGAGGTTGTACACACACCGCAAGGCACACAGATGCTCAGGAATTTCGTGTACGACATCTGCAAGTGCGAGCCGACCTGGACCATGGCGTCCTTTGTGGACTATTCCGTTGGTGAAATCCGCAAATTCGTCGGCGATAAAAAAGCCGTGTGCGGCCTTTCGGGAGGCGTGGACTCGTCCGTTGCCGCGGTTCTCGTCCACACGGCCATAGGCAAACAGCTGATCTGCATCTTCGTGAACAACGGCGTTCTCCGCAAGAACGAAGCAGAACAGGTCCAGGAGACATTCAAAAACATGGGGCTGAACCTCAAGTACGTCGATGCTTCCCGGGAGTTTCTGAACAAGCTCACCGGGGTCGAGGACCCTGAGAAAAAGCGGAAGATAATCGGCAACACCTTTATCGAAGTTTTCGAGCGCGAAGCACACGCTGTCGGAGGGGCTGAATTTCTTGTTCAGGGCACGCTCTATCCCGATGTGATCGAGAGTGTCTCGTTCAAAGGACCGTCGGCTGTCATCAAGTCCCACCACAATGTGGGCGGTCTACCGGAGAAGATGAAGCTCAAGCTGGTGGAGCCGCTGAGGGAATTATTCAAGGATGAGGTCCGGGCCATCGGCCGGGAAATGAAGATGCCTGATGATATCATTGATCGTCAGCCCTTCCCCGGGCCGGGGTTGGCTATCCGTATTCTGGGAGAAGTGACCGAACCGAGGCTCAAGATCCTGCGCGAGGCTGATGCCATAGTTCTCGAGGAGATCAAGAAAGCGGGGCTCTACAAACAGGTCTGGCAGTCCTTTGCTGTGCTGCTTCCAATCAAAACCGTGGGGGTCATGGGTGACGAACGGACCTATGAAAATGTGGTCGCGATCCGCGCGGTCACAAGCCAGGACGGAATGACTGCTGATTGGGCGAAGGTCCCGTACGACCTCCTGGGCGTCATGTCCAACCGGATCATCAATGAGGTTAAGGGCGTAAACCGCGTGTGCTTCGACATCTCATCCAAGCCGCCGAGCACGATCGAGTGGGAATAGAAAGCTCATCACCCTGTTAAAAATTTGTCTCCACTCAGGCTCGCTTTGAAGGTAAAAATATTCACTATTATGTATCGAATGAGCTCGGAAGGGCATCGGTCTGAATGAGTTTCTACAGTACGTTCCTTCATGCCTCGGTGTGCAGCGTTGCCCGTTCAACCTTATTGCAAATGAAGAAATTTTCGCAGAAATAATTCGTCGCGGCAATGCCGGTTTAACGACGAATAAGCGGCACGATCAGGAGCTTGCTTTTCGTTCGAACGTGCCGCTTTTGCCGCCTGATTTTTTCATTAACTGTATCCCGCCCAGCGTCATTTCCCGATCCACGGACTTGCACATATCATAGATCGTGAGGCCCGCAGCTGACACAGCCGTCAATGCTTCCATTTCCACACCGGTCCTCCCCGTTGTCCTGACGGATGCGCGAATGCGGACACAGCATGCTGCGGTGTCGGCTTGCAGGTCGATTGCGATGGATGAGAGGGCGAGGGGATGGCAGAGAGGAATCAGCTCAGAGGTCTTCTTGGCAGCCATGATGCCTGCCAGTCGGGCGACACCGAACACGTCTCCCTTGGAGACTCTTCGGTCAATAATGAGGGTAAGTGTTTCAGGACGCATCATGACTTGTCCTTCGGCTACTGCCTCACGAACTGTTTCGTCTTTAGCCGAAACATCAACCATATGGGCGGCGCCTTGATCGTCAAAGTGACTAAGCTTGTTTGTCATGTTGTACTTCCCGTCATAGCCGCTCACCCGCCGATTTTCGACATTGTCCGTTGAAAACTGGTTCCAGAGGTTTCATTGACATAATGCCGTTCAGGCTTGATTGCAAGCGATAGCTTCAAGAACCGCTCAAGTTCCTTGTCATCACATCCACCTCGCAGAGGAGACTTAATGTCAATCTCTGTGTCCGAGAGAAGGCAAGGTCTGATCTTGCCGTCCGCCGTAAGCCGCAACCTGCGGCAGGAGTCGCAGAAGTGACGTGTGATGGGGCTGATAAACCCGATAATCCCTTGTGCACCGGGCACCGCGAAGTTAGACGATGGGCCGCCGGAGCTCCCCGATGCAACCGGAACGAGCGTGCCCACTTCGTGCTCGATTATCGAACGCACCTGCTCGGACGGCACGCATGCATCTCTGCTCCATCGTTTTTTTGAGCCGATAGGCATGAACTCAATAAACCGGACGTGAAGCCGTCGCTTGAGCGTGAGCCGCGCAAAGTCCGCGATCTCAGCATCATTAACTCCTTTGATGGGAACCATATTGAGCTTCAGGGGGAAAAAGCCCAGTTCCTCGGCGCGATCGATGCCGCGCCAGACCGCGGCCCAGGAGTCGCTGCCGGTGATGTGATGAAACTTCTTAGGGTCCAGGGAATCGAGGCTGATATTGAGCCGTGGCATGCCGGACCGTGCAAGGCCTTCTGCCATTTCCGCGAGAAAAACACCGTTGGTGGTCAGGCTGATATCGTCCAGTCCGTCGATGCCTCTTAACGCGGCTATGAAATCGACGATGCCGCGTCTTACCAGGGGTTCCCCACCGGTCACCCGTACACGGGATATTCCCAAGGGGACGGCGATGGAAACGAGCCTCAAAATCTCCTCGTAAGTAAGGATATCAAAATGCGACAGCATCTTTGTCTCGTTCCGCGGTTTGCAATAGACGCACGATAGGTTGCACCGGTCCGTGACTGATATCCGCAAATAATCAATACGCCGGTTATGCATGTCAATCAGAGGCATGTAAAAATGTACCACAGCGAACAGGGGACTTCAAGCAAATTAGGACAAAATAGTTTGATTTGGACTTGACCGCCATACCGAAAGACCTGTATAATCAATGTGCTTGCAGTCAAGCAGGCTCGAGAGATAATACTGTCGGTTACGGCACGGTCTTCCAGGCTGGTACAATCAAGCGGCCCTGGAAAATGATCTGGAAAAACTGAATAGACACGGTCTTCACATCCACGGAGCACCGAGGACATTTATGCAAAAAATGGTTAAAAGACATGTAATGGGCCGGGGCAAGAACCATCTGATCACGTCGAGATCGCAGTTCCGTTTCATCATATTTCTTATCTTGCTTCTGATATCCTACACCGTTCTTCTTCGGGTATTTCAAAAAATCGCAGAAATCGTTCAACTTCCCATCTTTCTCCCCATCGCACTGATCACGCTCCTGATTTTCATCGGCATTGTCGGTATATTATACTCCCACACGTTCGTCGGCCCGCTCATGCGCATTCGGAAGGCCCTTGAACACATTTCCTGCGGAGACGTGAACGTGGCGTTGCGGCTCCGGGAAGCGGATGACCCCGTGCTCAAGGAACTGGTCACGGCAATCACGAAGTTATGCGAGAACACCAGGAATTTTCAAGCACTGCTCCAAGATACGTCGCGGGAGCTCTCTGCGGACATAGCAGTGCTCCAAGATAAATTCAGCAAAGGCGCCAGCCACGCTGATATTCATAGACAGCTTGAGGCTGTGCGGAAAAAGCAGGAACTCCTGGAGAAAACGATCAAGTCCTGCGGAATGACCTAGGAACGGCCATGGCTGAGAGCGGATTCAAAGGCAAGAGCATGAAGTCGGCAGCCTTCGATGTGGCCGAAGGCTACGTTGCGGTGAACCCGCTGTTCCTCAAGAAATTCGGCATTCAGAAAACTTGACAAAAAGAGTTCCTCCGAATAATATGCATTCCATCCCGAGTAAGAAATGATCATCCCGCGCAGCGTGCTATGATTATTTTAATAGGTTTTTTTTACATCCTCCTTTGCAAGGACCACGAACATGCGTAGCCTCTCTCACCGTGTGCGAATTGCGGCAATTATCGTACTGATCACGGGCATATTCATTCTGGATTTAGCGACGCCGGTGGGATTTGTCGCATGGATGCTCTATCTTCTTCCCATTTTCTTGGCGGCCGGAACTTTAGAGAAACCACATGTTTATCTTGTCACTTCTGTCTGTACGATCCTCACGTTCGTAGGCCTCCTGCTATCCCCTCCGGGCGTGGCCATGAAGTACGGGATCATGAACTGCGTGCTTGGCGTTCTGGTTTTTTGGCTTTCGACGCTCTACTATGTGCGACATGTGCAGATGAAGAGCATGCTGCGGACCACCGAGGAAACGTACCGTCTCCTCGTGCATAACATTCCCACGGGGATTTTCAATTACGGTCTGGACCTGCGCATCACTGATTGCAATGACAGTTTCGTGGACATCCTGCAGTCGAGCAGGGAGCAGGTGATCGGCCTGGACATGAGAAGGCTTGAGGACCAGCACGTGGTGCCGGCCCTCGAGGAACCGATAAAGGGGAATGACGGGATTTACGAAGGATATTACCGCGCCACGACAAGCAAGGCTAAAATCTATGTCCGGGTCCGTACCGCGCCCCTCCTCGACCAGCATGGAACTATCAAGGGCTGCGTGGGAATAGTGGAAGATATCTCTGAACAGAGGAAGATGAAAGAAAACGTGGAGGAACAGAGGAAATTTACCGAAAACATGATCGACAATGCGGCGACCGCGATCTTTGTCATCGATAATAACCACAAAGTCGTTATTTGGAACAAGGCATGCGCGGAACTTACCGGGGTCCCGTCGTCAGAGATGGTAGGGACCGACAAGCAATGGACGCCTTTTTATGAAAAAAAACGCCCGACACTCGCAGACCTCGTGATTGACGGGGACTATGACAGGCTTCCAGCCTTATACACGGTCTATACGAAATCGCCGCTTTCAACGAAAGCGATCCATGCGGAGGGGTGGCGTGCCCATTTGAACGGCAGGGACAGATATATTCTCTTCGATGCGGCCCCGCTCTTCAACAGCCAGGGCGAGTTGATCGCGGCCATCCAGACGCTGCAGGATATTACCGGGCGCAAGAACATCGAAGAAGAATTAAGTCGGAACTTCGAGACGCAGGCAGTGATCAATTCGCTGTTGCGCCTCTCGCTTGAGCATGTTCCTCTCGAAGATGTTCTCTCCCGCGCGCTGGACCTCATCCTTTCGATCCCCTGGCTCATGGTGCAGGCCCGAGGCGGAATATTTCTCATTGAGGACGATTCGGGCAACTTGACGCTGAAAGCCCACAGAAATCTTAACGAATTCCTTCAACAAGCCTGCCATCATGTCCCGCTCGGCAAATGTATGTGCGGACGCGCCGCGCTCAGTCAAAGCATAGAATTTGCCGACAGCGTTGATCCGCGGCACGAGATCCGCTACGACGGGATTACTCCTCACGGCCATTACTGCGTCCCCATCATCTACGCGGGGAAAGTTCTTGGCGTGCTCAATGTCTATGTCGACGAAGGGCACGTGAGTAACGAGAGGGAGCGCGAGCTGCTCCTGGCAATTGCGAATACCCTGGCAGGCATTATCGTCCGCAGGAAGGCGGAAGAGTCGCTGCAGGAGAGCGAGGTAAAGCTGAAGGCGATCACCGACGCGGCCGCCGATTCCATTATCCTCATCGACGACGAGGAGAGGATCATCTACTGGAATGCTTCCGCGAGCACCATGCTGGGCTACCAGCCGGAAGAGGTCATGGGGAAAAAGATCCTCTTCCTTATCCCCCCGCGGTACCTGGACGCGCACACGCAGGCCTTTGGGAAATTCGCGGTTACCGGACAAGGCAGCTTGATGGGGAAAACGTACGAGGTGCATGCGCTCAGGAAAGACGGCTCGGAAATTCCCGTCGAGCTGGCCATCTCCGGCATACGCATCAAGGACAAGTGGCATGCGGTGGGCATCCTCCGCGATATCTCCGAACGGAAAAGGCTGGAAACCCAGCTGCTCCAGGCGCAAAAAATGGAAGCAATTGGTCAGCTGGCCGGCGGCATCGCCCATGACTTCAACAATATCCTTACCGCGGTCATCGGGTACGGGAACATCCTGATGATGAAGATGGAAGAGCAAGACAAGCTTCGCGACAATGTCGCCCATTTGCTCGATGCGGCCAACCGGGGAGCGTATCTGACCCACAGCCTTCTCGCGTTCAGCAGGAAGCAGATCCTGAATCCCCGCCCCACGGACCTGAACGAGATCATCCGGAGGGTGGAGAAGCTCCTGGGGAGGATCATCGGAGAGGACATCGAGCTGAAGACCATTTTCATCCAGGAGCCCCTGACGGTAAACGCGGATGGCGGCCAGATCGAGCAGGCACTGATGAACCTGGCGACCAATGCGCGGGACGCAATGCCGCACGGGGGGACGTTAACCATCCAAACGGACATTGTACAGCTGGACGATTCATTTATCAGGGCATTCGGCTACGGTGAAGTGGGGAAGTACGCAGTCGTGCTCGTAAGCGATACGGGAATAGGAATGGACGACATCACCCGCGGGCATATTTTCGAGCCGTTCTATACCACGAAGGAACCGGGAAAGGGAACAGGCCTCGGTCTTTCGATGGTATACGGCATCATAAAGCAGCATCAAGGGTTCATCAACGCATACAGCGAACCGGGAAAAGGCGCGACATTCAAACTTTACCTGCCACTGATCACGAGGGAAAAAGCACCGGGGACGGCCGACGAGAGAATTTACAAGGATGACTTGAGAGGGGGAACCGAAACGATCCTCATCGCCGAGGATGATGAAGTCATCAGGCCGCTCTTCCGGACCCTGCTTCAGGAGTTCGGCTATACGGTGATCGAGGCGGTGAATGGAGCTGATGCAGTGTCCAAATTCATGCGCAATAAAGATACGATCAAGCTTGTCATCCTGGACATGATCATGCCGAAAAAGGGAGGCATAGAGGCATATGAGGAGATAGTGAAGACACAGCCATCGGTCAAAGTCCTCTTCATGAGCGGATATACGGCAAATGTCAAATCTGCCGAGGAGCTGGTGCGGAAGGGCGTCGAATTTCTTCTGAAACCCGTATCACCGAAAGAACTGCTCACACGCATCAGGGCGGCCCTTGACGTCTGATCGCCGCACCGGGAAATGGCTTTGGCAGGGAGAGGACAGCGCTGCCCCCTGCAATTCCCCAGGAAACGTAATTCCCTCCTGGCGCAAGAAATGACCCATCCTTGAAACGTCGCCGGGAAATCATAAGCATTCGCCGTCGCTGGAAACATGACGGAGGTATGCCGAAGCTTGCGGCAAAAAGCTCATCATTAAGATTGCTTGATTTTCAGTCGGGATGCGGTTCCGGTCTTACCGGGAAGAAAAATCTACAATTATCTTAACATGGAAGGGGATGTGCATTATTATACGCTTCTCACATATCGCGGGGTGGAGCAGTCCGGTAGCTCGTCGGGCTTCTTGAATGACGGCATATTCACTGTCCGGATCGTGGTGTGTCTAAGAGAAAACCTTGCGAGTCATAGCCTGTGGGCCACTCTGGCTCCATTTCTTTTTTCGGAACCTTGACTCTCCTTATGAGAGGGGTATAATTACTCCATAATCCATGTTGAAGTACAAGGTACAATCCAAGCAATACAATATCTGACATTCAGCCTTTCATATTATCTTTCATCTTTTATCCATCCTTTCATTTCTCCAGCATGAGAATACGATCAACTACGATATTTTGAATTCTTACAGTATCGTTCAGCTTGTTTTATCAGCGTCGAATGAGAAGTCACACGGTTCGTTGTAATGTGATAAACGCGGCAGCCGCAACCATGGCTGCCTGGTGTCTCCGGTCCAATGCATGTTGATGCGATCACTAACGGAACAAGGGAGGTTGCCATGAAAAGGCCTGTTTTTTTTGCATTGATGGCCGTTCTGGCTCTTGGAGGCATGATATTCCTTGGCGCGTGCAGCAGCAGCAGCGGCGGCAGCAGCAGTAGCAGCAGCAGTTCATCGTCGAGCAGCGGCGGGACAACGATACAAAACAACACGCAGGGTACAGAGGCGGCTTCAAGCACCAGCCAAGGGCTCAACATGGCACTGGGCATAACAGAGGCGTTCGGCAATCTTGGCAATATCGGGCTTTCCGAAGAAGGGGTCCAGGCGCCGACGCCGGGCACCTTCGCGGGTCATGCGGAGAGTCCGGCGCTGCAGAGGCTTTTAAGCGTTACGACCAAATTCGCCGGGGCGCTGTCGTCCCGGACCGCCGCAAGCGGCCGTAAGGCGGCGGCCTTGCAGCTGTCTTCCCTGGCGAGCGGGACCTGTACAGACGGCGGATCGTATACGCTGGGCCAGAGCACGGACGGCGGCCTCGCCGCCCTCTTCTTCTCGGGCTGCCGGGAAGACGACGTGCAGGTTGACGGCGAATACGATATCATGATCTTCGGGCCCGTGACGGGAGGCTTCAGCATGAGCGTGACGTTGGGCAGCGCGTCGACGCCGACGGCCTTTACGCTCGCGGAGTATGGGCCCGGATATACGACCCTGATCTCCAGGACCACCATGACCGGTCTTCCGATGGGCATCACCCTGACGCTCTCCGGTCAGGCGGTGACCGCGGTGGATACCGCGATCGCCACCGGCGGCATGAGCATCTATGATGTAGCCACGAGCCAGACCTATTCCGTATCCCTCCTCCGGCTGTACGATTCCTATGCTCTTTCATCGGGGGGCACAGGGACAGTAACGACCATCACCATGAACGGCATCTTCGAGGAATCCTGGCCGGCGGAAACGGGCAGCGACTCCGTGACCGCGACGTTTGACAACTTCCAGCTGGTCACAGCGCCGGGTCCTGCGTCCCGCGATATCACGGAGGATGTGAGCGTCACCGGTTCGCTTGACATCGCGTTCGCTCCGGCAGTCTGTCAGAACGGCAATTTCACGTTCGTGACCGATGCCCCGGTCGTCTTTGACAGTACCCTGGGCTACACGACAGCGGGCGAACTCACGATCAATGGCGCGACAACGGTCCTCTACAACAGTGATGGATCGATCACAGTAACGACCGGCGGCGTTTCGCAGACGTACCCCAGCGAGTACGCTCTTACACAGGTATGTCCGATCGCCACCTTCGGTGCGCCTGCCGCCTATACGGTGACCTATAACGGCAATGGCGCTACCGGCGGCACCGTCCCTCTTGATCCAAACATGTACCAGGAGGGGCAGACCGTGACGGTCCTGGGGAATAGCGGCAGCCTCGTAAATGCCGGCTATACCTTCGCGGGCTGGAACACGGTGTCCAACGGGACCGGCACGAGCTATGCGCCGGGGGCGAAATTCCCGATGCCGGCGGCAAATGTCACCCTGTACGCGGAGTGGACCGCCAATGTAACGTTCAGCGTCACCTATAACGGCAACGGGAGTACCTCCGGCACCGTTCCGATCGACCCGAACACCTACGTGTCGGGAGAGACCGTGACGGTACTGGGAAATACCGGCGGCCTCGTCCTTACCGGCTTCTCCTTCGCGGGCTGGAACACGGTCTCCTCCGGGACCGGGACGACCTATACAGCGGGGCAGACGTTCGCGATGCCGGCGGCGAATGTCATCCTGTATGCGAAGTGGACCGCAACCCCGCCCCCCGCCGTCGGCACCCTGCCGGCTACAGGCGAGACTTCATGCTACAACTCTGCGGGGAGTGTCATCTCATGCGCGGGAGCGGGACAGGACGGCTCATTCATCGTCAACCCGCTCTCGTATACGGACAACGGCAACGGCACGGTCACGGACAACGTCACGGGGTTATTGTGGCAGCAGTGTACCAACGGCTTAAGCGGCGCCGGATGCGCCACGGGCACTGCCGGATCGTACACCTGGGCCCAGGCGGTAAGCCTCTGCGCCGGTCTCAACCTTGCAGGAGCTGTCTGGCGCCTGCCTGCAGATGCCGAACTGGTCGGCATCGTGGATTACGGGACATTCGACCCCTCGATCAATACCACTTATTTCCCGAATACGCAAAACAGCTGGTACTGGTCGTCCACTCCCTATTTGTTAGGCTCGGGGTTCTCGTTTATGGTGAACTTCGGCATGGGCAGCGATAGCGGCGACGGGGTGGCGGACACCTGGAATGTGCGTTGTGTCAGCGGAGGACAGTGAGCAGGTCATCGTCGTGGCGGGCACCTGGAGCATGGCTCCTGGAGCCATTGATGTCCAATTAAATTTTATCTTCGACAGGAGCAGTCGGGGATGGCAGGAACCATTCCCGAGGAGGGAACCATGAGACACGTTTTGCTTGTCATGGGATTGACAGTGTTTTTTGCAACTTGCGCTCTAAGCGCCAGTTTCACCGACAACGGCACCGGTACCGTAAGTGATGCGACAACGTCGCTTATGTGGCAGCAGTGTTCCGCGGGGCAGAGCACCACGACTACGCCGTGCGATACGGGAACTGCAGCCTATTACGACTGGGGCGCGGGGACGTCGACGTCTGCCTTGGCCTACTGCCAGGGCTTGTCCCTGGCCGGTTTCGCGGACTGGCGTCTGCCTAATGTCAAGGAGCTGAAATCTCTTGTCAGCGCGACAACGGCCAATCCGGCGATCAACACCACGTATTTCCCGAACACAAAGTCTTACTATTACTGGACGTCCACGAGTGACGCAGACGGTCCCGGGGCCGCATGGTACGTCGGGTTCGACTATGGCGAGATAGCGGGCAGCACCAAGTCGAACCCTGTTGCGAACGTTAGTTATGTACGCTGCGTCCGTGGACAGTGAGCAGGTCACCGGCGCTTTGGGGTCTCTCCGCAGGTAACACGAGGGGACGGTCACGAAGCATCTGCCCCAGACAGTCGTAGGATTTTGCTCAGAGCCTGGAAGACCCGGAATGGTTCCGGAAATGCCCCGTGAACCGGAGGACGCCGGGCTCGATCGGTCTCCTCCGGCCATGGAGAGGCGGTTTATCATGAGAAATGCGGTCACGAGCTATAATTTTCTTGACATTCGGACGAAGCTCATTTAATATGCACCTCTCATCGCGGGGTGGAGCAGTCCGGTAGCTCGTCGGGCTCATAACCCGAAGGTCGTCGGTTCAAATCCGGCCCCCGCTACCAATAAACTCAAGGGGTTACGGCATTTGCTGTAGCCCCTATTTTTTGCTCTGTGATAAAAATGTGATAATTTTTATCCAGAGTCTCAACACTATCACGTAGGCTTTCAGGATAGTGGTGAGCATATCGTTGAGTCATGATAGGGGATTTATGCCTTAATAGCTTTTGAACCTTGTAAAGATCAACCCCGCTCTGAACGAGTCTTGTAGCAAAGGTATGCCGAAGGTCGTGAAATCTGCATTTCTTAATTCCGGCTTTTATGAGAGC
>DASPQB010000099.1:0-19575 GCA_035625205.1 Nitrospirota bacterium | reverse complement strand
AAGGGAATCAGGCCGACCACGATGAGGATGATGCCGGCGGTGTCAGCGCCGCGAACGAAGCCCCAGCCGATGCGGCAAAGACAAGCGACAATCCGAGCGGTACCACCTGCCGTGCTGTTCACAAAGTGGGTAAAACCGGATTGAGCGAAAGATTCAGCTAAACTCGTTGTAACCTCCTTGGACCGTAGCAGGCCGTAACCGAGTCGAACATCTGAAGGATCGCGGAACGCGCTGTCTGACAACCTCGCGGTTCATCATGGCGAAAACCGCTGATGGTTTCGCATCTGTATCATTTATTTCCTCCTTAAAGTCAATGCCCTTATTATGAATTTATGAAAAGCTATTCGAAAGCTTCTTTCTTTTAACTACATCACTAAAAAAAATATATGGGGTATTTTAGGCAATTACCTAACATGACAATAATGTGGAGGCTTAACAGACACGAATAGCGGAATGAACTATGGGTGTTTCTAAGAGACGGAACTTTCACAGACAGGCTTTAGTTATTGATAGAAAACTATACCAGAAGATGCATTGATACAAACACTATTCCTCACCTCGATAATATTAGGATCTCCGTGAGGTGCACCTCCTATTCCGTGATTCCCCGGTTCTGGCGAGGGCAGTACATTCCGGTAGATGCGTTGAGAAAGGCTGTTTATTATCACAGATAATTCCTTATGCATACCCGATCATTAGAGCGAAACTACCTTCCCGAGAAAGAGGATCGAGCCGGTCTTAATTTCCCGAATGACAAATATATAGGGATGATCGATCGTAAACGACAGAGGTTGAGCCGGCTCCGTAGTCCCAGATATCGTAATGGCGGTCGCGGCTGCTGCCTCTGTTCCGAACTCGTCTACGCTGATGAAGGCTTGATGGAAGACATCTTGGATAAACAGGTCGCGTTTCCCGTCAATGCCGGAGAAATCAGCGGTATCCGGATTGAATGCGTCGGTCATGCCGAGAGATTGCAATATAGAACCGAGGTCAGCGACTTCGGTAAAGGTGAATTTTGGAAGAGAAAGAGCTACTTCCTGAGCTGACAGCTGGTTGGTAATGTCACCCAGTACGGTCGGCGTAAGCGAGGACAGGAACGCATCGAACGTGCCGGGGTCCGGCATGATGACGAGCATCGAAAAGTTGTTTCCGGCATAGGGGATATCGACAGCCTGGCAGCCATCTGCCTGTGCATAGGACACCGTGAACATTTGGTACATGAAGGGAACCGATGCCGTGGAGCCGTCCTGATTGAAAAAGGACTGAGTTGCCGTGCTCGCTACCGAAAACTGCGACGCCCACCTTGCCTTGAACCATATGGCGTTCGTCAGAACGATACGGGTTGCTGTTGTCACGCCTCCCTCGGGGATCAGGTTCTGTATCCTGTTGTTCGTTTGGCTTTCCACCCATGAGTTGATCGTACCCCGCGCGTCCTCCGTCGCATTGATGAAGTCCACGAGGTACATGCCCGCACCGTAATTTATCGCGAGAGTGTCCAAATAAGACGGCAGAATGGACAAACCAACTTGTCCCCAGATTGCGTTGGCGTTCCTGAGTATGGGGAGTTGCTCGCCGGCTGAGGTAATGGCGCCTGTGCCCTCGCTCGTGAGCAGAAGATCGAGCTTATTGAAGGCCGCGTTAAGGCGGTCTTGGGGAAGAGTAAACGACAACGCCTGTTCGATCCCGGTCAACGTATTCCCGTTGGCGCCTGGCGCTAAAAGAGCAAAAGCCTGCGTTATGCTATAGGGAGAGAAAACGATATTGCTGCTTGCGCTCGGGTCGAGGAGGGGAAAGACCGTAAGCGCGAAATCCGTATTGCCCGCTACGACCGCAGCGAGGTCCGCGTCAGGTACCTGCGGGTTCGTGTCTCGCGCCATGGACGACTGCGCAATCTGGAACTGCGGCGTCTGCACACCGTTTTCGGATTTACTGCACGCGATTGCGAGACCAAGCAGGAAGAAGGTAAAGAACCGTAACGTAGTAATAATCTTGCTACCCATGAGCAATCTTCCCCAGAAAGGGTTAACGCCTTCGAGTACTGCTCGTATTTTGACAGGTCGGTGAAGTATTGTCAATTGCAAGGACTTGCAACTCTGCGCTTTGTGTCGTTCGGGGGGATATATGGCCTGGAACAGAACATCGTACTTTGTAAAAAAGGTGACATGTTGATTGAAGGGTTTTGGAAGGGACCGTCAGAGCACACGGAGCTCGACATTTCATCAATTGATACAACGTACAGTTCTTACTCTCTCAGGATTGGGTTCTGTGTGAACTTCGACTACAAGTTACGGCATCGGATCATTACAATGAAATTGCGAGACCGCTACCTGGTAATGACACATCATAAATCCATGGGGGCGTTTATGGCCAGATTGCTTGGAGCAGTTGTGCTAGGTGGGCGCCGGCCTTTACCAGCTGCTTCTGCTTGATGCTAAACATCTTCCTCCTGTACGTCGATGGCAGTGTCGTGTTCCAGTGACTGTTCTGCCGGTTGCTGAATTTGAGACCCTGAAAGGCTTTCCTGGCTACCCGGACTGTGTCGCTGGCCCACGTCGTGGGCCATTCGAATAGCTGATCAGCCGACGTGGGGATTGCCGCTGCCTGCCTGATAAGGGCCGCGTTCACGTGGGATACGGTCAGTGACGACGGGATATCATCCCACAAGGCGTGCAGATTACGGCTTGTGCCAAGGACCGTGATGTTATTGCCGCCGCGGGTGCTGGTCTTAGGGTCAAAAATACCCGCATCGGGATTGATGCGCTTTCCTTTCGTGTCCAGGTACACCGCGCCGACATGCAGCGGTTGATGGATATCACCGACGTAATGGGTAAGCACCAGGATTACCTCACGTTTATCCTGAAAGCTAAACGGCGCTGGTACGGGATCTCCTTTCAGAACATGAATTGCCGCAGCTATTGCGGCTACAATGTCGTCGTCACGGGCGCCAACAAAGGTGGGGTCATAGTGGTCGTGCTGAATGGCGATATCAGTGTAGTGATACTGTTTGTGGCATGATTCCTCACCGGGTTTAAGAGTGCAGTTCTTGTCATTGCGTCGGACGAAGTCGCTCATTTCCGCTATCCGAGCCGGAGTTTCGAAGATCCTGCACTCCGGGTATTTCCCTTCTGTTTGATAGGTGTAATCCTTGCTGGGGTCAATGCCCTTTGCACAGTCAGCCCACACAGACGCGTCCTGCAAGCTGAGGTCACCCAGTATCTTTTTGACTTCCATGGCGGCGTGAGAACCGGCAATCATGCGGTCGGCGATGGCACCAACGGTATGATGGCCATCCGGTCCCCACGCGAGTGCCTGTCCGGAAGCTATGAAAAGCGTGATTCCGCAGCAGAGTAAACTTTTTCGTAAACGCATTTTGCATCTCCTCGGGAAAAACATTCGACCGCAATACTGTATGATGAAGCGCAACCTTGCGCAAAGCCGCAGGTTCCTGACCTTCACCAGTGTCATCTCGTCCACCAGCCCGCCGCGGCACCGCAGAAATGATTCTACAAATCAGAAGTCTGGCGAATAAAAATAATGCCCGATGCCAAGCGTAAACACGATGTTACCGTAGAGGGCGTGTTCAATCGAAACAACAAGGAGGGATCTGCTCCTCACGTAGGTCATCGCCCATAAGAGACTGGCAACAAACGATCCGACGATGGCTATCCAGTTTCTGAAAAGAATATGGGCGAATGCAAATAGTACCGCGTTCGCAACGATGCTTATGTTCTCATGTGCTAAGAGGGAACCGTATCGGTGGAAAAAAAAAGCCCGATAAATGATTTCCTGCGGTACGACTGAGAGGACAGGATAGGCTATCATGATGCGCATCCAGAGCGCAGGATGGTGCCGAAGGGTTGCCAGCACGATCCCGGGCTGGACAAGAACCAGGGACAGCGTGAGGCAGCTCGCGATGATTACGAAGCGTATTAACAAGGTGCGCCAACTGTGATAACCGTTCAATCCGAACCGGCGACGATCGAAAGTCTTGTCGCGCAAAAGCAGGACAAGGCAGGAGATGCAGACAGCCAGCAGTACGAGGCTTTTGGGAGGGGGAACGAAATCGCCCATCAGAAGAAGAGGCACGCCGACAAAAATTCCCCCCACCTCGAACCATCGCACCAGTTTTCTCGGTATCATACTCATGACTTGTCACTCGATAAAAATGAGGATCACGGTGAAGTCCCCATACGGGTTGAAACACGCATTCACCGCAATTTTACAATTGGTGAGCTCGTCCGCCTTAAAGCCGATCGCCCCTCCTTAAGTGAAGAAGAGGGCGGAAAAGCGCAAAACAAAAAAGTTAAAAAACCCTAAGGTGAGGGAGTTATGGCGAGGCGGAAGCCTGTACCATTGTCCTTGCTGCCCGGGGTGAGGGCATAGCGACGGGCTGCCCGAACATCCTCCGGATCGTTGCCCCAGCACCCGCCGCGACTCACCAGGAAGGCGCCACTCCCGGCATAGAGAGGGTTGTTTCTGCTGTGGAAAGCATAGGCATCACTGCTATAGGTATCTTGTACCCATTCCCACACATTCCCCGTCATGTCATAGATACCAAGCCCATTCGGTTCCTTCTGGCCCTCCGGATGCGTCTGGCCGCCGGAATTTGCACTATACCACGCGTAATCACCAAGCTCTGAGTCGTTACTGGTTCCCGCATATTTTTCATTTTTGCCGCCGCTCCGGGCAGCATATTCCCATTCAGCCTCGGTCGGAAGGCGATAGGTCCTGCCGGTGCGTTCGTTCAGGATGCTGATAAACTCCTGCGCATCGAACCAGCTTACCTCTTCGACAGAACATGTATCGCCGCACCTGCCGAACGCCGATGGGTTATAACCCAGCACGATCTTCCATTGGCCCTGATTGACCGCAAACTTGCCGATATAAAAATCACCCACACAGACCTCGTGGACGGGCTTTTCGTCGCTTTCACCGTCCCCGAAGGTGTCGCCCATCTGATAGCAGCCGCCTTTCACGAGCACGAATTCCATGCCGGTCTCAGGGTCGGTGTAGGTACCGTCGTCGATGTTGCTCTTCATTGCCTCCCCGTGCTCTGCGGATGCCGCTGTTTCATAAGAGCCTGCATCCGTCGCGGTTTTGTCTTCCTCTGTTCCTCCTGCCTGTGCAAGCTGGAAGACGAAGTCCCCGCCCTCATGTCCTGAGTTCCGGATATTGTAGTAATCCGGCGTCTGGCCGGACTTGCCAAGGACGAGTTCCTTTACCCTGTCGCGGAGCAGCTCTTCCGCAGTAAAGCTCTTTTTCCCCGAATCGTTAAGCGCCATGAGAAAAGCAGATGCGAAGACCGAATGATGACCCTTGCTGCCTGCATCAGGGAACGGCTCGCTGCCGCCGCTGACCATAAGGGTACGGGAAGAGTGTTCCATCATCTGCTCGAGGAAGTCAGCCCGTTCCCCCATCGTCCCCATTTGAGTCGTGGCGATTTGGTTGAGTGACCCGGAGTAATAGGAGTCGGAAACGATCAGCACGTGCTTGGCAGTGATGCGCTTGATGTTCGAGGTGATTTCCTCGGCCATGATCCAGCCAGCGGAATCGTCCTTTCCAGCGTCCACGGGTAGCCAGTAGCCCTTGTCCGCGGTCTTGTTGTACTCGCTGTGTCCAGCATAATAGATGAGGAAGCTGTCCGTCTCGCTCAGCTTTTTGCGGAAGTCGTCAATGGCGGCAAGGATGTCCCTGCGCGTGGCATTGAGAAGAAGTTTGGTCTTGAAACCATATTTCTCGGTGAGGACCCGCTTTACCTCCTTGGCGTCGTTCACTGCGGTGCGCAGCCGGGGAAGGTAACGGTAGTCATTGTTCCCGATGACAAGTGCGTAGTAAGCGGTCTTGAAGGTCTCGCTTGATGCTGCCTTTCCCTCGCGCTCCTCTTCCACCTTCATGCCACGCTCGGCACAGGCTGGGATTATGATCAGGACGAGGATTAGTCCAAGAAAATGGCGAAACAGTTGCTTCACGGGTGCCTCCTTTTGCTCAAGGGACGATGCAGTCGCCGCCTGCAACGGCCTCAGGACGCATGATGATCTTTCTAAGAACTTATGTCTTCAATGCAGCCATGCTCAACCGTTCTGGAAGGACTGGCCATCATTCAAAGAACGGCGCACCTGTTGTCTACTTACCTTTTCCGTTGGCAATTCAACCGCTTAACGCATACCTAATCTGCCACACCGGATCCGCTCCTATTAATAATTATAGTAGATGTGGAGCCGGTTGTGAAAGAAAAGTTCCGGCCTCGTTGACGAAGGGGAGCCGGACCGGGTGAGCGTTCTTACGTACGATACTCGAACGGGACAGTTTCCCAGAGCAGTTCGTGAGCATCGCTCTTGTCACGCCTGACGTCCATCGTGAGGGGAACATCGTGAAGAGTATCAAAACGGATCCCTCATGAAGCCCATGGGTTTGAACGTACGTGGTATGCTAAGAATTGAGTGCCAGAACACTTATGGATTTGGAGGTGTGCGGGCTCAGAAGCGTTGACGCAGGGAGTTCGAAGTGTTCTGCGACCGCCCTGCAAAAGAAACACGCCTTTAAGGATTCTGTAAGGCCTTGATATTCCTGGAAGGGAAGAGGGGGGCTTGAAAATCCTCGGGGTGGCTTGCCCGACTGGCACCGTCGGTTCTTCCTGGCCGACTGTATTCCTTCACGACTATCAGCCTGATTTCGTCCTCCTGATACTCTATTCAAACGACAATTTCTTGGATCTTGCGAAAACGAACGCACAATTCTTCTGGGGTAGGTTGCTTGGTAAATCAGGAAAAAGATGAAAAACGGGGAGGCAATGAAGTGCCTTCCGTCGAAGGACCGCATGATGCGCATTTTTCATGACATGATTGACGGTCAGAATCTTACGGGGTCAGAACTGTCCAGTTTTAGCTTGAAGTTCACCAACAAGGAACTCGCTCAGCTTCCGGCGTTTACTCCTTAACAGCTACGCCGTGAGCTGTAGGATAGGTAGGAACAAGGCCTTATAGGTGTGCCAGCGGCAAGCTAACCGTGAACAACCCTGAGAGCCACCAGTAGAAGTAATCTTTCGGTCAACTTCGGTAGAGGCCTGGCCAAATCATACTTCGTAAGCAGGATTGCTGAGCAATACTATTGTAACTTAATACGCTTATATAATATAAGTCAAGAGATCGATTGACATACTTTAATATAAATAAGCTGATTCTTTGATATCTATAAATTAGGAGGATCTCGATAAAGCCAAACCTGTCGTGAGATAGGGACGGAAAGCGGCGGGTCATGCGAGTTTATGATGGCCGAGCTACCGAAGATTAAAATCTCCGGAATGTTCGGCTTTTTTTATACGAGTGCTTGCTGACACACTAACACAAGAAGGGAGGTGTTGATCCTATGATCTTATGGCGAGGGGGGTGATGAAGATGTTTAAAATCGATATTGCAGGAGAGCCGGTGGTCATTCAGCAGAGAGTTCAATGGTTAGCTGGACATGTATATTTGAATGATACCCTTAAGTGGGTGGTAAGATCGGTTGTAAGCTGCGTCATTATTGTTTTATCGTCCTTTGCACTCGCAGATCCGCCGGCAGGGGATCCTGTCTTACCGGGGTATAGAAATTATTTTTCTGATAGATTTTGCACGGCATGCCACTTGAAGACCGTAGATCAGCATTCACAATCTTTTCATGCCCAATCTCATTCAGATCCGCTTTTCAAGGGGCAATACTTTACCGAAATTCTCCCCAAGGTTGAACAAGAGCCTGAATTTTACGAGCTGGAAGCGAAGCGCTGCATAGCGTGCCATTCACCGATAGACTCCATCGCTCAAGATGGGCGCATAGTTTCAGAAGACCAGATTAATTCCATGCTGTCCGGGGTTGGATGCTCTTTTTGCCACACCATAGCAGGATATAGCGGTGAGAAACCGGGAAACGGCAATTATATCTCGAATCCCGATGGAGACCATCATATGTTAGGGCCATTCTTGGAAAAAAATGATTGGCACCATATCTATTCAGAATTACACACGAGAAGTGAATTTTGCGCTATCTGCCATAACGGGAGTAACCGCCATGGACTCGAAATTAAAACTACCTTTACAGAATGGAAGAACAGCATATTCGCTGCAAATGGCATTCAGTGCCAGGACTGTCATATGAATACGAAAGGTTTCCTTCTGGACTGGAAGCCTGTTTATGAGGAGGGGCCGGCAGTCAATCCTGCCGATACTTTTGTGCGATCGCCTAATCGGCCAAAGCTCTTTACACACCGCTTCCCAGGGGCGCATTCCGAAACACAGATTGTTGAAACAGGAGATATCGCAGTATATATAGAAACAGAGAAGCCCTTTGTATCGCAAGGTGATGAAATAAAAATTACTGTATATATTGACAACTCAGGAACGGGACATAAAATGCCGTCGGGAAGCTCAGAGCTCAGGCAACTTTGGCTGGAACTCGTGGCCTACAACGGAGATGAAAGAATAGCAATTCCCGCCATGTCGACGAGATCCGATGCATACGATATCAGTGGTAACGGACCATTGGATCAAGAGATCCTAGGTGAGGACATCCCAACAGGAAGCAGAATATATCGGACAATCTTGGTCGACAAATCAGGGAGTCGAACCTTGTCTTCATACGATGCAGTGAGTGTTCTGTTCGATAACAGACTTAATGCAGCGGAACTCCGGCAAGAAACGTATTATTTTACAGTCCCGGAATATGTCAAAGACGAAATAACCCTGAGGGCCAATCTGAATTATCTACCGTATCCTGGCTCATTTTCGCGGAAGTTTGGGCTGCAGAAACCTGAACCATGGAGAATTACCTCCGCAAGTAAAACGTTACATCTAAAGTGAGGAACTTGCAGACTCTGCACATGTTCGTGAGATGCCCCCAAAGTTGTGTCACGAGGTGAGGTGGACTTATGCACCATCCCGCATCGATAGAACTTTCGCTCCCGCGACTGCAGACGTGACCTCGTTGTACATTTCCGGTGTGGCAATTCCTCCTCGATAAACGAGGTCCGGAAGATTTTTACGCTAACCCTGACCCGATTGTGTTCCAAAAGTCTCTTCCTGGCATGGCCGGACCAGGTTCATAATAGATTCCTCGACAGCGGCTGAGCACTTGTCTTGTACCTTCTCCGGGATGCGATTATTCGGGTACTTTCGCCGTCCACGATGGCGAATACCTCGTTCGCTAACTGCATGTCCGTCGGCACGATCCGCTGCACCTGCCGCAGGTCTAATCCGATGATCTCGGCAGCTTCCGCGTGAGTGATACGATCCTCTATCGCTTGCCGTACTACTTGCAGTCGCTTCGCCTCTTTCACGCTAATCGTGATCCTGCTTTTTCCACACCTCATGCCCTCCCTATATGGGAATACATCCTGATTGAAATAGGAAATTATCACTTTGTTAGAACTCGATTTCGATGGAGTATCGATGGCGTCATGTTTGGAGTATTGCTTAAAATGACAAAAAAGACGAGGTTTAAAAGACAAGAATAGAGAATGAACTATTGACGTTTCGAAGAACCGAAACCATCACCTGCTCAGGATCTCGAATTATGATGAATAGAAATAATTGAACATTTCAATTTGAATTTAAGACTCGGAGGCAATGATACTATTGGTAGTATGCTATCTATGTTTCTTTTCGTCGCAGGATGCTGAAGATCTCCGGTAGCGTTCTCCCCTGCAACGCGGCCTGCGTCCTTCGCACAGATCATACTGATGCTGCAAACTCCGAAGGTTATAAGTTCCCTTCGGTACCATCAACCTGGTATATCTATCCTGTTACTGTCCTGCAAAAGGAAAATGCATTTGTGCATGCAAGAAGATCTTGATTTCCTTGGAGGGGTGGGAGGATAGTGGACTACCTTGTGGTGATTTGCCCGGAAAAAAGAGGAAATCAGTGTTTATGTTCTCCTGCAAGTGCAGTATATTGATTTTGTATTTCGTCTCTGCCATATTTTCTTTCCAGTTGTTTTACGATGAAATGTCCCCGCGCCATTGACTGAAAGTGATTAAGGAACAGGAAATTAATTCCTGCACCACCTACTGCACCAATGACGGGTATCATTTCAGCTGCGATTTTTTCGGTTACAACGACATCGAATCGAGCTGCAAGTTTGGTCATCAGGCGGACCAAGACGGGTGCTCCTTCTTCAGCCACCCCCCGCTCAACAATATAGTCAGCAGCTTCCGTGACTGCTCTGCCTAATGCTATGCGGACAGCATAGTACCCCGATTTTGAACTGTCATCTGCGGTTCGCGGTCCGCCTAGTGCGAAGACTTCGAGACAAGCCAGCTGAGTATCAATTTGAGTCAAGTCTTCTCCTTCACTTCTGGCGATATCAGCGATCGATCGCAACATGATTGCTGTTGAAATAGGCAATTCAACCAGGACCGCTGTTATGCCAAAAAATCCACCTACCCCCCCGGTAATACTTACCCCGACTTTATGCCACCAGTTGCTCGGTGACCTGGTTATTGCTTTATTGATTGTCCGAAGGGCGCCACGCAGGGCGAATCGCATTGCTTTTACCGTTGCGTCGGTTATTGCTTCCCTGGCTTTGGAAGGCAACCTATTGACTCCCCATTCGATAGGCATACCTATCGTGTTGGCCAGTGTAGCAACCCAATGTATGTTTTCCAGAAGATCAACTGCTTCTCGGAGACGGGCCCTGTCTGATTCTTCCATTCTCAAGGACGACCTCATTGATTCCTTGCGCTGGAGCGCCGGTATTCACAGCTGAGCTTTTTCGGTTGCCTTGACAGCCTTAGTGACTCACGCCTGGCATCTTTTTGCAATGCGTGCCAATGATCAGGTTTTCACCAGGAGCTCGGCAAGACGATCAAGACTCTGATTCCAACCTTCTGGCATCCCTTTGAGCGCCCCCTGTGCCGCGGGAGCCGACTTCATGACGGTTACGTGCACTGTGATCGTCGACGTCTTCCCCGTCGCGATGAAGGTAATAATATTCATATTTTCAAGCTGGGCATGACCAGTTTCATCTTCGAGAGCGCTGCTAATGAACACGAGCCGTTGCGGCGGAAGAATCTCGTGGAATACGCCCTTCATCGGATACACGGTGCCGTCAGGTCCGCGCATGTCGATGCGCATCGCACCGCCTTGCCTCACATCCATTTCGCATACAGGGTTCGTGAACCCTTTGGGCCCCCACCACTGGCTCATAAGCTTTTGATCGACCCAGGCATTGAACACGCGTTCGCGCGGAGCGTTGAACGTACGGTTGATGACGAGTTCCTTCTCTGCAGACGTTGCTGTGAGATTTTTTTTTGTAACCATGGCGCCTCGGTGCCTCTCCTTTCCTGCGACCAAAGCCCTAACCTGCCCACAGGTCTAAAGACGAGAATAACAGCCCTCTCTTAACTTTTCTTAATTTTAGCAGAAAACAGGAGGTGGGGAGAGAAAGGGTTAAACAGCGCTTGCAGGAGTCCCTCTTATTGTCAGAGGTCGTTTCCTTCCGTCTTTCTTTCGGCACAACGGCAGCTCACTTCCGGACGGTGTGGCATTTTTGACGGGACGCGCGGACGTAAATGCATTTACTTTGACAAGGTGTGTCATCGGTGATACTCTTTAATTTATGGAGGCGATGGTTTTGACTATAAGGAATCCAAGGATCAACGTTGTTTTCGAAAAGCCGCTCGACAGCACAAGAGAGCGACGTGCGAGAGGTTTCACTGTCGCTCACGGCGCGTGATCTCTAGAGGAAGCGCCTGCGATTGCGGAAGATATTGCGCGTTCGGCGTCTGCTATGAAAAGAGAGAAGTCGTTCTCAAAGTCGAAAACGTTGAAAGATCATGAGGTCTGGTGATCGTGCAGTTTGAGCCGAAACACCATGCGGAGGACAGGGCCATTGACATGCCACAGAGTGAAGCAAAGTTGAAAAGCCGCATCACGAACGCCATCGAAAGGAGGATTACTGCGGATCCTCAAGCGCAGGTAGCACCACCTGCGGAAAACACTCCCTGGTTCCTGGAAGCTGCGTGGCGGTGGTGATCGCGCATTTTCGAAATTGTCGGACCAGCGGTTGAGCTACCGGGGATTATCCTTGGAAATAAGGAACATGAGGCGGAAGGCGAGAAGGTTTGTTCAGTTCCCAGGGCATACGTGATCAAATGGCAGCATCAGACAAAGAAGAAAAGTGTCAACCAGACGTCACTGCCTTGATTACTAATCCCGGGAATACTGATCAGACAAGAAGTCAGCGTTCAAGGGAAACAAATGGATTAAAGGTCGTATCCGGATGAAATCAAATAAGGAGGTAACAGCATGAAAAAGCTATTTTGGGGGACAATCTTGTTAGCGTTGGCAATAATCGTTCCTGTTCCCGCAATGGCACAGGTAAATGTGAATATCGAGTTTCCTCTGCCGCCACCCATCGCATATCCGGGGCCGCCGGATGTAATAGCGCTGCCTGATACGAACGATGTGTACGTTGCTCCTAGCATAGGTGTAGATTTGTTTTTTTGGAATGGTTGGTGGTGGCGTCCATGGGAAGGTCGTTGGTATCGATCACGTTACTATGACCGGGGTTGGGTTTTCTTTCAAAAGGTTCCAAGTTTCTATTTCGATGTTGAACCGGGTTGGAGGGGATACTACAGAGACCATAATTGGCACGGACAGCCATGGAACTATGAATGGATTACTAACCAACGTCTGCAGCAGAACTGGAAGAGCTGGCATACTACTCAATATTGGGGAAGGCAAGCAACTTGGGGCATCAGGGGCTATCAACCACGACCGCCGCAGCAGAGACAAGTGCTAAGAAATCAAAGGCAAGAGGAATATCAACGGAGGCCCGAGGTTCAGCGACATCAACGGGAGATGCAACAGAGGCAGGGACAGCACCGTGGCGAGAATCCCAGGGAAAGAGAGCATAGGGAATAATCAGAACATAGAGAGGAGGAGACGGGCAGGACGGGAGTCATTGACGCTCTATCCGAACGAGGACGTCCCGAAGGCCTGTGTGTCCATGAGTGCTTCCAGATTCTATGAGAAGGAATAAAAAATAACGCAAAGGATAGAATCTGCGGACGGCCTCAGGCACTATCATCTCAACCAGATATGAAAAAACCACGGGAGAAGCCCATTCATTAAAGTGGCCGAAAAGCTCTCATAATCGGAAGGCCGTTAGTTCAAATGCGGCTCCCGCCATAAAGTAATTCAGGGGTTTACGGCGCCTGCCGTAACCCCGATTTTTTTATCAGGACCGTTGATTGAAACTTTGCGCCTGGAATCCGCACCTTGGACGGAGGCTTCGCAAGAGTATAAAATGAAGAACGGCGACAAGGGGAGGTAGAAATGTACAGGCATGGGGTAGTTTCAGGCATTACCTTCGGATCGGCTCTGGCAATAACAATATCATGGAGTCTTCACAAGTCCGTTCTCTGGGCGATCGTACATGGAATCTTTTCTTGGCTCTACGTGATCTATTATTTAGCTATACGCTAGTGGTAAACACGATGGAAGGCAAGCAGGAGATCAATAATGGCGAGCAGACCATGGCTCCCCGCCCACTCTCGCGTGTCATCAAAAAATGGTACTCGATGCACCGGGTAACCCTCTATGAAAGACCCATTTCCGGTGCCTTTGCAAGCGTTCCCGCGAATGCGATAACAAACGGCAACGGCAAGCACCTCCTCTGTCAGCCTATGGCGTTCTCTTTTGTTTTGCCTGTCTGAGCTGCTGATTGCTTCCCCCCAATCATCGGTATACGGCCGGCACGGTTACTTCAACGAACTCCTTCCAGAGATTGCTCATAAACATCTTGCCTCATGACTGTGCTCATGCAAAACATCCGGCCGGAGACGCCTTCCGGCCGTTGTCCCACCGGCTCACATCACTTCAGGCTGTCTCCACGTCTGATGCGCAATGGGCGCACCGCGTTGCCTTGAGCGGAATGACGGACAGGCAATAGCGGCATTCCTTTGTTGCCGGTGGCGGAGAGGCCTCTTTGTGCGTTTGCAACTTGTTCGCGGCACGGATCACGAGAAAGATTACGAATGCCACAATCACAAAATCGATCACGGTATTGATGAACATGCCGTACTTCACGAGTGGAGCTCCCGCCTTCTGCGCCTCATCGAGCGTTGAATAAGAAGTCCCGGATAAGTTGAGATAGAGGCTGCTGAAGTCAACCTTGCCAAGGATCAGTCCAATAGGCGGCATCAGAAGATCGTTTACAAGCGATGACACGATCTTGCCGAACGCGCCCCCGATGATGACTGCGACCGCTAAATCGAGCACATTCCCTCTCATGATAAAAGCCTTGAAATCCTTGAACATAGCGAGTTCTCCTTTCGCGCGTAAACGCTTGGGTCCCGGCCGTATATTCGTGAGCACCTTGCGCTTCGCAAATATTCGGTTTCGTTCGTGCGTCCACTGGCGCTCCTCTTCGTTCAACATTTAATTATTGGAATACTTGATATCATAGCATATCTTTGTATTTGATCTCCGCGGGGAGCCCGCTAGCAGAATTTAAAAATATGCTAGAGCGCGCTGATATTTCCCGGCTCGGATCGGCCGGAGTCAGAATTCATTTTGTCCTCTTGTCTTTTCCGCTGCGATCTTCGCCATTTTGGTAGTAACCTCACCGTTCTCCATGGTTAGGTATTTCTCATTCTGGTAAGGTGCTGATGCTCAAAACGATGAGCACGCCACCGGATCTAGTTTGTGGATTGCCGTTGCATCGCAGGATCGAGCGCCACACGGACAACGATTTTTCTGTCCTTGATCGAGTACCTGACATCGATGATGTCGTCCCTCCCGAACGTTGCGACGGGATAGAGTGGCCTGAGTTCAAACCCGATCCCCGCACCAGCGGGACCCAGTATCCTTTGCAATCGGGACCGTTCGGACTGGATATTGCGCCGGACGAACCGTTCCGCTTCCTGAAGCGCTTGCGCCGCATCCAGTCCGGCCTGGACCGTGTATGAAAAATCAGGTGCGTAGATCTCGAACGAGTAGGGGTCTCCCTCCTTGTCGAGAATCGCGATATTCACAAAGTCGTTTGCGGAGCCGGAGCCGTACAGCAGGAGCGTAAATTTGCCCTGAACGTCGGTTAGGTCCGCCATTTCGGTAGTTACGTGACTATCAACTGACATGGCGATGAAACCTATGATGATCAGCAAAACAAGAGCAGCGATAAAAAAGAGGTTCACGGGCATCCTCCTTTAGCAAAGCCGCCGTGCTGTTGCACGCATGCGTATGGGGCCCCGATTTTCGTCAGGAACGGCAGTCCATGGGATAACGGTATCAGGAGGTGGTGCATGCATTATGACAGATTCGCAGCGGACGAAGGTGCACGCTGTCATTGAAATAAGCACCTCGTGATTCAGGTCTCCCCGCCGGTCACGAAGAGCGTCTCTCCAGGGCTGCGGGAACGATAAGGACAAAGTCAGCCAGACCTTTGCATTCATCGTCAAATACGGGCGTGTCCCTGCTGATCGAGGATATAGTCCGTACCGTGACGTGGGGATCATACCGTTTTAGATACCAGCAAATGCCGCCACAGTTCTTCGAATGATAATCACCGTTATAGTGGAGGAACAGGTCCTTCGGCCTGCGGCTTTTCAGGATGAAGTACGCCATGGTGGCGTCCTTGACAGCCTGTGCGGCGACAAAGTTCTGAGCGTCCAGATGAGCCCCATGGGCCATGCCGATTTGCATGGCCTCCCAGTATCCCGGTGTTGATAGGTCCACCGAGATGGGAAGCGGAGCGATATATCTTTTTGCCTCCTCGGAAAAGTGTTCCAGTGCCTTTATCCCTTCATGGGCGACGACGCTGGCATATCGCCTCGGGATATTGGTCGCGATGAACCGAAGTCCGTGCTCTCTGGCCAGATCGACGAGCGGACGGTAATCGGCGTCGTAATTCCCCCAGACCTTGGCCTCCCTCATCAGGTGTTCGTGTTCGATGAGGCCGGCCAGGTATTCATCTACGATCAGCTGGTTGTCGGCCTCCAGCATTTCTGCGCCGAGCACCAGATTGTCCTTTTTGATCTCATAGAGGTCCCGTGTCAATTCCAGCTGTAGCCAATGGACAAGAGGGTGTTCATGGATCTCGCCGAAGAGGATGACATCGGGCCCGACGCAGCGCTCAAGCATGTCCTGGTACCCGAGATCCTTCCCGCTCCCGTCATAGAGACGATAAGCCGGCGTTTCGCTGGGTCTTGCTCCATGCTGTTGCATAACGGCTCCTACGCTTACTCTGCAGCGGAATAAAATGATTATTTTCCTTCATCCTAGAGAACATTTCGATCATTTCAGGTCTTGGAGGATCAGGGTGGCTTTAAGCCCCCATCATAACCTCCCATTAGGATGCCATTCATTCCCGGGTCAAAATCCGGGATATTCTGATATGTGTTCGTAATTAGAATATAGCAGGGGATAAGAGCGAGCGCTGATGATAAAGGTTTTTTTAGGTTATAGAGAAACTGACATAATAGTAGCAGTCGTAAAACAAAGGATGCGTGATGAACGTCATGATTTCCTAAACGCGCAACGATCACGGTGTACTGGAAGATTATCACCCTGCAAGCTAGTGGTGAGATTCTCTACGTCGATCAAATCCGGATTCCGGGAAAGGGATCATCATGCATCAGGGCTTATCCTTCTTCTTAAAGCATATCTAGAGCTCACAAAAATTACCATGCTGAAGGCAAAGAGATTGACAAGAGTAACGATCGCCACCCGGATCTAAATCGTTTCTTCCTCAGCGGTCACTTTATAAAAGTTATCCGCAAGGCTTACGATGCGTTTTTGAAAGATAGCAGAGCTGATTCTGTGAAAGCAATAAAGGAAGACCACGCATGAAGAAACGATGTATGCCAGCAGTATTTCCCCCCCTGCTTATGCATGAGTTTTCAGAATATCTGGTGGGTTGTGACCAGGCACGCGAAACCTGCCAACCCGAAATTTGAATGTATGGTAGCATCATGGTGTCATTGATTCCGTATTCTTGCATGTTCAACTTGCTCCTTCTTGCTATTTAAAGCAATACGTTCAATACATCCCATGCTCCATCGTAATTTTTCTTTTATGTTATAATAAAAATAATGTTTGTTATAGTTACTTTTCTTTCTTTTCTTAAATACCAGAATCCTTGCAAATTGTACCTTACTATTTTCTTTGATAAGTAGATATTTTCACGATAAAGCTAAACCTTCCTTGAGGACGGGACAAAATGTTATGGGTCTTATAAGGCCAAGACGGCCAAGTGATGAAGGATCGACTTCAGATAAGTGCGGCCTCTTATTTTGATGATGACATTCTTTTATAAGATTGAAACTGGATGGAAATGACAACTTAATTCAACAAGGAGGCCTGCGGTGAAGAAATTGTCTGTACCATCAGTGTTCATTTTGCTGTCCGTTGCAGTGTTGGCTACCTCCGGCGGCGGAGGCGGGGGGCGGACTCACCTCTACGACGTACACTGTGACTTATAACGGCAATGGTGATACCGGAGGCAGTCTCACGGTCGACGCGAACACGTACCAGTCGGGCCAGTACGCCATTGTGCTTGGAAACGCTGGGAACCTCGTCAGGACAGATTATACCCTCGCAGAATGGAATACGCAGGCTAACGGGTCCGGTACAGGCTATGTGCAGGGATCGCGCATGCTGATGGGCGCGGCCAATGTTACCTTGTACGCCCAAGGGGCCTCAATTGGCGTCGGTGGCTACACCGTAACCTATATCGCCAATGGCGGAACCGCAGTGTCACGATTGATTTCAACACCTATGTGTTTGGAGAGACTGCCACGGTGCTCGGGAATACAGGCGGCCTCGTCTATGCCGGATATTCCTTCGTGGGATGGCAGACGACGGCTGACGGATCCGGCACGACCTATCGGGCGGGCGGGACCTTGGCGTCATTGGTACGACCATCTCGCTGTACACGATCGACCAGACGACCAGGGCGCTGACGCTCATGAGCAATCCCTCGGTCCAGACAGGATTTCCCCCAGCGAAATCGTCACCGTTGGGAAATAGTACTTTTGAAAGCAGCGGCCTCCGGCGCCTTCTGGCGCCGGGGCCGCTCTACCAAGAACTTCGGAATGAGTCCTTGGACTCAGGGATACAATCCTTAAATCTCTGTTGACTTCCTTTTTGGTGAAATGCAATTGTTGCGGAGGGCGTATGAATAAAGCAACCATGAGAACGGTTTCTGTCGTTTGTTTATTATGCATAGCGGCGTGCGCCACTGCCACAACTAAAAAATTTGTTAACAATCCCCAGCGATTAGAATCTATTCACAGAATTGCCGTAATTCCTTTTTCTTCAAAAAATGCCGAGATGGGATCTGCGGTTGCCGAATCGTTATCTGCAAATTTACTCAAGTCACGGTTCACCGTAATAGAAAGAACACAGCTTGATAAAATTCTGGCGGAACAAGGGCTTTCTCTCGCAGGAGTTTTGGAAGACCAACAATCGATTATCGGTAAAATAAAAGGAATTGATGCGATTATTGTTGGCAGTGCAACAATATCAAATGGCTTCGCTGGATTGTTAAATGGCGGCTATCGAGACTATATTTCTAACTGCTCAGCCCGACTGATTGATGTAGCAACTGGTGAAATCCTGTTCGCGGCAACTTATACATCGAGTAGGCCAAGAAACCAGCACGGATTTGTTACGCCAACCGATGTTGGCGAGCTGCTCGCGCAAGAATTAATTCAGATTGACCAGGCAAATCACCGCTGAAATGTTCCCGATTGACACATGCTTGATCTGGCGAATGGTGCGGCCTCAAATAACTCACACACTACCTTCCGACCGTTGACGCGCTTCAAGATCCATTCGGCCTGAATGATAGACCCTTTAAAGAGGGATGTGGTCCTCTCCATCCAACAAATCCGAGCGAAGCATGTCTGGCTATATGCACAATAGTGGCGGAGAGCAGATAGGGTCAGGAGGCTGTCACTCTTTGATGGTGCATTACAAAACGGTCAGCGGATGGCTTCATGAAGACGATGCGACACAGGAAAGATCCGACCCCTTCGCCACCCGCTACCGATATTACTTGAGCTGCTTCAGCTTTTGCAGTTGCGCGGTAGCGGTTTCGTATGCATTCTTCACGTTCCGGTTGTCCGGGTCGAAGATTAGAGCCTTTTTCCAAATCGCGATTGCCTCGTGTAGCTTTTCCTCACGGTATTTCTTGAGGCCGCTCTCCATGAGTGCCTTGGAACAGGCCTTGATCTGTTCTCTGAGGTAATGATCATCAAATGACAGCGTCTCGGCAAAGTCCTGCGTGGTAATGCCGCTATCGAGCAAGATGCTGTAGTCGATTCCAGCTTTTGCGACATTCCCCGTTTGGTAAGTCGTATCTGCGGCACTTTTGATCTGTTCACCCAGCCTTGCATACCCCCTACGGAGTCCCGCATGATGATTTTTTTCAAAAGCGTTGGCATAAAGCTCGAGAGCCCGTTTGTACCTGCCGAGTGCAAATTGTGCTTGAGCCTGGTTCGCCGTTTCATTGATGAATCTTGCTTCCGATACCGTACTCGGTTCCTTTCCCGGTGCCGGTTCCGTACCCGGCCCCTTGGAATGCAATGAGCACGCCGCCGCA
>DASPQB010000098.1:0-7219 GCA_035625205.1 Nitrospirota bacterium | reverse complement strand
CCCACTTCTTCGTTAACTGTACCATCTCGGTCAAGAAAAACAGCTCTGTTCATGCCAGCCTCGCAAGAAACTGTTCCCACTCTGGACGTTCGCATACCGCAAGGTCAATGCGAAGCGCCCAAACACCGTCAGGTTTGAGATCTCTGATCCGTACCATATCCTTTTCCGTTGTGATTATCATGTTTACCCGCGCATCAGTTGCCTTTTCATAGATAGAGGCCAGATCTGACTTCTGGTATTCATAATGATCGGGATAAGTGCTTTCGACTGCGACGTTCACGCCAAGTGAGCTCAGCAAAGCAGTAAATGATGAGGGCCGGGCAATACCGGAAAAAACGAATGTTCGTGCTCCTCGTAATACTCCAAGCGATTTTACATCGCCAGTGGTGCACTCCACCAAGTCGATTGGTTGATGATATGACGTAAAGATCGGTGCCGAAGTAATGCGTTTGATTTTTGTTTTTAGTTCTTCTAGGTTCCCTGCTTGGTCAATCCGGGTAATCATTATTGCCTGAGCGCGCTTAAGCGCTGTAATCGGTTCTCGCAAAATACCCGCAGGAAACAATTTTCCGTTGCCAAAGGGGTCTGTTGCATCCACGAGAACTATGTCGGCATTTCTTCTGAGGCTGCGATGTTGAAAACCATCATCGAGGATCACTATCTTGCCCTGGTATTTCCTAAGACCATGAAGTGCAGCCTGATACCGGTCGCTCCCGACCATGACGGGTACGCCGGGAAGCCTTGAAGCGATAAGGACCGGCTCGTCACCGCCCCTCCGGGCATTAACGAGAATAGAGAGCCCGTCCGAGACAGCCAGAACCTTCGATTCTTTTTCCCTTCCATACCCGCGACTCACCACCAGCGGCTGTTTATGATTGCCGGCCAGGAATCTTGCCACAGAAATGACCGTCGGCGTTTTCCCGGTACCGCCTAGCGTTATGTTGCCAATGGAGACGACCGCGCAGGGGAGTTTTTTGACATTCAACAGGTGCAGCCAATATAACAATGCACGGATACGGACTATAAAACCGTATATCAGAGAGAGTGCAGAGAGAACAGCGCTGAGCAGATGCGACTGTCTTCTGCCATATATCAGATCTTCGACATATGATTTATCGAGCAACGATCAACCTGCCGATGGTGTCGATGGTTTTCTTCGCAGCACCCGAGTTAGCCTCTATCACTCTGAAAGCACACTCACCCAGATGCCGGGCTCTTTCCTGGTCTGACAAAAGAGCATCGAGTTGTGCATGAAGTTCACCCTTGTCTTTTACCATGATTCCACCGCCTGACGATATGAGCGCTTCCGAGATTTCCTTGAAATTGAACATATACCGACTGAAGATAACTGGCTTCTTCATAGCTGCGGGCTCGAGAAGGTTATGGCCGCCTACCTTGACGAGGCTGCCTCCGACAAAGGCAATGTCGCATATGGCGTAGAATGATCGTAGTTCGCCTATCGTATCGAGAAGAAGTACGTCTTTGACCGGCCCTCCCGAACGGGTCCGCCTTTGGCATTCAAAACCAGCGCTGTTGATTATGCCTTCGACTTCGTCGAAGCGTTCCGGATGACGCGGTGCGATAATAAGCATGAGTGTCGGATACTTTTCACGCAGGCGAGCAAAAATCTCTAGCAGGACAGCCTCTTCTCCACGGTGGGTACTTCCCGCGGTAATAACTTTTCTGCCCGCAGGAATTGTTATCGGATTGGGCTGTGCTACCGGTATTTTTTGATCAAACTTGAGATTGCCTGTTATAAAAACCTTTTGTGGATCAGCACCGATTGCCTTGATCCTCAGGGCGTCCTCTTCGGACTGCATGCAGAACAGGGTGATATTGTCGAACACAGCATTAAATAGCTTCCTGAACTTCATATAGTTTTTATAGGAATGAGGCGATATCCTCCCGTTAATCACGGCTGAAGGGATGCCTGCCCGCTTCAACTCCCGGAAAAAATTTGGCCAGAGCTCTGTTTCAGCGATCAGCACAAGCTCGGGATTGATGCCGGTGATAACCTTTCGTACGATGCAGGGATAGTCGAAAGGAAAATAAAAAACGGCATCGGCTTCAGGCACCCTGCGCCGAGCAGTGTAATGGCCGGTAACCGTGACCGTGGAGAGGATGAGCTTTCTTTGAGGATATTTTTTCTTTAGTTCACGTATGAGCGGGTGAGCTGCCATCACTTCCCCGACGGATACCGCATGCACCCATATCGGGCGCGTACCCCTGATCACTTTCACCACGCTCTTGCGGAGACGGCCAAGCTTCTGTGTCAGGCCACCCCGGTACTTAGGCACGGTTAGCAGCTTCAAGAGTATGAGCGGCGACAAAAAGATGGTCGCCAGAACCAGAAATATATTGTAGAGAATATACATAAATTTACCTCATGATTGAGCTCTTCAGTAATCGTCCGCCTGAACCATGAGTTTATTTAGTGACGCTTCCTCTTCTCGCTTAGACTCAAGGTCGTCTTCTGAGATCCCAGAAACCATTATCGGCTCCCGCAGACTACGACTCCGGCCGCAAACGGCGTGGGGAGCTGATGCCGGTCCCATACCTCCAGGTTTGAATAGCGTTATGCACTGGCGTGTACCGGTACCTTCAGCTTACTTAGTTTTTTCCCGCCAGATAGGTAATGCTCAATTTGTACCTCGCAAATCGGGCCATGACGTCCTCCAACGGATAGCGCGACATCCCTGCCTTTTCTCTGACCATTAAACAACTCAAGTTGCACGGTCGCTCTTCCGCTTGCTCAATCCGTTAACAAATTCGTAACCGAAGCGCTTGTCAAACACGCCAGGATCTTACCACCAAGGCTTTTCCTGGCAGGAGTGATAATATCCAAACCGCGGTGACTGAGGAACGGCAGAAGTTGCCTTCCATGCCAGAATGTGTAAATGATATTTTCTTATTCATAATATAGCCTGAGCGACTCTTTTCCTGATTATAAATCGCAACTGTATGGCCCGCATTCCCTCCTTAGGAATGGTTCAACCGTATGAAAGACACGAGTGAGGCTCTGAACACTACAAAGCCCTCGCCGGTGTCTCGTCGCGAAATTGCTGTTCATAGAGGTTCGCGTATTCCCCTTTGCGTGACAAAAGGTCTTCGTGCCTCCCCTCTTCAACTATCATTCCGTCCTTGAGCACGATGATACGGTCGGCGTTCATGATGGTCGAGAGGCGGTGGGCGATCACGAAACTCGTTCTGCCCTGCATGAGTGCATCGAGGGCCTTCTGGACCTCCCGTTCCGATTGGGTATCGAGCGACGAGGTGGCCTCATCAAGGATGAGGATTGGCGCGTCTTTAAGCAGGGCGCGTGCAATCGCGATTCGCTGGCGCTGACCGCCCGAAAGTTTGACGCCCGATTCTCCAATGATGGTATCGTAGCCGTGCGGAAGGGCTTGGATGAAACCGTCTGCGTAGGCGGAGCGGGCAGCTCGGACTACGTCATCGAAGGAACGGGTCGTATTCCCGTAAGCGATATTGTCTTTCACCGTATCGTTAAACAGGATTGTCTGCTGGGTGACGATAGCCGTCAGTGAACGAAGTGATTCGATCGAGAGGTCACGCAGGTCCCGGCCATCGATGCAGATGGACCCGCCGCTCACATCATAGAACCGAGGGAGAAGGTTCACAAGCGTGGTTTTCCCTCCACCGCTCTTCCCCACAATCGCTACGGTCTCGCCAGCTCTGACACTAAGATCGATGTCCTGGAGGATCATCTGGTCCTCATACTTGAATGAGAGGTTCTTGAAATCTATGGTCTTGAATTGACGCGGAGCGCTGACCGCGCCTACACGGTTCTTGATCTCAGGTTGGGTATCCAGCACAGCAAAGATGCGTTTGGCAGCAGCTACGCCGTCCTGTACCGTGTTGTTTGTGCCGTTTAGATCCCGGAGTGGTCGGTAGAAAAGCACCAATGCGGTCATGAACGAGAAGAAGTCTCCCACCGTCATCGTTCCGTTGGCAATATAATAGAGACCGAAGAGAATTACAAGAGACATCCCGAATATCGAGATCGATTCCATGACCGGATGGGAAATCGCACCGGTCTTAATAGAACTCATGAGCGAGTTAAATAGGTCATGGTTCTTCTCCCGGAAACGCTTGCTCTCATAGGCCTCCATGCCGAATGCCTTCACAATGCGGATACCGCTGATGGTTTCGTGCAGGTGCGTGGTGAGCGCACCCATCTGTTCCTGCATGCTGGTGCTGGCTTTTCTGAATCGCTTGCTAAACTTTGATAAGGCGATGCCGGCAAAGGGCATAACGATCATCATGAATGCGGCGAGGCGCCAGTTGAGGTAGAAGATATATACGACAAGCGCGGCCATGGTCAGTATTCCCTGTACAAGCGTGGACGGCGCCTTGGTAAGTGCTCCCTGGACCAGGTTTACGTCATTGACAATATGTGAAATAATGGTCCCTGTCGGGGTTTTGGTAAAATATGAAAAAGACAGGGATTCGATGTGCTCGTACAATTGATCGCGGATATCATTCACAATTTTTTGCCCGATCCACCCCATCATATAATCCCTAGCATAGGCCGCAGCGCCCTTCAGGATCGTAACGATTACAAGTGCGGGTGGCAACAGCAGACCGAGCTTCATGTTTTTTGCCAGAATCACTTTGTCCAGCACAGGTTTGACGAGGTAGGCCTGTGCGGAAATCATCGCGCTCGTAAGCACCATGAAGACGGCGGACCAGCCGAGTCTGGCTTTATACGGCTTGAGATAGGTTAAAAGTCTTTTATAAATTTCCATGATTTGTTCATCAGGTGCCTGCGAGCAGTTCCCTGACCACCGAGGCGGCCCTCTTTGACGCACCTGGTTCACCCAATCGCGTTTTCATTTCAGCGAGGTCGGCACGGATCCTAGTATAGTAGACCGGATCTGTCAACATTGAGGTCACGGCATCAGCAATTTTATCCGGTGTTACGTCGTCCTGGATCAGCTCCGGTACGATGCGCCTGCCTGCGACGATGTTGACGAGGCCTATATGGTCCACATTGATGAAACGTCTACCGATGAAATACGACAATGGCGATACCCGATACATGATTACCATGGGAACCCCCATAAGGCCTGTTTCTAGTGTTGCAGTTCCCGATGCCACCAAGGCCGCGTCTGAAGCTTTGAGAACATCGTATACTCTACCCTCTACAATGCGTAACGGAACTCCGGCTTGGCCCGTGAAAGCAAGGACAAATTCTCGGTCCAGCGTGGGAGCAATAGGAAGAATGAATTGGAGGTCAGTGAACCGGCACGAGAGTATCCGTGCTGCACCGAGCATATCCGGCAGCAGATGAATGATCTCGGACCTCCTGCTCCCCGGCAGCAGTGCCACTGTCCTTCGATGAGCATCAATACCGAGATCGTTTCTCGCCTGTAACACTGTCAGGTCCGATTTCACCACATCCATGAGCGGATGCCCGACGAATCGGACGTCAACACTTTCTTTCTCGTAGAGCAGAACCTCGAAGGGGAATACGACAATAATAGCCTTGACCAGTCCGGCGATCGTCTTGATCCTTTTCTTGCGCCAAGCCCATACCTGCGGGCTTATGTAATACAAAACTGGAATTCCTATCTTCTTCGCTGCCTTTCCCAGCAAGATGTTGAAATCAGGGAAGTCTATGAGAATCAGCAGGTCAGGGCGTTCGTACCGCATAAAATTCTTCAGCATGACGTAAACCCTGCGGATAGCTCCTATATGGGTCATAACCTCCGTTAGGC
The DNA here is from genome assembly GCA_035625205.1 of Nitrospirota bacterium. Lineage (GTDB taxonomy): Bacteria > Nitrospirota > UBA9217 > UBA9217 > UBA9217 > JAJYKN01. The sequence continues at coordinate 1,481 of DASPQB010000098.1, read as the reverse complement.
CTACGACTGAAATCTCCGAGGCATCGGCCAAGATATGCACCCCGGCTTCCTTCATCCGAGCGCTGCCAACGCCATACAATGCCAGCGACGGGTCTTGCTTCTGGATCTCCCGTGCAAGGTTCGCACCATGTAGATCGCCGGACGCTTCACCGGTCATGATCATGATCTTTTTCATGCTACTTTTCTATTTCCGGGTCCCGCCTCAAGACCACAATCTTAGAGTGCCTTCTTGACTGCCTCAGCGACTTGTGCGATCTGGTCTTCCTTCAATTCAGGATACATGGGCAGCGACAGTACTTCCTGTGCCGCCCGTTCCGCTACAGGTAGGCTGCCGGGCTTAATACCCAGGCTTTTATATGCCGTTTGCAAATGGAGCGGAATAGGATAGTAGATCATCGATGAAGTTACTTTTCCCGCGTCTAATTTTTGTTTTACAATGTCCCTGTTTTTGACCCTGATCGTAAATTGATGAAAAACATGTTTCGAATTCTTCAGTACCATTGGTAACTGGATGCCCCCGGCGGAAAGGTGCGTGGCATAAATCGCGGCATTGGCAATGCGCTTTGCGTTGTATTCATCGATTCGTTTGAATTTGATTCGCAGGATAGCAGCCTGGATTTCGTCAAGCCTGCTGTTGAACCCAATCTCATCATGAAAATAACGTACATGGCTTCCATGGTTCCGCAGGCTCTGCAGATGTTCTGCCAGATGAGAATCATCGGTAATTACCATGCCACCGTCGCCGTAGCAGCCTAGATTTTTGCTCGGGAAAAAGCTGAAGCATCCCATATCGCCGAATGTTCCCGTCTTTGAACCTCTATATTCGGCACCAAATGACTGGGCACAGTCCTCGATGACCATCACATTATGTTTTTTCGCGATATCCATAAGTCCGTCCATGTCAACAGAATGACCGTACAGATGGACCGGAATTATTGCTCTCGTTCTTGCGGTCATTGCTGCTTCAAGTTTCGTATGGTCCATATTAAAGGTATCGGGACGTATGTCTACGAATACCGGCACGGCGCCAACATACGAAATCGCTTCTGCGGTTGCTATAAATGTGAAAGGCGTCGTAATCACTTCGTCGCCCTGCTTGATGCCCGCAGCTAGCAGGGCGAGGTGCAAAGCGTCCGTTCCTGAAGCCACTGCCACCGCATGCTTGACCCTGTGATACCGGGCCACGTCCTCTTCAAGTGCTTTGCCATGGGGTCCGAGTATAAAATTGGTGCTCTTCAGAACCCCAAGGACTGCGCTAGTAATCTCATCTTGAATTTCTTCGTACTGGATCTTTAAGTCGACCATGGGTACCGGCATGCGTGTATTGCTCCCTTGCCATGTTCATTGATATACAATGTTCGTGGTATCATGCTATCGGAATAAAATCTGTAACTCTTTTGGTGATCGTCTCGGTGATCATTCCGGCAATGGCGAGTGCACGACGCCCCTCTCTGCCCGAGACCAAAGGTCTTTCCCCGGAT
>DASPQB010000097.1:0-24354 GCA_035625205.1 Nitrospirota bacterium | reverse complement strand
AAGAGGCGGACACATAAATTTTAACTACCCCGGAAAGGCCTGAGCCGGGGAACATCTCAGATACAAGCTCGGTGAACTTCCACCGCCAAAAGCACGCTGGGTTTCTCGCACGGCGCTCCTCATTTGTGAAATCTTGAATATCTGAAGCATTCAGCTCTCGGAAGATCATGTTCTTGCTTTTTCTCTGGTTACTTTTCTTGAATGGCTCAATAGAGCCTCATGCACTGTGCATCTATACCGTGAACTAATTCATCAAGGATAAAAGGCATATGAGCAAAGTATCGGATACAGTCGTTCTTTTTATCGCAGAGGGCGTTTATTCCGGCAAGTCACCCTTTGCACCGGGTACGGCAGGCACGCTCGTCGGCGTGCTGCTCTATTGGGGATTAAAGAATGTTGGTCCCTTTCCTTATATTATCCTCACCTGCCTGCTTTGTATTGCGGGAACATGGGTAGCCGGCCGTGCAGAGGTCTTGCTCGCCAAACGAGATAGCCCGTCGATCGTAATCGATGAGATCGCCGGATACCTTATCTCCATGTTCCTGGCCCCTGCCGGATGGGGATTTATTGTTGCAGGTTTTTGTCTTTTCCGCATATTCGACGTCCTGAAGCCATGGCCGCTTTATGATCTGCAGGCAGTACATGGTGGATTTGGCGTGATGCTCGATGACATCGGGGCCGGGGTGTATACGAACATTCTGCTCCATATCGTAGCTTATTTCATCAACCGATGATTCAGATAACCGAAGATTCCTTTGAAAAGATCCTCCACTCCTTCATCCACTCGGAAAAGATCGACCTCACCAACGTGTCTTTTATTGATCCCTACGGCATGGTCGGACTTCTTGAGATTGGCGAGCTCTGTATGCTTGAGGACGTACGGAAGACCATCATCCTGCCCCGATCCGACGAGGTATACAGGTATCTCGACCGCATGGATTTCTTCACGTTCGCAAAGCGCTATTTCTACCTCGAACACACGTCGACCGGCGCCGGGGCAAAATATCAACGCAGTTCCAATTCCGATGTTTTGCTCGAGATCACGGCCATTGAAAAAGCTAACGATATCCACTATATCGTCGGCAAGGTCACGGACCGTGCCGAAGCCATACTTGCGACGCACCTGCATTATGATGACAGGGCGATCAACGGATTCATCGTCTCCCTTTCCGAAATCTGCCAAAATGTCATCGAACACAGCGAGAACAGAGGTTTCGTTGGGATTCAGAAATATCGCTACCAGAACCTTGGAAAGAATGTTGTCAAAATTGCGGTCATGGACGTGGGCATAGGGTTCAGGAAGTCGTTGTCCCACCGATTCAGGCTGCGAAGCGATATCGACGCTATCGACAAAGCTTTGCTCCACGGCGCATCACGCTATGACGATGAGGGCAGGGGACACGGCCTAGCTGGAGTCCGCAAGTTCGTCATACAGTGGCAAGGCATGCTGTCGATCCGGTCCGGCACAGCGCGTCTTTCGCTTATTCCACAATGGGCGAGGGGCAGGGACCAGGAGCGGAATCTCACCTTCTTCCCGGGCAGCCAGATAAATATTCTCTTGCCCGAAATGTGACCGAACTATCCAAAAGGTAATATTCCTGCCGTTCCTGCTCAAACACGAACTATATTGATCTTTCTCTCCTAAAAATATCTTGACAAATATAGTTAAATATGGTTCAATTGATTCAATTGAATAATATGTATAAATTTGACCTCCATAAATTACTACATGAGGAACTCGGTAACAACTTCAAGGACCTCGTCACCAGACAGTCGGGTCAGGCAATTCGGGAACGCATCGAGCGGGATATCGAGAGAGAACCTGACGGTTCGGTCATCAGTCTGGATTTTTCAAAGATCGGTGTGATAGATTACTCCTGCGCCGACGAGATCGTGGCAAAGCTTGTGTCGAGGCTGCTCTCTGGAGAGTATGGGTGCAAGTATATTCTTCTTGAAGGACTGAATGAGAACCAGAGGGAAAACATTGCGGTTGCCGTCGAGCGGAAGAACCTGGCGGTCATGGCCGAGATGAAGGACGGCAGCAGGAGTGTTTTGGGTAGTCTCAATAGTTATCTCAAGGACACGCTTGAGTTCATCGTAAAGAAGAAAAAAGCCACATCCAAGGAACTTTCGGAGGCGAAGAACATCGAAGCAAATACGAGCGGCACGCGCCTTCTGAACCTTCACAAAAAGCGGCTTGTGAAGCGTGCTGAGGAGGTCCGTAGCGAGGGGAAAATATGGGTGTATGAAATCCTCTGAGGGCCATTTTTCGTTGACTATGAACGTAGGGCGATGATACAATAATATTTTATTCTATACGGCTGGTGACCGCAGAGGGGGTTCCGGCATATGCGAAAACTTTTCAGGCATCTCTTTGTGCATTAGCATCTTCGTTGTGGATTTTTATCCCGGCGTGTCCGGGTTAGGGGATATGAATAAATGCGCGCAGAAATCATAGCGACCGGCACCGAACTACTGACGGGTTCTATCGAGACAAACTCCGTCTTCCTCTCCGAAGAGCTGATGCTCGTGGGGCTCGAAACTGCATTTAAGACTGTCGTGGGTGATGATGAAAAAGACATGGAAGAAGCCCTTAAGCGGGCTCTCGAGCGGGTTGATGCGGTGATCATCACGGGTGGACTGGGCCCTACGGAAGACGATGTTACCCGCAAGGTGATTGCTAAAATCACGAAAAAGCGCCTTATTCTGAATGATGATGCTCGCAAGGCGATCCACGCCAGGCTCGCAGGGAGAGGCAGGGACGTTATCATCGCGAACGAGCGACAGGCGCTGATACCTGCCGGCACGCGGCTTCTTTCGAATCCGGCCGGAATTGCGCCGGGGTTTTATATCGACGAAGAGGGCCCCTTTCTGGCCGTGCTTCCCGGTGTCCCAAAAGAGATGCGGGCCATGTATAGTGAAGGGCTCAAACCCGCGCTCGTTCAGCGCTTTGGCGGCAAATCGTTCATTAAACGAAGAGTGCTGCGGACCTGTGGGCTATCAGAGTCAGCAGTGAACCAGTCCCTCCAGGATATCATGCGGCGAAGTGAACCGACGGTTGGTTTATCGGTCAGAGATACTGGCGTCGATGTCCGTATCATTGCCCGCGCGACGAGCAGTGATCAGGCCCAGGCGCTTGTGGAACGGACCGAAGCAGTCATCCGGGAAAAACTCGACGATGCAATCTTCGGAGTCGACGGCGTAGAACTGGAAGAGGTGGTCGGGGCGCTCCTGAAGCAGCGCAGGCTCAAACTTGCCGTAGCCGAATCCTGCACCGGCGGACTGATCGGCGCACGGATCACGAATATCGCCGGAAGCTCTGACTATTTCGAGCGTGCGGCGGTCGTATACAGCAATCGTGCGAAAAACGAGATGCTCGGCGTGCCTCTTGACCTGATCGAGCGCCACGGTGCCGTCAGCAGCGAAGTAGCGGCGGCCATGGCGCAGGGTATCCTGCGGGCTGCACGCGCAGACCTGGGGCTTTCGATTACGGGAATCGCTGGACCGGGCGGCGGGACAGAAAGAAAACCAGTGGGTCTCGTTTACACTGCACTGGCATCACCCGAGGGGATTAAAACAGCGGAATACCGGTTATTAGGAAACAGGGAACAGGTTCGTTTGAGGGCTTCGCAGATGGCACTCGACATGGTAAGGCGGTACCTTATAGGATAGGGAGGAACCGGTAGACCGGATGAGGATGTTCATCGCCATAGTGATCCCTGAAGAGATCAAGTCAACGCTGACTGATGCTCAGCGAAATCTTAAGGGCTTGGGTGTGGTGGATGCGAGTTGGCCACGTCCCGAAGGCATCCATCTGACGCTCAAATTTCTGGGTGAGGTGTCGGAATCGAATATCCCGGATATTATAAACGGGCTGCGTCATGCCGTAGAAGGAATCGGGCCATTGCGACTCGAAGTTGGCAGTATCGGGACGTTTCCGAACCAGAAGAATGCGCGCGTGGTCTGGGTCGGGCTTTCCGGTGAAGTGGAGAAACTCTCTTGTCTTCAGGCAGCTGTCGAAGATGCAATGAACAGCATCGGCTTCGAGCGCGATGAGCGCGCATTTACGCCGCACCTCACCCTCGGCAGGATCAAGTATATACGGTCACGCGACAAGTGGCTTAAAGCGCTCGCTGAAGCCAAGGATATCCGTCCGTCCGGATTCGACGTGGGGGCTGTAAGCCTTATAAAGAGCGAGCTCAATCCATCAGGCGCAGTATACACGGAGATCAGCAGAATAGAACTTAAGTAAGCACAATGAGCAACGTTCAGCAACATGTAAGTAAATACTGGACAGCCGCGCAGCGGCGAAAGGAGAATGGAATGGCGGATAAAGACAAATTAAAGGCATTAGAACTGGCGGTTGGCCAGATTGAAAAGCAGTTTGGCAAAGGCTCGATCATGCGTCTGGGCAGGGAGGAAGTTCCCGCAGGCATTCCCGCAATATCTACCGGATCGCTTGGCCTGGACATCGCGCTGGGTGTGGGCGGCGTGCCGCGGGGGAGAATCATCGAGATCTACGGCCCTGAGTCTTCGGGTAAGACCACGCTGGCGCTCCACATGATCGCCGAGGCGCAGAAGGCAGGAGGCCAGGCAGCCTTTATCGATGCGGAGCACGCCCTCGACATAATCTATGCACGCAAGCTGGGTGTGCGCACCGATGACCTGCTCATCTCCCAGCCCGATACGGGAGAGCAGGCACTTGAAATCACCGAGACCCTCGTGCGGAGCGGAGCCATCGACGTGATCATCGTGGACTCTGTTGCAGCGCTCACGCCACGCGCCGAGATTGAAGGCGAGATGGGGGACGCGCACATGGGGCTTCAGGCACGGCTCATGAGCCAAGCGCTCAGAAAGCTGACCGGTGCAATCAGCAAGTCCAACACCACCCTCATCTTTATCAACCAAATCCGCATGAAGATCGGAGTGATGTTCGGGAACCCAGAAACCACGACGGGTGGCAATGCGCTCAAATTTTATGCTTCGGTCCGGCTCGATATCCGCAAAATCTCGGCGATCAAGGAAGGCGAGGAGGTGACCGGCGGAAGAGTGAAAGTCAAAGTCGTGAAGAACAAGATCGCGCCGCCGTTCCGGGCAGCCGAATTCGATATCATGTTCAATGAAGGAATATCCAAGATCGGCGAGATCATCGATATTGGCGTCGAGAAAAATATCATCGAAAAGAGCGGTGCGTGGTTCTCGTACAGCGGGACGAGGATCGGCCAGGGACGGGAAAATGTAAAACAGTTCCTTCACGATCATGCGGATATGGCCCAGGAGATCGAGACGAAGGTACGGCAGGCTGCGGGACTACCAGGTGCCGTTGCGCCTGACGCGTTAGCTGCCGCAGCACCGGCAAAGGAAAAAGAGAGCATTCCGGAAAAAGGTGGAAAAACAGCAAAAGGGATGAAGTCCGAAAAACATGCGGAGGCATAAATGAACCTGAATGATCTGCTTAAAGCGACTTTTGAAAAACGAGCGTCTGACCTGCATTTGAAAGTCGGCGTTCCCCCCATCCTTCGGATTGACGGGAGGCTTTCTCCGATCGAAACGGAAAAACGGACGACGCAGGAAGATGCACTGACCATTGCGCTCAGCATAATGAATCCCGCCCAGAAGGCCAGGTTCAAAGAAAAGAACGAGCTCGACATGGCTTATGCCGTACCGGGACTCGGTCGATTCCGCGTGAATGTGTTCCAGCAGCGCGGAAGCGTAGGCATGGTATTTCGACAGGTCCCCGGCAAGATCCTGACTTTCGAGGATCTCATGCTCCCGACGGTGCTGCAGAAGATAGCGAATGAGCAGCGCGGCCTCATCCTCGTGACGGGCACAACGGGAAGCGGTAAATCAACAACCCTTGCCGCCATGATCGATTATATTAATACATCCCGTACCGCGAACATCATCACAATCGAAGACCCGATCGAATTCCTCCATAGAGATAAGAAGAGCATTGTAAACCAGCGAGAGATAGGATCTGATACGTTCAGTTTCAGTGACGCGCTCAGGAGCGCGCTTCGTCAGGACCCTGACGTGATCCTCGTGGGCGAAATGCGCGATTTCGAGACTATTTCGACGGCCCTCACCGCTGCGGAAACGGGGCACCTTGTTCTCTCAACACTTCATACCCTTGATGCGGCTGAAACGATCAATCGGATCATCACGGTGTTCCCGCCGTACCAGCAAAAGCAGGTCCGGATGCAGCTTGCTTCGGTGATCAAGGGAATTATCTCCCAGAGGCTTGTTGCCAAAGCAGACGGAACCGGGCGCGTACCGGCCGCGGAAGTTCTTCTAGGAACCTTGTCGATCCGAGAGGCCATCATCGATGACGCCAAGACGCGTCAGATCCCGTCGATTATCGCTCAAGGGCTCACGCACTATGGCATGCAGACATTTGACCAATCGCTCCTTATGCTCTACAAAAAGGGATATATAACCTATGATGAGGCGCTGTTGACGGCGACCAATCCTGACGACTTCGCCCTTAAGGTCAAGGGGATCCAGTCCACAAGTGACATGGCGATGGATGAGGATGAGAGGCGGAAAACCGGGATGAAGCCGGGAACCGGCGGCACCGAATTCAAAATAGACCGGTTCGGGGACAGATAAATTTACGCGAGAACAGGCTTCGCCGTGAGATTCTCCTGAATGGCATGCTCCTCCTCCAATAAACTCAGGTCTTCGCAGGAATGGGATGAACGGAAAGTTGAAGGTTCAAGGGAACGACAGCAGAATGAGGAATGGGGAGTTAGAAGAGAGGGTGGGGGCCGCGGAAAAGAGGACGGACAGTTATGACAAGATGTTTGTCCGGGCCAAGAGTGAGGCTTATCGCCTTCTCACGTACCGGCCGAGAAGCTGTGCGGAACTGAGGCAGAAACTTCAGGCAAAAACGTTTAATGACGCTGTGATTGATGCGGTCCTTGAATTTCTGGCTCAGTTGGGCTATGTCAACGATAGCCTGTTTGCAGAGCAGTTTGCTTCCAGCCGGATCAGACTGTGCGGGTGGGGCAAACGCAGGATTGGACGAGAACTGGGGAACAAGGGGATTGAACGCCAGGTTATAAACGAGACGCTTTCCCGGATTTTTGAACATGATACGGAAATCGAGACCGCCAAAAAGGCGGCAGAGAGAAAACTCGCTTCTATGAAATCAGTTGACCGGAAGACCAGGTACAGACGTCTCGCCGGTTTTCTGGAACGCAGGGGCTTTTCGTTTGATGTGATCAGGGCCATCTTGAGATCTGGGGTATGACTTTGTAACCAGCGACGAACATGGTTTAACGCAAACTCGAATTGAGCTAATGTCTGCACATTCCCCCTGCTAGGCGTTTTCGCCGGAGGGGGTCAAGCAGACAGAGGTAGAATCTTCCGCGGTTTTTCTTTTGTTCCTTGCTGTTCTACATACCGTTTAAAAATAGGGCCGTTGCAACCTGAGTATGCATGTAATCATCCTTCGTTACGTTAATTTTCTGCACCTAAGGAGCAAGACTTGAAATCATATGAATTACGAAAGATGTTCCTGGACTATTTTGCCGAACGCGGGCACAAGGTCGTTCCCAGTTCGTCACTTCTGCCAAAGAGTGACCCGACGCTGTTATTTACCAATGCGGGCATGGTGCAGTTCAAGGGCGTCTTTCTCGGCGAGGACATTCGCGACTACAAGCGGGCGGTAACCTCCCAGAAGTGCGTGCGGGCAGGCGGCAAGCATAACGATCTTGAAAATGTCGGCCACACGGCTCGTCATCACACATTTTTCGAGATGCTCGGCAATTTCTCCTTCGGCGACTACTTTAAAAAGGACGCCATTGCTTTTGCCTGGGAATTTCTGACAACGGTCGTGAAGCTCCCGACAGAGAAACTCTGGGTTACGATCTTCAAGGATGACGATGAGGCATTCAAGCTCTGGCAGGACATTGCGAAAATCCCGGCAGACCGTATCGTGCGGCTCGGTGAGAAGGACAACTTCTGGTCTATGGGAGACACGGGCCCCTGCGGCCCCTGTTCAGAGATCATCATTGACCAGGGAGAGGAGATGTCATGTGGAAAGCCTGACTGCGCGGTCGGGTGTGACTGCGACCGGTATCTCGAAATCTGGAACCTGGTTTTTATGCAATATAATCGCGATGAGACCGGCAAACTCACACCGCTCCCTAAACCCTCCATCGACACGGGTATGGGGTTGGAACGTCTGTCGTCTGTGGTCCAGAAAGTAAGGACGAACTTCGAGACTGACCTGTTCCAGTCCATCATTAAACAGATCGCCACCCTGGCAGGTGTTCCCTATCACAAAGATAAACAGGCAGACATCTCCTACCAGGTCATCGCAGACCATTTGAGGGCCATGACGTTCCTCATTTCCGACGGCGTACTGCCCTCGAATGAGGGGAGAGGGTATGTACTTCGCAGGATTATCCGGCGTGCAAGCCGTTATGCGAGACTCATCGGAATTAGTAAACCTATTCTGTATAGACTGACCGGCGCTGTTGTGGATGAGATGCGTGAAGCCTATCCAGAGTTGGTTGACAGCCGCGAGCACGTCGCGAAGGTCGTCCTCCTTGAAGAGGAGCGGTTTGCCACAACCCTGGAGTCCGGCTTAGCACTGCTGAACGATACAGCGGAAAAACTCAAGGCTACGGGTGCAAAAACGATCCCGGGCGAAGTACTTTTCAAATTGTACGATACCTTCGGGTTCCCACTCGATCTGGTTGCCGATATGGCCCGCGACATGCAACTTGAACTTGATGAGGCCGGATACCGCCGCGCTATGCAAGAGCAACGGGAAAAGGCCCGGGCAGCGTGGGCAGGCTCGGGTGAACAAATAATCAAACCTGTCTATAAGGAAATATCCGCCGGTATCACAAGACAGGTGTTTACCGGCTACGACACTCTCGAAGGGACAGGGTCTGTCCTTGCAATCATTAAAGGAGATAAAGAAGTTGCTGTGGCACACGAGGGCGACGATATCGAGATAGTCCTCGATATTACTCCTTTTTACGCAGCCTCAGGAGGGCAGGTTGGCGATAAAGGCGAACTGTTAGGCGAGGCTGCCAAGTTTCAAGTAACAGACACGATCAAGCCTGTCGAAAATCTCATCGTGCACAAAGGCAAGGTAAAGAAGGGAGTGTTCAAAACCGGAGATGCTGTGCTCGCAAAAGTGGAGGCTGAGGACCGAGGGGACACTGCCCGTCACCATACAGTTACCCATATTCTGCATGCTACACTCCGGTCGGTCTTGGGCGAGCACGTGAAGCAGGCAGGTTCGCTTGTAGCTCCCGAGAGGCTGCGTTTCGATTTTACGCATTACACGGCACTCACGGAGCGGGAGCGGGAACGGATTGAGGACATTGTGAACGAGCGCATCATCGAGAATCATCCTGTGGAGACCGTGGTAATGGATATCGACCAGGCCGTCGCCTCAGGCGCCATGGCGCTCTTTGATGAAAAATACGGCGACAAGGTGCGGGTGGTAACGGTGAAAGAGGTAAGCAAGGAACTGTGCGGCGGAACGCATACGCGGGCCAGTGGAGAAATCGGTTCTTTCAAAATTATTTCCGAGGCCGGGGTTGCCGCGGGTGTACGCAGGATTGAGGCTGTGGCGGGCAGGCGTGCATACCGGACATTCAAGCGCGAGGAGCGGGGTCTCCGCGACATCGCACAGCTGCTCAAGACAACCGATCTTGATGTGGTCCCTCGTGTTGAAAAAATCGTGGCCCAGGTCAGGAACCTGGAAAAAGAACTCGATAAGTTCAAGCACAAATTCCAATCGTCTCAAGCCGGCGATGTGATATCGGAAGCGAGAGAAATTAACGGAGTCAAGGTCCTCGTTAAACGCATGGACAACATGGAGCAAAAGGATCTGAGGGACTTCGGAGATAAGCTCCGGGAAAAGCTTGGAACCGGAATCCTGGCGCTTGGGTCGGCAAAAGACGAGAAAGTGATACTTATTGTAATGGTGTCCCATGATCTCACTAATCGGTTTCATGCAGGCAAGATTATCAAGGAAATTGCACCCATTCTGGGAGGCACCGGCGGAGGCAAACCCGATTTGGCCCAATCCGGGGGAAAAGATCCCGGAAAACTAGACGCCGCGCTTGACGCGTTGTATGGTATAATTAAAAAGAATTGAAGAGCAGCGGCAGACATAATCCATAAAGGAGGCTACCATGACGGTTGCAGAGGTCATCAAGAAGGCAATGCTGGCAGGACTGGGTGCGCAAGAGAAAGCCAAGGAGTTTATCGACGAGTTGGTCAAGGCAGGTGAGCTTTCCAAGAACGAGGGCGCTACGCTAGTGAAAGAATGGGTCTCCAAGGCCGAGGAGAGCACCAAGGATATGGACCACAAGCTTAAGGATGCGATATCTGCCGCCTTTGAAAAGTTCAATATCCCGACACGCGATGATATGGCAAGCCTGGAGAAAAAAATCCAGAGCCTGTCGGCGCGGCTCTCGAAACTTGAGGGAGGCAGCGGAAAGGGCGGGGACTAAACCCCTGTCCCATCGGCACTAATGCCTCGTTTCGGCTTCAGGAGAAGATACATCCGGGATATCCCGCGAATTGGCCGGATTATTGGAGTGGCATCCCGTCATGGATTCGGCCAGCTTGTCGAACAGCTTGGTCTTCAGCGGTTCTTTTCGCTGAGCAGAAGAATTATTTCGTTCGAAAAGCCCCCGTCGAATGCGCACCGTATAAGTATGCCCGAACGTCTCAGGTTGATGTTCGAGGACCTGGGGCCGACATTTATCAAATTCGGGCAAGTGTTGGCATGCCGCCCGGACATGCTGCCCATCGAATACTCCCGCGAATTCCTGAAATTAACCGATTCCGTCGCACCTTTCCCTTCTGCTGAGGCAACGAAAATAATTGAAGAAGATCTCAAGGCAACGATTAGCACGCTGTTTGCTTCCTTTGACAGTGTTCCGGTAGCGGCCGCGTCTATCGCCCAAGTGCACCGGGCTACTCTTCGGGACGGCAGTGCGGTCATCGTAAAGGTCCAGCGACCCAATATCGTGCGTATCATTGAACGGGATATCAGCATCATGCGATGGCTTGCCGAGCTCATCGAAGCACGGTTCCCTGAGACCGCCCCCTACGATCTCCCGGGCATTATTGATGAGTTCGCGCATACGATCAAACGGGAGCTCGATTTTTTCATCGAAGCATCCAACGCCACACAGCTCCGTAAGAATTTCAGTGACAGTCCGGTTCTCTACGTGCCGCAGGTCTACACCGACTTATCGAGCAAGAGGGTTCTTGTCCTTGAGAAAATAGAAGGGATCAGGATCGATGAGTACGACCGCCTTGACCGCGAGGGGTACGATCGAAAGGAAATCGCCCGGAAAGGTGGAGCGGCATATTTCAAAATGGTGCTGCAGGACGGTTTCTTCCACGCCGATCCTCACCCGGGAAATATTTTTGTGCTTCCGGATGGCAGGCTTGGGCTTGTTGACTTTGGTATCATGGGCCGTGTTACCGAGGAGAATATGGAGCATTTTGCGACCATTTTTCTTGCCCTGTCGAACCATGACTATGACGCGCTCGTCCGGCAGTATGTCGAACTCGGGTTCGTGTCTGAGGCGTCCGTCGATATAGAGCAATTTCAGCGACAGATGAAGCAAGACCTGGTTGAACTTCTCGAGCCCTACTACGTCATGCAGGTGAAACAGATAGATTTCGGCGCCTACCTTGACCATGTCACCCAAATACTGCTCAGGCACCGTCTGAAACTGCCGTCAAACTTATATCTCATGGATAAGTCGCTTATTACCCTTGAGGGTATTTTGAAACAGCTTGATCCTGAGTTCAACTATTTCGAGGCGGCAACACCATATGTGGCCGACCTCATTCGTCGCAGGCGAAACCCCATTCGGGCTGCTCAAAACATGAAGAAGAACATGTCGGAATTTGTCGATACCATGACGCTCCTGCCGCGACAGATCAAAGCCACGTTCAGAAAAGTCACGCACGGCGAGATTCGGATCAACATCCATCATGAAGAACTGCAAAATCTGATCAAGGACATCGACAAGTCGAGCAACCGGCTGGCGTTTAGTGTCATCACCGCCTCCATCATCGTGGCATCATCCATCATCATCCACTCGGCACAGGGGCCGATGCTTTTTGGCTTGCCAATATTCGGTCTGATAGGGTATGTTATTGCAGCTTTGTTGGGCCTTTGGCTACTGATTGGAATACTCAGATCGGGGCAGTTATAACTGGGGAAGCAGATTTTGTTTCCTCCTGTCATTCCATATTCTTAATTTTTTTAAAGGGTTCTGCAACTTCCGTAGCATTCTCTGTCCACCCCCGATGACTGTCTGTTGAAGCATATGAATGCTAGGAGCGAGGTTATCACCCGTGCCAAGAGAAAAAGAACAGAAACAGCCGCGACGGTGGGATCGCATACGCAGAGGGCTTAAGAAAAATCCTTGGCTGATATTTCTCGCTGCGACAGCCATGTTAACCATCATCATTCATTTTTATATTGCGCTCTTTGTGCCGCCTGCGAACGAAAAGGTGTGGAAGGAAGTCCAGGTGACCGACGGGATGAGTTTTAAGGCGATCGCGGCAACGCTGCGGAAAGAAGGTATCATTCGATATCGGGGCTACTTCGAGCTCATCGGCAGGATTGAGGGCATCAGCCGCAAAGTCCGGGTAGGCTACTACGGATTAAGCACGAACATGAGCCTCTGGGAAGTGCTTGATGCCTTGCGCAAAGGCAAAATTATTGAATACGAAGTGGTGATCCCTGAAGGGTACAATGTGTATCAGATTGCCTGGACGCTTTCCGGTACGCCGCTCGTCTCCGATCCCCAGGAATTTATCAAACTCGTGAAGAACAAGGAGTTTGTGCATTCCCTCGGCATTGAAGCCGATTCACTCGAAGGCTACCTCTTCCCGGACACATATTTTTTACCCAAGGGAATCAAAATGGAAGACATTCCCAGGAAAATGGTCCAGCGTTATAAAGCCGCATTCGTTGACAGTTACCGGAACCGTGCAAAGGAACTCGGCTTTAGCGAACACCAGATTATAACTCTCGCCTCGATTGTTGAGAAAGAAGCAAAAGTGCCTTCAGAACGCAAACTCATTGCAGCGGTGTACCACAACCGCCTCAAACTCGGCATGAAACTTCAAGCGGACCCGACGGCGGTCTACGGAACAAAGGCGTGGATCACGAAAGTAACAGCTCAAGACCTTAAGCGGAAATCACCGTATAACACATATCTGCACAAGGGATTGCCGCCCGGGCCGATAGCAAACCCCGGTGAGGGCTCCATTCTTGCTACGCTCTATCCTGATAATGCTGACTATCTGTTCTTTGTTGCCCAGGGCGATGGCAGCCACTTTTTCTCGAAAGATTTCGATACCCACGCGAAGGCCATCGGAAGATATCGGTCAAACAAAAAGAAGGCCGGGAAACAGGCCACGTTAAAGTGAAAGAGGCCTTTGCCAACTGTCGGCAACATTGCTTTCATTTATTACAGTTCCATCGATTCCACCCAAGACAAAGCGTCAGGATTAGAGTATTCTCCCACTCTTCCTTGTTTTAATTGTATAATAGTCAGTCGAACATCTTATTCTTCCTCTTTTACGCCCCAAAACGGCTTCCCCTTATTGTCTTCCGCTCGGTACATAGGAAAAGCCATAATCTTGATGAACAGCTTCCGTTTCTTGAAGCCGATATATTCCGAAGCGGAAAATTATGCTTTCTACGTGTAAGAGCCACATTGTGTACGGCTACTTCATTCCAGGATATCTGCTGCAGGAGTTGCCATCATCGGATGGGTCTGGATCCAAGCTTTGACTGCTTTGACTGCCTCCTCATCTGTAAGTATGCTCGAGGATGCCCCTGAAGACGCTGATGATGGGCCTGATGTTTTAGAACAGCCTGCAAAAATAAGAGCCACTGCCATGGGCGCAAAGAAAACCGCAACTAACTTTTTTCGCTATCTCATCCTAATCCCCATGTGCTCGATAACTCGAATTTGCCATCTGTTGCATCATTTCCTCTTTGTATCGTCCTTTGAGCGCCTGCCCAATTTTTAACAGACATTATTACAAGCCGTTTTGCTCACTATGTCCGTAGAGGAATGCTGAGGTAACGTGCTCTATTCTCTTTGTCTTGGATCAAGTGCGTCGCGGATACCTTCGCCGAGGAGGTTATAGCCGAGGACGGTAATAAGGATTGCGAGGCCTGGGAAGGCCGAGAGCCACCACGCAATCTCGATATTGTCCTTGCCGGAGGAGAGGAGGCTACCCCAGGATGGTGTAGGCGGCTGGACGCCGAGGCCAAGGAAGCTTAAAGCAGACTCGATGAGGATGGCGCCACCAATACCCATGGTGGCGGAGACAAGGATCGGAGCGAGGCCGTTAGGAAGGACGTGCTTCATTATTATTCTGCTATCTGCTGCGCCGATAGCGCGTGCGGCGACCACGAACTCGCGCTCCTTGAGTGATATGAACTCCGCACGAATAAGACGGGCCGGTTCCATCCAACTCGTGAGGCCGATCACCACCATGATGTTGATGATGCTCGGTTCTAGTATAGCGATTACGGCTAGCACGAGAAAAATCGTGGGGATACTCAGCATAATGTCCACGGCCCGCATGACGGTGCTATCGATCCAGCCTCCGTAAAATCCAGCAATGGACCCAAGGATAAGGCCTATGATGGTCGCAATCCCGACTGCGACGAACCCGACCTCAAGTGAAATCCTTCCACCCCACAGCATTCTTGAGAGAACATCTCTGCCCAGGTCATCGGTTCCGAGAAGATGCGACCAACTCGGGCCGACAAGGATGTTTTTGATGTCGATTTTGGACGGGTCATAGGGAGCGAATCGCGGCGCAAAAATCGACAGCACGAAGACAAGCAAAACCAGGATCCCGCCGATGACCGCGAGTTTATTCTGCATCAGATAATGAAAAGTCTGCGACGTGAAAGATTCCGCGTTATTCATCGTTGTTCCCTGTTTTATCTGTCATACATCAGACAGCATTCCGCACTTTGCGTTACCGAAGCCTCACGCGGGGGTCGGTAAATGCATAGCCGATATCAGCGAGAAAATTGCCGAGCATCGTAAGAAATGCCGCAGGCACGAGGATACCCATGGCCAGATTATAGTCACGAGATAACACGGCCTGGAACATGAGTTGTCCCATGCCGGGAATGCCGAATACCTGTTCCATGATTGCGCTTCCGCCAATCAGCCCTGGTAGAGCGAGACCGAGAATGGTGATCACGGGCATAAGGGCATTACGCAGCGCGTGCTTGTAGATGACCACTCCCTCGGAGAGACCTTTGGCTCGGGCCGTGCGGATATAGTCCTGGCGCATGACCTCGAGCATGTTGTTTCGTACATACCGGGAAAACCCTGCTAACCCTCCAAAGGCGGAGACGAACACGGGAAGGATCAGGTGGTTTGCTTCATCTGATAGCCTGCCCCAGAATGTTAGTCCCGAGATGTCAAGGCTGTGAATGCCTGAAATCGGAAGCACACCCCATTGAACGCCGAAAAGGTAGATAAGGAGAAGCGCCAGCCAGAACGATGGCGTAGAAAAACCGATGAAGACGAACATGGTGGAGAAACGGTCGAGGAGCGAGTATTGACGGGTGGCTGACATAATGCCGATGGGTATGGCAATTAAAAGCACCAAGCCAAGCGACAGCAGGTTTATCGTGAGCGTGATGGGGAGACGCTCGAGGATTTTGTCCTTGACCTTTCTGCCGTCAGCAAAAGCTTCGCCAAAATCGAGGGTCATGAACTTGCCAAGCCACGTCGCATACTGTTTGTAAAACGGCTGGTCTGCGCCATATAGCTTTCGGAGCCGCTCCCGTGCTTCCGCCGATGCCTTTGCTGAGAAATCCATCTGCGCCTCCGCCGGCCCGCCGGGGGCAAGACGCATAACGCCGAAGCTGAGCACCGTGATGCCGAGCAGGATAGGGATCATCAGAAGCGTGCGTTTTACTATATATGTGAGCATCGTCAGGTATTTACTCGGCTACTTTATCTACAAGGATGTAGGGTTTTACCGGCTGAACAATTTGCTACCGGCGAACTGGATGCTGGTTACATTGTCCCTCATGTTGCGGTCATACTCCACAAATTGAATCTCCGGGGGAAATCAGTCGTCATCTCTTTAATGCGGGGATGTCACCCCTGACATGATTGCCGAACTCAAGCTTGAACGCTGCGACTCAGTTTTTTTCGAAAAACTTGATAGCAGAACATGCCCGGTCTTGCATGGCAACAATCATAGTCTAAAATGAAGGGCATTTCAAGGAGAAATCGATTGCTCTAAAACTTGGAAGGAGTAACCGGGAGGGCTGAATCTGCTTGTTTAGCGGATACATAGCGCTTGACAATGTGTAGGAGTGTGAGTATTATATGGCCTACAAGTAAGGGGTAAACAGCAGCGAAGTACCTCGGGGCGTGGCGCAGCCCGGTAGCGCGTCTGCTTTGGGAGCAGAAAGTCGGAGGTTCAAATCCTCTCGCCCCGACCATTTAAATGCGGAATGAGAGGCATGGGCTACGGTCTTTCAAATTCCGGATTCATCGGTCCGAATTCTGCATATTGAATGCGCCTGTAGCTCAGGTGGATAGAGCAACAGCCTTCTAAGCTGTGGGTCAGGGGTTCGAATCCCTTCAGGCGCGCCAATTGAACTCATTGTGAAGGACGATTACAGCCTTTGGATTGATCATTGACAAATTGGAGATGACACATTACAATAAAAAAATCCACACATTCAAAATCCATAATGATAATTTCATGGTGGGCGTAGCTCAGTTGGTAGAGCACAAGGTTGTGGCCCTTGTGGCCGCGGGTTCAAGCCCCGTCGCTCACCCCATTTTTTATTATAGAGACGGCTGCCTTGGCCGTCTCTTTTTTCTCTGGACAGTGACTGCGCCCGTAGCTCAGCTGGATAGAGCGTCGGACTTCGAATCCGCAGGCCGCAGGTTCGACTCCTGCCGGGCGCACCATAAAAACTTCACGTTGAGAAATCGTCATCCGTAGTTGTGGGCCTGGAGTTTTGAGTCGTTAAGTTCAGGACTAAATCGCAGACATCAATCTGTAAACGATAACGTAAACGTGCGCCCGTAGCTCAGCTGGATAGAGCGTTGGCCTCCGAAGCCAAAGGTCGTGGGTCCGAATCCCGCCGGGCGCACCAGATTCATTGCGGCTATTGCGCGATCGTTCGATAATGGAGCGATGCCTTATGGCAAATAACCACGACCCGAGAGATTGAAGAGGACGGTTCCCCTGCGCAACTGGGTTCTTCCTGTACGTTAATTTTCTTGTTGCATCCAGAGTCAAAGATACGTATAATGAAGCCGCTTTGCACGTGGAACTCTCAGTACTTACGGGCCGTTAGCTCAGTTGGTAGAGCAGCTGACTCTTAATCAGCGGGTCGAAGGTTCGACTCCTTCACGGCTCACCATAGCAAAATTAAGGAGCAGTGGGTAATGGGCAGGAATCCGTTGAGCGGGATGCTGCACAATGCTCACTGCTTTCTTTTTATCAACTTCTGCGAGAGTGGCGGAACTGGCAGACGCGCCAGACTTAGGATCTGGTGGGTGACCGTGGGGGTTCAAGTCCCCCCTCTCGCACCAATACTACCGTATACTGATAAAGGTAAAGGTGGGAGCACAAAACAAAACTTGCAAAATCATGGTTCGCAAGAAACGATAGATCCCGATTGGGCTCATACTCTTTTAGAGAAGGCGGTAAAAAATGAAATCGGTTGTAGAGGATATCACTACGGTCAAGAAAAAACTGACTATAGAACTTACACCTGATGAAGTAACCAAAGAGTTGGACAAGGCACTTGCAGACGTTGGTAAGAAAGCGAAAATCCCTGGATTCCGTCCCGGCAAGGCGCCGAAAAATATTGTTGAGAGACATTATGGTGACGAAGTGAGGAACGAGGTAGTGCATAGGCTCGTCACCGAATCCTATCTGAAGGCGGTCCACGAGCATAAGTTGAATCCCGTTGATATGCCCGAGATCGACAATGTATCAACACTTATCAAAAATTCACCACTCACCTTCGTGGCGACCGTCGAGGTGCGGCCAATTTTCGAACTCGGCACTTATGATGGCATTGAGGTTAAGGAATCGACTGTCTCTGTAACCGACGAAGAGGTCAACCAGACAATCGAGCGCCTTCGTGAGATGTACGCCCAGCTTGAGGTTGTTGAAGGCCGGCCACTCGAGAAAAACGACACGGCAATCATCGATTTCGAGGGATTCCGGGACGGAAAGACAATAGCGGGAGCCAAGGCTGCAGATTATATGCTGTCCCTTGGATCGAATTCCCTGATCCCTGGCTTCGAGGACCAGCTCGTTGGCATGAATCGCGGTGAAGTACGTGAGATCAGGGTCACGTTTCCGGCTGATTACACCAACAAGGACTTGGCTGGCAAGGATGCAACCTTTACCATCACTCTGAAGGAGATCAAAAAGAAGGTGCTGCCCGAATTGAACGATGATTTCGCGAAGGACATTGGCAACAATGCGACAGTGGATGAGCTCAAAGAGGGGATTAAAAAGGACATAGAATACAGGAAGAAAAACGACCAGGTATCTGAACAGCGCGAAGAGCTGCTTTCGAAAGTGGTAGATGCCCATACCTTCGACATTCCTCCGGGCATGGTAGATCGGGAACTCAAGTCCATGGCGCGATCCCACGCAACCCGACTGGCGCGTCAGGGAAGTGACGTGAAATCCTTTGACTTTGCAAAATTCAGCGAAGAGAATAAACCGCTGGCGGAAAAGCGCGTAAAGGGTATTCTGCTGCTCGACGTGATTGCAGAAAAAGAAAAGATTGATGTCACTGACCAGGAACTCACGTCCGCCATCGCGGCTCTGGCCCGTAGTTCCGGACAGACGGCTGAGGAGGTCAAAAAATATTATGAATCGCTCGACGGTGGACTTGAGAACTTAAGATCCTCGTTGATGCGGGAAAAGACTCTCAGTCTCTTGCTTTCACGGGCAAAGAAGAGTTATAATAAAAATTGAAATATAAGATTAGGAGAAATAATGTCATTAATTCCCATAGTTGTTGAACAGACAAGCCGTGGTGAGCGGGCGTATGATATTTATTCCCGCCTCCTGAAGGACAGGATCATATTTCTTGGGACGGCAATCGATGACATCGTGGCAAATACGGTGATTGCGCAGCTCCTCTTCCTGGAGGCCGATGATCCGGATAAGGATATTTATCTTTATATCAATTCACCGGGCGGCATTGTTACTGCAGGTCTCGCTATCTATGACACCATGAACTACATAAAGTCATCTGTCTCGACCATATGCATCGGGCAGGCGGCGAGTATGGGTGCCCTGCTTTTGGCTGCCGGCACGAAGGGCAAGCGGTTTTCTCTGCCTCATGCGCGCGTCATGATCCATCAGCCCATGGGCGGTTTTCAGGGTCAAGCTACGGACATCGAAATTCATGCCCGGGAGATTCTGAACATGAAGGATACCCTGAACAACATCTTATCGAACCATACCGGTCAGCCGCTCGAGAAGATACGGACCGATACGGATCGTGATTTTTTTATGTCCGGCGAGGACGCAAAAACGTATGGAATTGTAGATGAGGTCATTTCCAAGAAAGTGTCCCGCGTCGCTAAGGAGAAGTAAACGTATGACAAACAAAAAAGAACAGCATACTACCCCCCTTAAGTGTTCGTTTTGCGGCAAGGGGCAGGAAGAAGTGAAAAAACTTATTGCGGGGCCGTCGGTGTTTATCTGCAATGAATGCGTAGACCTTTGCAACGAAATCATCGCAGAGGAGTGGGAGGAGGCAAAAGAGGCGAAGATTCCGCGCCTGCCGAAACCATCCGAAATCAAACGCTCTCTCGACGAGTACGTAATCGGTCAGGAACGGGCCAAGAAAATTCTTTCGGTGGCCGTGCATAATCATTATAAGCGGATCGGTATCCAGCAGGAGATTGGAGACGAGGTGGAACTGCAGAAAAGCAATATCTTGCTGATTGGACCAACGGGCGTCGGCAAGACGCTGCTTGCCCAAACCTTGGCGCGCATTCTTGATGTGCCGTTCACGATCGCCGACGCTACGACGCTTACCGAGGCAGGCTATGTGGGAGAAGACGTAGAGAATATCATCCTCAAACTTCTCCAGAGCGCAAACTACGATGTTGAGCGAGCCCAGCGCGGGATAGTGTACATCGACGAGATCGATAAGATCAGCCGCAAGTCTGAAAGCCCATCGATTACCCGCGACGTGTCAGGGGAGGGCGTTCAGCAGGCGCTCCTTAAACTGATCGAAGGGACAGTAGCGAGCGTCCCGCCTCAGGGCGGCCGCAAGCATCCCCACCAGGAATTCATCCAGGTGGACACCAAGAACATCCTGTTCATCTGCGGTGGGGCGTTCGTAGGGATCGAATCTATCATTGAGCAGCGGGTTGGTAAAAAAACCATGGGCTTCGGGGCCGATATCCAGAGTAAACTGGAACGGAAACTGAGCGAAATGCTTGCTGCGCTCCAGCCAGAGGATCTGTTGAAGTATGGCCTCATCCCGGAATTCATTGGACGCATGCCGGTGGTGGCTACTCTCGAAGAGCTCGATGAACATGCTCTCATCGATATCCTGACGCGTCCCAAAAACGCGTTGACCAAGCAGTACATAAAACTGCTCGCTCTGGAAGGATGCAAGCTGCGCTTTACCGAAGGTGCCATGAATGCGATCGCCAAGAAAGCGATTAACAGAAAGACGGGAGCACGCGGTCTCCGGGCGATACTCGAGGACGTGATGCTGAACGTGATGTACGACGTGCCATCGCAGCCGGGTATCAGGGAGTGCGTCATCAATGAAGAAGTGATCAATGACGGTGCTGAGCCCCTGCTCATCTACGAGAAAATAGCGTAGCTGTCAAAGAGCGGAAAGCGGCCAGTACAATAAAGATGCAGGATTCGAAATCGTAATCTTGCATCTTTTTTTTAGTTTTGATTCCGGCTTCTGACTTGCATCTACCGAACCATGAAAATCCTTTCTGCTGAATTTGTCGTCAGTGCGCCAGGGCCAGAACAGTTTCCGAGAGATGGGAAGCCGCAGATAGCTATCGCCGGCCGCTCGAATGTGGGAAAATCTTCGCTCCTCAATGCACTGCTTCATCGCAAGAACCTTGTGAAGACCAGTGCAACACCGGGCAAGACCCAACTCATCAATTTTTTCGTCATTAACGGTTCATTCTACTTTGTTGATCTTCCCGGCTACGGCTACGCACGAGTCCCGCAGGCGGTCACCGACGCGTGGGCACCCATGATCGAAGGGTATTTGAAAAGCTCCCCTCGTCTCGTCGCCGTCGTCGTGCTTCTCGACAGTAGGAGAATACCGGATGAACGCGATGTGCGGCTTATCGAATGGTTGCGGCAGTATAACATCCCGGCAATTTACGCCTTGACAAAGTCAGACAAGCTGAACCGGCAGGAGACAGAGCGGGCGGGGAGAGCTGTCAGGGCAGAATTAGGCCTCACAGGGCCTTTGATTCTTACATCCGCAAAAAGCGGACTCGGCATGAAGGAACTTTGGGGAGAGATCAATTCCATGCTGTCGAAGAAATGAACATGAGAAACCGTAAAAAGGGCACGGGCAATAGGACCTGTGTGAAGTGCCACGTTTCCTTCGTGCTCTCCGCGATCAACCTGAGCTCTTTCGACGGCATCATATTCGTTGGTACGAATCTGTGCAAGGGAGCTTTCCATGGAAATCGTAAATGACCTCACCGCATCTCTTTTGTGGGCTTTGGTCCTTAGCGTGCTCATTTATGTCGGCAGCTACATCGCCATTGGATTTCTTTCAAAGATGTCGGCCCTGCTAAAGCCCATAGGAACTGGTCTCAAGCTCATAGCGCTGTTCCTGTCCATCCAGATATTCCTGCACCTCGGGGCCGCTGAGACCCATCCAACTCTTTCGCGCCAGATGAATTTTGTCTCCTGGCTCGTTTTTACCTTCGCGGCACTCCGGCTCGGCCTGTACATCTACGGCGACCTCTTCGTGGTCCGTTGGAAACAGGGGAGCTTTCCGGCCGCGTTCAAGAACATCATTACCACCGTCATCATCGTGGTGGTGGCCCTCATCCTGCTCAAAGAAATTCTGGACATCAACGTCACGTCGCTCATCGCGACGACAACTGTGCTGACTGCAACGATTGGTTTGGCGTTTCAGAGCACGCTGGCGAATATGCTGGCAGGACTCACAATACATCTCGAAAAGCCTCTCAAACAGGGCGACTGGATTTCGGCTGGTGGCTATGAAGGCCACGTCATGGACATATCGCTCCGCTCCACGCGGATAAGGACCATCGAACACAACGAAGTGTTCATCCCGAACAGCAAAGTGCTAAGCGAAGCGGTGGTAAACTACAGTTTACCGAATACGCTCATGACCAGAAAATTGAATATCGGTGTGCATTACGCCGCCCCCCCAAACAAGGTAAAAAAAGTCATTTTCGACGTACTAATGGACGTGCAGGGCGTGAGCAAACGGCCCGCGCCGCTCATTCGGGTGACGAACTATGGAGATTTCTCGGTCCACTACGAGCTCCGGTATACCATCAGCGACTTTGCACAGTATGTCGATATCGAGGCTGAGATCATGAATCTTCTCTGGTACCGGTTCAAACGGGCTGGGATCAACATCCCCATGCCGATCAGAGACGTCCGTCTCACGCACGTTACTCCGGAAAGCGCACTGGCCGACCGAGAAGGGCAGGCCGAGGAAAGCCTGGTGCTGATGGAAAAAGTGGAAATGCTTACTGCTCTCTCGAAGGTAGAGCTTAAGAACCTCGTGAACCAGGTAAGGACCGAGACTTATTCAGTGGGAGAGGTACCCGTGCGGCAAGGCGACCAGGGCGATTCGTTCTACATCATTAAAAGCGGCAAGGTAGACGTGGTTGTGGAAAAATCCCCCGGAGAAAAAGCAGTCGTAGCTACACTTGGACCGGGAAACTTTTTTGGAGAAATGAGTCTGCTCACTGGCGCTGTTCGTACCGCCAGCATTCACGTGAAAGAGGATGCAGAATTCATCGTCATTGACAAAGGCAGTTTCGGTACTACGCTCGTTAATAATCCTTCCATCGCTGAATCACTCAGCCGCATTCTCTCAGAACGTCAGGCAGGTCTCGATGCCGAGCGCGAACGCCTCGACGCATCCGCGCTTGAACGACGTAAGAAAGACGTTTCGGGAAAGATGCTCTCTAAGATAAGAGAATTCTTCGGTCTGGTAAAATGACATCCCAGGATACCTTGACAAAAGCAATCCCACATGATTCTCCTGGCCCCTGACAAAACGCGGTCAAGCAGGGAAAATTTGCACCCCTACGCTGTCATCATCCTAGTGATTGACGAGTATCGTCTATCCTGAAAGTTCGGGACCAATCTCGCTCAATTGACATGCCTGCCCTCTTCTTAATAATTCTCCAGCTTTGTTTTTATATTTTTCTATGGTTCGATGACGATCAATCCGCGAACGAAACGTGCATGTTTCGATTTAACGGCTCTTCGAAAGATATTAGCGACACGACTTGTGGTTTTTTGTGCTAAAATAACTTTGTCTTCGAAATGTTATTCAACCAACTTATCTTAAGTTCCTAGCTCAGACCTAGAGTTGCAGTAGGGAACAGAAAAATTATAAGAAACAGCAGTTGGAAAACCAACAGTTTGTTGGAGAATCCGCACTATTTTTGAGCGAATGCCATCATGTTAAGTAATATTTCAGACCATCTTTAACAATAACTAATTGTTATTTAATAATATTTATTTAATGGCATTTTTGTTGCAGCTATTGATGGTTCAAATGAACTAATTGTTTATCTGCAATTATATGTAGTTTATTGAATATAATAGCTCTCTCATTATTGCCAGGAATTAAAACACAATAAAAAATCTAGACTAGAAAAGGAGGGGAAATTTATTGTAGTTGCAGGTTGTACTTTTCAAACTGCTTGTTTTGTGGATTTTCAATATATTTATTATAAGGAGGGAACATAATGAAAACGCAGTCTTACTCAAAGTTGTTCATGTATGTAGCACTGTGTTGCATGCTGATTTTTGCAGTCGGTCTTATGGCCGGTTGTAAAGGTAGCACTGGCGATACCGGTGCGACCGGTGCGACCGGGGCAACCGGGGCAACGGGCACGGCCGGCGCGACAGGACCGCAAGGCCCGGCAGGCACGGCGCCGATTGTTTTCGGCACGCATAGCCTTCTCCAAGGGAAGGTGGATGCGACCATATCGAACATTGCCGTTCAGAATGTTGGCGGCTTTCCGGTGGTTTCTTTCCATGTCGCAACAGCAGCCGGTCCGTACACATCTCTTACGTCAACCA
>DASPQB010000096.1:0-3653 GCA_035625205.1 Nitrospirota bacterium | reverse complement strand
AGATGGTCATGCCCGGGGACAATATGACCTGCAGCGTAGAACTCATCACCCCGATCGCCATGGACCAGGGCCTGCGCTTCGCCATCCGCGAGGGCGGCCGCACCGTGGGCGCCGGCGTTATCACCCAGGTGATCGAGTAAGCCACGAGTGGTTTGGTGATCGCGAAATGAAAACCGAAAAACGCGATTCAACATCAGAAATTCAATACGAGTGAGGCCATTATCATGCGGGAAATCGTTCTTCTCGCTTGCGGTGAATGCAAGCGCAAAAATTATTCAACGACTAAGAACAAACGGAACACGCCAGACAAGCTTAACCTTGATAAATATTGCCGGTTCTGTCGTAAACACACTGTGCACAAGGAAACGAAGGCATAGCCTGGAAATGCATGGCGATGCGGGGTTAGGACACAGGCCAGTAGCTCTAATGGTAGAGCTCCGGACTCCAAATCCGGCTGCTGGGGGTTCGAGTCCCTCCTGGCCTGCCATTTTTCCAGAATCCTGTGCGGAAAGAGGCTTGCATGTTTAATAAGTTGGTGGAATTTTTTCAAGAGGTCAAGCTGGAACTCAAGAAGGTTGTGTTCCCGACAAGGAGGGAGGTCATTGGTTCTACCTGGGTGGTGATAATCACCGTGCTTATTTGCGCCTTTTTTTTGGGACTGGTAGATATGGGGTTGGCAAGACTAATGACCATTGCCTTTAGGTAGAGATCACTATGCCGATGAATTGGTATGTAGTTCATACATATGCAGGTTTTGAGAACAAGGTAAAGACCAGTGTCCTGGAGACAGTGTCGAAGCTTGGCCTTCAGGAAAAAATAGGACAAATCCTTGTTCCGACGGAAGAGATTTTATCAATCAAGGGCGGGAAAAAACGAAAATCGCAGCGCAAATTTTTCCCCGGCTATATCCTCGTTGAAATGGAGATGGATGATAATACGTGGCACATCATCAAAGAAACTCCCAAGGTGACCGGATTCGTAGGAGGCAGCACGAACCCTACGCCCTTGAGCGATGATGAAGTGAAGACCATCCTCAAGCAGACAGAAGAGGGAGCGGTGGCTCCGACGCAGCCCAAGCAAGCGTACCAGAAGGGGGATCGCGTCAGAGTTATCGACGGACCGTTCAGCAGCTTTATCGGTACGGTGGAAGATGTCAATCCTGCGCAAGGCCGACTCCGGGTGATGGTGAGCATTTTCGGGCGTTCGACGCCAGTAGAGCTCGAATTCCTTCAGGTAGAGCGGGAAAAAGACGCCAAATAATCTGATACAATGGAATTATACGGTGTGAGAGTTTATTAGTGATAAAATAATAGAGGAGTATGCCAGATGGCTAAGGAAATTACAGCAAAAATCAAACTTCAAGTTCCTGCAGGTAAAGCGAATCCGGCGCCGCCGGTGGGTCCTGCCCTCGGCCAGCACGGCGTTAATATCATGGAGTTCTGTAAGGCCTTCAACGCGAAGACCCAGAAGATGGGCGAGACCATCGTTCCCGTCATTATCTCGGTCTACTCCGACCGCTCGTTCACCTTTATCACCAAGACCCCGCCAGCCGCCGAGCTCCTGAAAAAGGCAGCCGGGATCATCAAGGGCTCCGGTACGCCGAACAAGGAAAAAGTCGGCAAGGTGACCCGCTCCCAAATAAAGGAGATCGCACAGACAAAGCTTCCGGATCTCAATGCGGCAAATGTTGATTCGGCCATGCGGATGATCGAGGGCTCTGCAAAAAGCATGGGGCTGGAAATCGTCGATTAACACCATCGTCCAAGTGTCGGGTGGGATCTGGAAGTCGGTACTGCAGATTGTCCCTCTTCCATTCCCCTTCAATTTTTTATGCGGGAGGTCGTCAACGGCCGTTCGTACCGCGAGGAGGAAACATGGCTGGGAAGAAGTACCAAGCAGTGGCAGCACTGGTGGACCGCAAAAAAATGTTCGGCGTCGAAGAGGCTGTTGGTCTTGCCAAGAAAACCGCCAGAGCAAAGTTCGATGAGACCGTTGATCTGGCGGTCAAACTTGGCGTGGACCCCAAGCAGGCGGACCAGATGGTGCGCGGAACGGTCGTTCTTCCGCACGGCACCGGGAAAAAAGTAAAAATTCTGGTTTTCGCGAAGGGCGAGAAAGAGAAAGAAGCGAGGGACGCCGGTGCAGACTATGTTGGCGCTGAAGATCTCGCAGATAAAATTACAAAAGAAAACTGGATAGATTTCGATACCGTCGTTGCTACACCGGACATCATGGGACTCGTGGGCAGGCTCGGTAAAGTGCTCGGTCCGCGCGGCTTGATGCCGAATCCCAAGACGGGAACGGTGACGTTTGATATTGCGAGGGCAATCAAGGAAATTCGGGCTGGTAAAGTCGAATACCGTGTGGAGAAGGCCGGCATCGTTCATGTTCCAGTGGGCAAGGCGTCGTTCGACGAAAGTAAACTTGTGGACAATGCCAAAGCTGTCCTCGAGTCCATTTTGAAGGCCAAACCGCCGTCAAGCAAGGGCAAGTATCTGCGGAGCGCAACCGTCTCCACGACGATGGGTCCTGGAGTGCGAATGGATCCGGCTGCGATCGAGAAGCTTGCAGGATAACAGGACGATACCGGCGAGGTGTTGGCGTCTCCGCGCTACCATTGTTATCGCTTCAGGCAGTGTTATAGGAATAAAGGTCGGTCCCTCGCGAAGAGGGATACGGTCCGAGACAGCAGGCACTGAAAAATGCAGAGCCGCTTCTTTTTCGGTTTAATTCCCGAAACGGAGCCTGCCGAGACCCGGGTAGATGAAAGAAGCCCCCTTTCTTTCGAGATTCCCGGGATAGTCATCGGGAATTCTGGGAAGAAAGGAGGATAGCGTTGAATAAAGAAGAGAAAAAAGAAGCAATACAAGAACTTCATGAGAAGTTCGTCCGTGCGAAGGCTGCGGTGATCACGGGGTACACCGGGATCAACGTTGAACAGATCACCGCACTCCGGGCGAAGCTGCGCGCAGCTAAAGTTGAATACCGCGTCGTGAAAAACACCCTGGCGCGCAAAGCATCGGAAGGCACCGGTCTCGAGCCGCTCAAGGATTACTTTGTCGGCCCCGTGGGCATTGCACTCGGGTACGATGACGTGGTTGCGCCGGCAAAGGTACTCTCTGAATTCAACAAGACGCAGGAGAAACTTCAACTCAAGGTTGGTGTGCTCGACGGCAAGCTGCTGAAGCAGGCGGATATCAAGGCGCTCGCCAGCCTGCCGTCGCTGAATTCGCTCCGCGGAAAAATCGTCGGTCTTCTCCAGGCGCCTGCATCGAGAATGGTCGGCGTGCTGGCTGCCCCGGGCGGCCAGATTGCCAGGGTCATGAAAGCGAAGGCAGACAAGGGATAAGTCGTCAAAACGCGCTCGCAACGAGTGCGTAATTTAAAAAGCTTTTACACGTTCAGGAGGAATAGAAATATGGCTGATTTAGCAAAACTGGTTGATGAATTGAGCGGCTTGACCGTTCTTGAAGCGGCAGATCTGAGCAAAATGCTTGAGGAGAAGTGGGGTGTGTCTGCGGCAGCTCCCGTGGCAGTCGCGGCGGCTGGCGGAGCAGCAGCAGGAGCAGCAGCGGCAGAAGAGAAGACCGCGTTCGACGTGATCCTGGCGAGTGCCGGCGCGCAGAAGATCAACGTGATCAAGGTTGTACGCG
>DASPQB010000095.1:0-2358 GCA_035625205.1 Nitrospirota bacterium | reverse complement strand
ACGAAAGACCAATCAGTATTAAGATTAATAGAAGTACTTTTCCCCAATCTTTAATGTCAAATTTAAAAATAATAAGAGGGTTGAATTGATGTAGTTTAGAAAGCCCCTTTTTTCGAATGACATCATAAATTATTAAATTACCAACTCCCAACCATAGTATTGCAATTATAATGATTAAGATTAATTGAACCTCATTTGGCCTCATTTTTCCCCCTTTGTCTCCTCCGGTAAAGATTCATGGGCTATTATTTATGATGGTATTCGAGGTGTTAATAAAGCTGCCAAGCCCCAACCCACGATCGCCGAATGAAAAACTTAATCCCCATCCCGTATCATTTTCGCTATATGTGAATCCAATGATGACTAAGTCAAAAGTTAGGTTATTTGACGGACCTAGAAAACCCGATTCTGGGCCTGTGTAAAAACCTGCTGTCCAACCATAACCAGCTCCTAATCCATTCGTTGAATCTTTTTCGTAGTTACAACCTTTAGTCACAAAAGGAGTTCTTGAATTACCAGACTCACTGGAGTAAATAATATTTCCAGCCATAAGTGAATAATTTCCCACATCCTGCAAATAGTAAGAATATCCTGATCCAGCATAAGTGTGCACGCCAGCAGTTTATGATACCAAAATTATGGAAAATTGGGTAACACTTTTTCCATTTATGTTGAAGGGAGAAATATTGGGTTGCGTTAACATATCCTGAATGAAGTAGTGAGGTTGAGGCAGGATCAAAAAATCACGATTACAGGAAGTACGCGTGGACGCTTCAAAAGATAGCGACTCAAAAACTACTTGAAGAACAGCTACAATGATCTGTACATATTGAGCATTTCAGAATCGCTTCACTTTGGAAGCGTAACTTGTTGTCAGCGGGCTTGATCAATATTCTATGAATCCCCTCACGCGGATATTACTGCTTTCTGTAAGAAGAAAAATGCCACAGCGATAAGGATCGCGATCACGATTTCCATCACAAACGGCGGTGCGAAGAAGTAGATCTTGGAAATGACAGCCATGGCGATGAACGCGACAAGAAGCGTTGCGACGAAGGGCCGGGCCTTGTCGGGATTGGCTTTGGCAAGTGAGGCGAGCTGCCACAACAGCACGGATAAAAGCAATAGGGTAATGCTCGCCACGAGTCCAAACCCGAAGTAGAAGTCCCAATAGGATCTGTTCACGCCGAATATCTCGAAACGATGCGATTGGACCGCTTCCCGGGCTGCCACCTGCTCTGCGCTCTTCGGGCCGCCGAACATGCCGCCTGCGGTATGGAGCGCCACGTGGATGAACGACAGGACCGATGCAATGCGAAGAAGGAGTGTACTTTTCATGATGACCTATTGCGGAACAGAAGATGGCCTGTTACAGGTATAACATCTACAGAACTATTATGCTTTTTCCGCTGCAAATACGGTAAAGGTCTGGTCCGGCAAAAAATCGGAGGATTCCACAAGGGAATAACCCGCCATCTCCATGTCGCGCTCGATTACCTCTCTTGCCGTATGATGCCCGAAGAGTGAAACAACTCCCAACCCTTTCTTTTTGTGCTCGATGATGGCGACTTTCCCATTCGGCTTCAGATATTTATTAAGATTCCTGAAGTAATTCTGACGTTCTGGCAGATGGTGAAAAACATTTCTCGCAAAGATAAGATCCAATCCTGCTTCCGGCAGGTCCGCCATGCCTTCTTTTGCCAGCACAAACGTGATATTGTCGAAGCCCTCTTTTTCTGATCTGCGCTTGATGAATTCCAGGTAGTTCTTCCGGACATCAACCGCGTAGACGCGTCCGGCCTTTCCCGCGATGCGTGCAAAGGCAAATGTGAAATATCCGCCTCCTGAACCGATGTCGGCTATTGTTTCACCTTCGTGAAGGTGAAGGTGTCTGAGGATCTCATTGGCCTTGCTCCGAACGCTCGATGCCTCCCGGTTCAGCATTTTTAAAAAGAACGATGTAAACAAATTATCCTCCTGCTATAAAGACGAATGACGGAGGTCATTTATTACGCTTATTTGCCTTGTGTCCGTTTTTGGGGCGAATGGAACAGGTAGCCAGAATCCATTTTCCCCATGAGTATACTCTCAGGGCATATTTTGTCAATCCGGCTCATTGACAACCGCTAGCAAATCAAAAATTGACTGTAAAGATACTGCCTGATTTAGATGGTTGTGAACTCCGTCGCGTGGTAACTGGTAGGGTAGCTTTAAGAATTCGGGTGGAAACATGATGCTCGCGAGAAATGACATCGGTAACGATTTCAGGATGACGTCTTGATTTATAAATATAACATTAAACGCGTATTTCGTTTAGAAATTCGCACTCTTTTCTTTTGCCGAGTCTGCATGTTAGTA
>DASPQB010000094.1:0-14908 GCA_035625205.1 Nitrospirota bacterium | reverse complement strand
GAAGATCTTGCCGATGAACTCGCGGAAGAAGAAGAGGAGGAGGAAGAAGAAGAACCTTCTCCGGTCGAGATCGCGGAGGCCGCAGAGGAAGTGGGCGGAGGAGCGGATCTCGTCGATACCTACCTCAAGTCCGTCGGCCGGTTTCCGATGCTCAAGATTGAAGAGGAGCAGCACTACGTACGCATGCTCGAAGAAGGAAAGGCTGCGCTCAAATTCATTGCGCTGAGCTCACCGCTCGCGATTCCGAGGATCCTTGCGCTGGGCGCTAACATCAAGCAGGGGTTTGTAAAGTCCGAAGATGTTCTGCGTTATCCCGGCGAGTGGAAGGATGCTCACGAGGTTGAGTTTATGCGTCTCTACAACCGGCTGAAGAGACAGGTTGCGAGACGCGACATGGAGCGTGCGACTGATACCCTCAACGAAATGAGCCTCTCCTTCCGGGAAATCGAGAAGATGCTAAAAAAACTTTCTGGGCTTGCAAAACAGGCCGAGCGCGGCAATACGGCGGAACTCGAAAAGCTCGGACTTGATGAGCCGACGCTACGAGACATGGTCAGGCGTATCGAGCAGGAAGACGTGAGGGTAAAATATGCCAAGGATGAACTGATCAAAGCCAACCTGAGGCTGGTCGTCTCGATCGCGAAGAAATATGTGAACCGCGGGCTGACCCTCCTCGATCTCGTTCAGGAGGGCAATATAGGGCTCATGAAGGCGGCGGACCGGTACGAATCCGGCAAAGGGACCAAGTTCAGCACCTATTCCACATGGTGGATCAGGCAGCGCATCACGCGTGCCATCCTGGACCAGGCCCGCACGATCCGGCTTCCTGTGCATCTGATCGAAGAAAGCACGCGCATTAGTCGTATTTATACGAAGTTCATGCGTGAAAAAGGGAGGGAACCCACACCGGAAGAAGTGTCCAAGATAATGGGTCTGTCCGTGGTGAGGGTGAATGAGATACTCCGCGCGATCCAGGAGCCGGTGTCCCTTGAAACGCCGATCCTGTCGGAAGAGAAGGAACTCAAGGACGTCATTATAGACGAAAAGTCGGTGTCTCCTTTCAAGACGCTGGAGAACAATGAAGCATCCAGCCGGATCGAGCAAGTGCTTTCGTCCCTCACCGAGCGGGAGGAAAAGATCATCAGGATGCGGTTTGGGATTGGGGTGGGTAGCGAGCACACCCTCGAAGAGGTCGGTAAATACTTCAATCTGACCCGTGAACGGATCCGGCAGATCGAGATAAAGGCGTTGAAAAAACTTCGCCATCCCGCCCGCAGCAAGCTGCTGAGGGAATATGTATAGAGTTCTCTCGTAATCCCGAAAGAAAAAAGGAAAGAAGAGATCGTGTCATTTCCGGAGGGCGTCCGGTGTGACACGATTTTTTTTGTTTTTAAACGTCGACGAGAACCTTTGAGAAGCGCGGGTAAACCTGGAATCGGCATGTGAACGCTCATGAATCTGACCATCAGGTGATCAACGCGGATGAAGATCCTGAGAAAAGCCTTCACACGTTAGAACGCTTTTGGGCGGGCTCATCGCTTGTCTCTCAATCGTTCGTGAGCGGTATGAATTCGATATCGTCGATGATGTGCGTGGCCTGATCAAGGTAGGGAATATCGTGATCGGGGCTACTGATATAGGCGGCCATAAGAGCATGGGTATTGTCAACGACGAACCAAATACGCCAGTGCGTAAGTTCATCCTTTTCCTTAAACGTATAATCAAGCGTGGCGCTGCCCCTGTCACCCTGGCTTTCCACCTTCACTGCTTCCCGGGGGAAAGGGATGTCCCGCTCCTCAAGGGTGTCTTCAAGCAATGCTCTGGCCGCTTCTCCGAGAGGTAATTTCGTGTCTTCCCGCTCCATGAACGAGAGTTGAACCATCCCGGGCCAGCCTTCTTTTTCAATTAAAATAAAACCCATTTCCTCCCGCTCGTTCCACCCGTCGGGAAGATAAAGATTGATCCAGCGCTCGTATGTAACTTTTTTCCCCATGGGGGCCATTGTAGCGGAGGAGGGAGGGGGCAGTCAAATGAGTTTCACAAATAGGGATAAAAAAACTGTTTATATGTATTTGAACTGTCTTAGAGTAGCTATGATTGCGCTGGCATTTGCCTCGGCAGAATCCCGGCAGTCGAGGACAAGCTCGGCTTGTTCCGGCGGTTCGTAAGCACTTTGCAGACCGGGAACGGTTGAGGCTTTACCGACCGCGGCTTTGCGGTAAATACCCTTGGGATCGCGTCCGATACAGACATCCAGCGGGCACTCTATATAGACTTCGATGAAGCGGGGAATGAGCGCACGGGCATGCTCTCGATAACTCCTTCTATTGGCGGTGGCGTCAAATATTACGTTGACGCCGCTTTGCGTAATGACCGCTCCAATCGATGCCAGCGCCTCATAGAACCAATCGCGCTCCGAATTTTCATATGTCGCATGGGGGGTCAGAATCCCGCGCATGACATCGGACTCCAGGACGACAAGCGGCAGCCGATGGCTCGACAGCATGCTCACCAGCTCTCTCGTGACTGAGCTCTTGCCTGAGGCCGGCATACCTGTTATCCAGATTGCGAAGCCGCTTTGCCTGATCATCGGAGGTACCTGTTCACCTCGTTGGGATCAAATCGTTCTGCAGCCAGAACGTTTTCTGCGAAGTTGAATATCGACTTTCTCACTGCTGATGAAAGATGGGGATACCACACCGGGCTGGCGATCACCAATCCCCGCCAGGCAAGGAAGGGCGCTATCACTTCGAGCATTTCGTGGTCCGCCGTTCTAGCCAGGTAGTGCTCCCAGAAGAGACGGAACATTCCTTCGAAGTCACCATCCAGTTTATTGGAGCGCTGGAGAGAGAAGAACAGGTAGTTGATGGTCATGGTGGCGGTATCATCTGCAGGCTCTCCCCACTCCCCCCGCGAGCGGTCAAGCACCGTGAAGTCTGTTGCCTCCCGAAACAGGATGTTCCAGGGGTGGAAATCTCCATGGACGCGGCAGAGGCGGTGGGAACGGTCCTTGATGCGCCAGCGCCACGCTACGCAGTTCATCTCCATCCTCCGCAAATATGCGTCGTCGATGCCCTCGACCGTTCTTGGATAATTATCGATCAGTCCCATGATGCATTCCCCATGGCCAAGGAGGTCCCGGATGCGGCGGGTGTAGAGGGATGGCGCATCTTTTTTTTGTGCATGGACCTCGACGAGGTAGTCCGCGAGTGCCCGCACCCTGTCTGTGTCGATCACGGTCATTGAGCCTTGGTCCCGGATTTTCTCCAGGTCCTTGAAATATCCTGCGCCGTCCACAAATTCAGTGAGCAGGAAAAATTCTTCGGTCCTGCCCGTTGAAATCATCGCGCCCGAATCAAGGAACGCGCCGCTGTCGAGCGAGTGAACATGGCGGGGAAGATTGTTGAAGGCCCGGTGCTCCCAGAGGATGGTTTGGGCCCGGTCCGAATAGTGTTCGTGACCGAACGTCGACGGCGCCATGGTCTCGAGCACTGCCTTTTTTCGCTCTCCATCCATCTCGTATTCAAGAAATAGGGGAGAACCGTAGCCGAATCCCTTGAGGTCGTCTCCTTCTTCCTGGAGACCATGGCTTGTCATGGAAATCAGACGGACCCGTTTCCCGTAAAGGGCTTCGAGGTAATCCTTGACGGCTTGCATGGATATGGTGGGCATAGATTCCTCGTCGTCGGGAATGATGAAAGGCTTGTTTTATTCTATCACGAAATTGGAAGCGAGGGAGGGACGAATCATAGGCCTGTGCAAGACGCTCGCTCAAGGGGGATTCCGGCGTCGTAAAGGCGGACGACGCAGGGAGCCTCCGGGAAAAGCCCCTTGCCTAAGCCCTGGGGAGGGCTCAGCTGTCAGCTCCGACTTGCCTCAGTCGAGTGTCCTGGATGGGGAGCGGTTCGCCCGGATCAAAGACTTCATTGTCGTACTTGATGCGGTAAGAGCGGCCGGGAACGTGTTTGCTATAGGTTATGATGAGGCGCCCGATGGTCTGCTTGATGTCCTGCGTGGGGTATCCGCTCAAGAGCGCCACGGGACCGGGGAAACCGTGGGGAACAAAGAGTCGATAGCCGTTGGGCGCCATCGACAGGAGCATGGTGTTTTCTTTATTATTGCGGCCCAGGATGATCTTTACGCCTGCATCCATCCGGTAGTGGCGGCCTATGGTGAGCAGCCGTACCTCATCGGGAGTAACCCCCTGCGTTTCCTCGAACAGGTCGCGCAGCTTTTCCGCAAAGTTCTTGTCCGTAAGCAGGCACCCGCCGGCCGGCGTGGAGTATCCCCGAATGCCGAATCGTTCCGCGAGCTGGAGCTGGACCGCTCGCGATCTGCCGCTGATGCCTAAAAGTTTATCGCGCTGGACCAGTCCCTGCAGCTCGGCTTTTGTGGGTTTTAAAAGCTTGGCCGAGAGCGGACGGAGGATCATGCCGCTCATGCCGACGCCGCGTTCGATCACGTCCAACGCGTCGCGCCGCTGCGACATGGGACGTTGACCCAGGACCTCGCCGGTGATCACGAAGGAGGCATTCAGTTCCTGCATAAGGGTCTTGGCCTTTTTCAGCATGAATATTTTGCAGTCGATGCAGGGGTTGACGTGCTTGCCGTAACCGTGGGATGGTTTGCGGACCAGATCGATATAATCCCGTCCCATATCCAGTACGCGAAGGTCGATCCCGACGGTTTTCGACACACGGGCGGCATGGGTTTGTCCCTCGTTCCCGAAACTCTTGGAAAAAGCTGACGTACAATAGAGCCCGATGACATCGAAGCCCTGCTCCATCACTAATTTTGCCGCCAGGATGCTGTCTAACCCGCCTGAAATAAGAGAGACTGCACGTTTGTTCTCCACTGGTCCTCCCCGTACCCGAAATGAACGCGGTATTATAAATCTCTGCCCGCCGTATTTGCAAGAGGGAAGACCATCTCATAAGCATTAATCAAATACGAGTTTTAGCGGCGCAAGCGGCAGGAAAAAGAGTATAATTGATACAAAAGATGAGAAGCAGGAGGGCAGCATATGGCTAAATGGATCATCGACCAGGATCACTCCTGTGCAGCGTTTGCGATCAGGCACATGGCCCTCGCGCATGTGCGCGGCCAGTTCAGCAGCATGAGGGGGACGATTCACTTTGATCCCGCAGAGAGGTCGCGAGTGTCTGTGGATGTTGAGATTGATGTTGGAAGCGTCA
Source organism: Nitrospirota bacterium (assembly GCA_035625205.1). Classification (GTDB taxonomy): domain Bacteria; phylum Nitrospirota; class UBA9217; order UBA9217; family UBA9217; genus JAJYKN01. The sequence continues at coordinate 9,713 of DASPQB010000094.1, read as the reverse complement.
ATACGGGAATAAAAAAACGGGACGAGCATCTACTCACCGGAGATTTTTTCGACGAGGGGAAGTACCCGACCATCGGGTTCACGAGCAGTTCCGTTGTTTTTCTCGGTTCTAACCGCTGCCGCATAAGCGGCAGCCTGACAATGCATGGGGTAACGAAGCAGGTCACATTCGAGGGAGAATATGCGGGTCCGCGAAAAAATCCCTACGGCGACGAGACTACGGTAGGTTTTTCCGGCACCACTACGGTGAACCGTGAGGATTTCGGGATCATGTGGGGAAGCGAGCTCATGGAGGGCGGCGGATTGGTAGCAGGAAGGGAAGTACAGATCTTTCTCGACGTGGAGGCCGATCTGGCCGAGTGATCCTCTGCGGCTTGACCAGCGGTTTGCGCCCGGTGTACTGTTGGAACACAAGAGGGAGGCCACCTGTCTCAGCGTGGCCTTTTTGTCGACCGTCGAGGAGGAACCATCCATGCGCCAGGCAAAGAAAGAGATAGGGGACAGGGCCATCGTCATCAGCCTTCTCAAGACGTGTCCTGTCGGCAGGCTCGGGACCGTCGGCAAGGATGGCTATCCCCGAGTGAAACCGCTCAACTTCTCCTATCACGACGGTAAAATCTATATTCACAGCGCCCGGGAGGGAGAGAAGATAGACGACATCAAACGCGACAACCGCATCTGCTTCGAGGTCGACCAGCCTATCGCGCTTGTGAAGAGCAGGGGGGTTCCCTGTAAGGCCGAATACCTGTACCGAAGTGTAATGGTGAAAGGCAGGGCGCACATCGTTGATGATCAAGCGGAGCAGCTCGCGGCGCTACGTTTGCTCATGGAAAAATACCAGCCCGAGGGCGGCTACGGAGAGTTCCCGCAAGAAAAAAGAGCGATAACGGGTATAATCAGGATCGATGTTGAAGAGATGACCGGCAAGGAGGACCTGGGCCGCGAAGGTTTGAAGGACGCGGTGATGAAGGCGCTCGAGGAAAAAGCACACCTGCCGATCGTTCTTGAGCGGACGTGAAGAGGGATGCATCACAGACACATCTCGGAGATTAAGCTTACCTCGTGATAAGACCGTTCCCCTCCTGTCTGCGATGTCTTGCAGGTAATGGTAAGAACTGCATTTTTGCCGATGCGGTGCGGCCTTTCATCACATCGATGACGCATTGCGAGAATCGCCAGCGGATCGGGTTGTCGCTTCTCTGCCTGGCTTGCACATCCTCGAATAAGCGTACCTGTCATGATCGCAATGGCAACAGTCCCACCTCATGAAATGACCGGCAGAGAACACTATGGATATGTCCGTATACACGATCCTGGGCATTATTTTTGGCCTATCCCTTCCAGCAATGTCTTTTGAATGAAGTCCCTGATTCGCTCACGCACCGATGACTCGATCTTCAGGAATTTTACTCCTATCCCCGGCTGTTTTTTACGATCACCAGTTCCATGGATATAGATGATCTCTCCCTCTGTCCTGAAGAGCCAGCCCGGCGAAGTGGGAAGAAAGAACGTGAAGGTATGCACGCTTCCGAGGGGGAGGGGACTGCTCGTGTTCACGAACATTCCCTTTTCTGAGATTGCGGTTATGGAGTCGCGCCTGCCACTAGTGACGTCTGGCAGGCTGTCCCCGATAACAACATCGAGATGCGTTGTGAGCCGGACAAATTGCCGGGGCCTCTTCTCTGTTGCTCGCTGGATTTCCACATACAACTCGTCCAGCGGTGCTGCATGGCTGAGGTACGCAGCGCATCCGGCCTCCTCGCAGCGTTGCTTGACGTTTGGGTCTATGTTCGAAGTGTACATGATGAACGGGATGTCCCGGGTACGCCGGTCCTGTTTAACTTTTTCCAGAAAGTCCACGCCGCTCATCTTTGGCAGATCGTTATTGGCTATGATGGCCAAGGGAAGGGATATGGTCAGGAACATCAGAGCGTCTTCCGCAGTGTTCGTCGTGATAACGTGATAGCTAAGCCGCTGCAGAAAGATGCTTGTGTAAAATTGCCGCATCGGTTTGGCGTCGACGGCGAGAATGAGCTGCTTGGCTGTCTCGACCCGCTCCTTTTTTTCATCTCTCGCTCGCATCGCCATGAGCCAGGAGGAGATTTCCCGGTAATTTTTCTGGGGAAGATTTGCCGCACCGTTCTGTGATTTCGTATCCATGGCAATCAATCCTCCTCTGTAACACCATACGCGTTCGTGCGTGGTTTGAAAGTTGTTCTCTGTGAACAACTTCTGTCCGTTTTATGAATGCTCTCAAACGCTCTAGAAGGAATATACCACAGTAAATATTGGTGTCAACAATAAAATATAGTTTTACTAAAAAATATGCTTCCGCAAGCTTTCATCAGGATTATTCGCTGCCTTGTTCCTCTAAGATGTTGAAGAAGGGCAACGCAGCTGTTGAAGCCATAGAAGAGACAGAATGGTGCAGGCTATCCCTTTTTGATGATCTTCGAATATATGTCCGCGCAGCGAATCGGCTCGGGAATGCGGTAATTGCCGAGGCACGAAAGGGCGAGACGGATAGCAGACTTCACATCGGTCCTGTGGCCAGGGGAGATAAAAAGCGGCCGCACGTTATCCCTTGTTCGTACCACTGCACCGACGGTTTTACCTCCCAGGCCAAGCGGCGACCAGCTGCCTTTTTTATTTCCTGGCTCCTCATAGTCGCCGACCAGTCTGGATTTGGCGCAGCCTATCGCAGGTATGTCGAGCAGCACGCCGACGTATGACGCTATGCCGAACCGTCGCGGATGAGCGATGCCTTGCCCATCCACGAGGATGAGGTCGGGCGTGTGCAGCAACGATTGAAGAGCAGCGACGATGGCAGGCCCTTCCCGAAAGGCAAGGAAGCCGGGTACGTAGGGGAATCGGAGTTTCCGCACCGCCGACCGGCGCTCGATGAGCGTAAGGTCGGGCAAGCTATAGAGGCAAGCCGCGGCGAAGACACGGTCGCTCGAAAAAGCCGCGTCCGCGCCTGCGACGAAGCGGGGTTCCTGCGTGAAGGGTGAGAGAAGCACTTTCCTCTTCAGCTGTTCCTGCTCTGTCCGCGCTTCCTGTATGGTGATTGCCCTTGGCCACTTCATGGTTGGCGCCACCCGTCATGCGATATAATTATAGTATACTCGAGCAAACCGAGAAGCGGTTGCTCTGTGCGGTAAAGGCGATGCATGGTATGCGAGGTGATTTTCATGCTTCTCTATCTTGTTCGGCATGGCGAAGCAAAGAGAGAGAATGAGGACCCGGCGCAGGGGCTTACGCAAAAGGGAAGAGCGGACGTGCTTCGGGTGGCTCAATTTTTACAAAACAAGAACTTTTCACTCAGCCGGGTACTTCACAGCAGCAAGACCCGTGCCAGAGAGACTGCCGTAATATTTGCCGATCATCTAAAACCGGTTTACGGAGTTTCCGAGGCCGAGAATCTCGCTCCCCTGGACAATCCGGAGATGTGGGCTAACCGCATCGCGGGAATGAATGAAGACACCATGCTGGTTGGCCATCTCCCCTTCATGGCAAGGCTTGCGGGACTCCTCTTATGCGGTGACAAAGAGAAGTCGCCTATCGATATAAAGCCGGGTGGCATTGTTTGTCTCACACGGTCCGACGACCGGCGGTGGTCCCTGGAGTGGATGATCGCGCCTGAGATAACCGAATGAGAGGCCGGGGAAAAAGTATGGTTGCCCACGGATGGCGAGGGGGAATATGCGGCGCGGAGCGGGAAAAACGCAAGAAATCTGCCGTGATGGCCCTTGTCTAATCAGCCAGCGTCATGGATGCGTCCTTGCGAGGAAAGCATGATCCTCCGGAGAAGACTTGTGCAGCACTCAGGAAAGCTGACCTTTTTGTTGCAGGGACCCTCATGCCTGATGCTTTGCGGTTCCTGCACAATGCATACAGCTTCGAGACGGCGGCAATCCATGAAGCCTTTCTCCAATTGTGCAGGTTGTCCAATGTCATATCCCAAACCCACACTGAATGCAGAGAGCAGTTCCGTAATACGCTGATGGCATGGATGCAGCGGCGTTATTCAGAGAGCGGCTAGGCAGGCGTATGAAATGGTTTTCCGCTGTCGAGCGCAAGCTTATCCGTAAGACGGAAAGACTGGGCCACTGCACGGTAAGGGAACCATCCTATCGTTCCGAGGGTACCGGCGCGAACGGTGATCACATAATCTGATCGAGGCGTGAAGCTATGAATCTTCCCCTTCTCGGACGAATCCGGTAAAGCTGCTATAATATCTTAAAAAGGAGGTGTCAACCATGGCGGATATTGTCAGGAAGGTCGCATATTTTGCGATGGATGTACCAAACAAGCCGGGAGAAGGGGCGAGGGTTCTGGGGGTGCTGGCAGATGCCGGCGTGAACCTTTTGGCAATGACGGGGTTCCCAAACGCCAGGAAGGCGCAAATCGATTTTATTCCAGAGGATGTCGCCCTGTTTAAGAATGCCGTCAAGGCGGCGAAGATCAAGACACGTCCCCAGAAGTTCGGGTTCCTGGTCCAGGGCGAAGACCGGAAGGGCGCCGTGGCGGAGTTACTCAAGAAGCTGGCGGAGAAAAAGATCAACGTTACGGCCATTGATGCGGTGTCAGCCGAAGGCGGCCGCTATGCTGCTCTCCTCTGGGTAGGGACGAGGGACGTGAGCAAGGCGGCGAAGGCGCTGGGGGCCGGTTAGACGCATTTTGCCCAACAAGCTGTTACGTGCTGCAAACGTATTGAAGGGCTTGTCGGTTATGACATGCCCTTCTTGTGTTAGGGGTGCGGAGTGCGAACTTACGCAACGGCACGTAGGGAGGAAAGCATGAGAGTACACGTATTGCAGCATGTCCCCTTTGAGGGTCTGGGCAGCATTGCTTCATGGCTCCTGGCTCACAGGGCCAGTGTGAGCTATACTCATTTTTACGAAAACCCCGCTCTCCCGGAGCTGAACGGCATTGATCTTGTTATCGCGATGGGCGGACCAATGAGCGTGAATGACGAATCGACCCTTCCCTGGCTACGCAGGGAAAAGACGTTCATTCGTGATGCGGTGGGACAAGGCATTTCTGTGCTTGGTGTCTGTCTTGGCGCTCAGCTTATCGCCAGCGCCCTGGGATCACGTGTCTACCGGAACGCCGAAAAGGAAATCGGATGGTTTCAAATCGAGGCAACTCCCGGCTCTAAAGGAGAGTTTCGTTTCCCGGATAAGTGTCTGGTATTCCACTGGCATGGTGAGACCTTTGACCTTCCTCACGGCGCTGTCCGTTTGGCAAGAAGCGCGGCATGCGAAAACCAGGCATTCCAGATCGGGAAACGCGTCATCGGGTTACAATTCCATCTTGAAACGACACCAGACAGCGCGACATCCATCTTAACTAATTGCAAGGACGAACTGGCGCAGGGGCCCTATATTCAGGCCGAGTCGCAATTGCGAGATATGCCGCGTTCCGCATACGGCGAGATTAATGCTCTTATGGATAGGGTGCTTTCCTATTTGACACGTGCAGAGACTTGATTTGAATGGTACGAACGGAATCCTTGCAAAGGGGAAGGAATCAACGTGAACTGCATCGGTTCTTTACTGGCCAATCTTCCCACGTTGAAGCAACTGGGAGAAACGTGGATCGACGGGGAAGTCTTTCAGGACCTCCTTTCGCAAACGCCTGAAAGTCGTCTTCGGCCAGTCCTTGAGGAAAAAATTAACGAGCCATTTCGGAATCCATCCCTGCGGATTACAGAGAAATTCCGCATCGACCCTGGTTTTTTTATCATTCTCGATAGCCGTGAGGTTAAAGGTCGCGTTGATCAGTTCGCCACGAATGTAGTCGGTAGGGGGGGCAGAAGGATCGTCTGATGGCTGATAATGGAAAACCATCTCCTTCTTGGACGGCTCGAAGCTCATGCTGACATCCGATACAAAATCACGATCCGTGATTATTAAAGGCAATCCAATATGGTCGTACTCGATGTAATTATCCATGCCCCTCCAACGGAGGATCTTAGCCTCGACGAGGCCTGCTATCCATTCCCGCCGCCTGTCTGTGTCGAGAATGACAGTCGCTACTAAGGGCAGTGGTGCGTCCACGACGCCGATACCCCGAAACGCAATCAACCCGCCGTGGTTCACTTCTTTCCTGAATATCTGAATCCCATCGGCCGTCTGAGCAACAGTGTACCATTCCGAGGCATGGCTTAGGTGCGGTAAGAGCGCAAAGAGTGTGATATATAACCATACCGTCCATCCAACTAGACGGTGAGAATCGCGCGGGGAGCATCCTCTAGGCGCCTTCCGTATTAAGTGATGAGGGCGATTCATGTTACATCAGTTTGGTTTTTTCTTTACTTTGGAGCGGTTGGCATGAGTATCTCAAAATAAGCATTTTCAGTCAAGGCTTTTTGAAGATTATGGCTAAGTTTCATGCGTACCGTATACGCTGCTGGTGTCGTGAACCGGCGGGCCTCCTGTTCGCTGGTCTTGCGGACTGCCTCTCCTCACCAACGATCACGACGCTGATATTCCTAAGGTGACCCAACCAAAAAAAGGAGACGGGGGATTGAATAAGAAGTATTCATCTGTGTTTCATACGTGTATTCTCCTTGTAATTGAAAAACGCCTTGAACAAGATTACCATGAAACTCCATTGGAAATTCGACGAAGACAATATCATCCGATTGAAGGATGCTAAAGAACCCCGTTGTAGCCGATCCAGGCTGAATCCTAGCGGCAGTCAGAGAGACACACTTCCCGTTGTCAGCAAAAACATTGCTGTCACGTAGAAATTCCTGCAGGCTCATAACGGCACCCTTGCAATTCTTATTAAGATAATGTTCGTACTCTTCCCTTTCCGCAGTATTCCCAGCAGGATGTACTTTCAGGAGTGTGTCTTTTTGCATTTCCGTGTTGCCAACTTGCGCGCACCCCTGCAGCGTCACTGTGCTGACCACCAATAAAATCATCAAGATTACAGGAGATACTTTTATCATTGTAAGCCTCTCCAAATAAATCCATTTGTCACAAACTGATGATAGAGGTAATGATATATTAACTAAAATTAATGGTAATGTCACGAAAATTAAGTCATGTTATATTTGCATGATCCTTGCTCCAGTTATTAAATCATGCGACTATTGGAGATTTCAGCTTGAAAACAACGAGCCGAACTGAGCTGTGCTGAGTGCATAATTCAGAATGATATCTGGACTCGGCTGTTATCAGATACCTTGCGATTGATCGATACCTTGTTGTGGTTACGAAGCGGTGGCAAATGGACCGTCTTCGATGACGAGAGGAGGATCAAAGATCGGGCTGAACAACGAGCCCCTTATTTCGCTGCCGGCGAAATTGAGAGCGCAAAATACTGGTATGGAAATCCGAGCACGATCAACGTTTATTCGCTGGATCATGACCGTTGGAGGATCGGGAGGATCCTCAAAGACCTCGGTGCAAGGTACGTGCTGGTCTGGGAGTACGATTACGCACTGGCCAAAACCCTGCTCTCTCCACTGACGTTCGCCTATTCATGGTTCTCCAAGTTCAGGACAATTCTTCAAAGGAGGGGGCTCGCGGGAAGCATTCGATTGCGGAAGGAAGCGCTGATGAAGAGGCGCGACAGGGAGTAAACTTAGACAGGCTGTATGGGAGAGGGGTGCATGTGAAACGGACGTTTCCCAAGACCGCTACAACTTTGGCCTGCCAACGACCCCGGCCCGTCTTGACTGCCGTTAGAGTGAGATATATAATAAAAAAAAGTGGCTTGCTTAACGTCAAGTTGTAAGAAAAGAGTGTTTTATATGACGGTGCCTAAAGAATATAGTACTAGTAAGAAAAAGATGGACGTGGATGATGAGGGGTATCTCGTTAATTTTAATGACTGGAATGAAGAGGTTGCGCGTGAGCTGGCGGCACGAGCGGGGATAGGGGAATTAACTACCGAAAGCATAGTAATCCTGAAATTTATCCGTGACTACTATAAGGCTTATACCTTCTTTCCCATCGTACATTCGATATGCACGAAGCTTCATGAGCCGAAAGACTGCGTAACGGAGAAGTTTTTCAACCCGCTCATAGCATGGAAGATAGCGGGGCTCCCGCACCCTGAGGAGCCTATCAATAGCCTGCTCGAAGCAGGTCAGTCCCCGGGGTAAGGGAAGTTCGTCTTCCATGCTTCCAGCCGTCTGCCGGTATAATCAAAAAGGGCTTAGACAGCCTTGAGGTCGTATTGCATTCTGCGCCGCTACGCATATTATAGGGAACTCGAGGTCACGTACAAGCCTGCATCGCCAATACTGTGACAAGGGCAAAGAATACATCCAGATGAGTCTGTAGCGATGGATCAGGCTATTGCGGGTTTCAAGCACTTCTTCAGGCAGATTCCGGTAAATGTGAGGGGATTTGTTCCCCTCTCCCTAATGCCCGTTCGCATTTCCCCATCCGCACAAAGCATTGCGTTTTACTTGCGCCAAACATAAAAACATCGCGCTTGTAAAGCCTCTGAAATCCAGGTATCACCTGGCTCAAGGAGAGCCTCTAGGGACGAGCGTGCGGGTCTCCGGGGTAGTGTAAAAATAAACGACGTTCGTTTAGCGCTTTTTACCCGGGATCATCGGTTAAAAATCCGGTCCGGGTCGTGAGTGTCCGTCCGTCGGACAACAGCATGTGCGCCCGTTCCGTCCCGACGGCTTTCAGTGTCTGGCTGGCTGCCTGCCGTACGGGTTCATAGGTCTCATTCAGCAAAATTGCCAGGTATTCTTCAAAGCCGCTCAACAATCCTTTCAAGAGGGCTAGCAGTCTCAGGATCGCGATGATCGTGGTCGACTGCCGGGAGATGATCGCCGTCTCCAGCGCACGGATCAGCTTCGGGACATGCTCTTTCTTCAATCGGCCCCAAAACGGAATGAGTGCTTCGATCGCCGACTGGATCGCATCCGCATTATCCGACTCTATGACCTCCAGGAGAGCCGAGAGTCCGGGCGCTCCCGCATCGGCCAGGACGGAAGCGGCGGTATCCCTGATGTAGAGATCATGATGATGCAATCCATGCGCGACGACAAGCCGTATCCCCTCACTACCCCACCACGTGACCAGTACTTTAGCTGAAGTCTTTCTGATGTGATATAAATCATCCACGAGATGACGGAGGAGCATATCCCTCGCCCTGTCGTTCTTGTAGCGCGCAAGACCCTCCGCGGAGAAGATGCAGACTTCCTCGTCTTTATGTTTCAACCCCGCCTCCAGGATCTCTACAAAGGCCACATTATTGGTCAAGGAGATAACATGAAACACCGTCTTTGCCAGCACGAGGCTGGGCGGCGACTGCCCGAGTTCGAGAAGTACTCTTTGCAGTTTGCTTTTGTCCATGCTGCGTCGCATGAGATCGTTCAGGTACAAGGCGCCTTCTTCTCGAGACACGGTCTTGGCTGCAACCTTCAGCATCATTGCGGTGATCTTGTCTTTGAGGTCATTCGCTTGGACTAACATGCCTTACACTCCGGCTGAGAAATCGTGATTACAGCGTACCGCCAATATGGGCCATGGTGAGACCTTTCGTGATCTCGCGTTTGATGTAGACCCTGATCACGTTCTGGTCTTCGCGGCTGATGCGGACGAATTTTATGCCCATGCCCGGTGTTTTCAAGGGGCCTTCACCCCGCTGAAAACTGTAGAGCACCATTCCCTCGACCTTGATCTTCATGTCTTCCAGTAAGATCGTAATCGGGATCTGGAGCCCGACTGGCTT
>DASPQB010000093.1:0-12036 GCA_035625205.1 Nitrospirota bacterium | reverse complement strand
ATTAGCGTTTGTTCACTAACCAACTTTCGCCTGTTAAACATTATTCACATTTATTGTTTATTCGATGCATCCCATTTTTCAAAGCATTTCCACTCAGACTATCGCTGCTATGCCAAATGAATCACACTAATACGGTTCAATCTGATCTGCTGGAAAACGATCTAAACGGCGTTTATACTGCCCTTGGCTTACAACATCGTCTCTGCAAAAAATAACCGAATCATGCTAGGGTTTGCTGACAAAGGTGATTAAGAAGGGGCAAACGCCACTTGCCCCCTTCTGGAGAGCACTAAAATACTCCTGAGCTGATCATCCCGATGTATTACCATTCATGATATTTGTAGGGTCAAGAAGTGTACTTGATCCTCCAGCTGGAATAGACAATATCAACGTATAACCTACACAAGATTTAAAAAAATCTAAATCAAACCCGCTCAATAAACACCAGCGAAGGGATCCCGCTACTAACCTATTTTGCTTTTTTTGCAGCCTCAATTGCCTCATGTAATTCGCGTTCCGCCTGTCTGAGTAGTTCCTCCGCTTTTGCACCATGCCCCTGCATATCATAATGATTTGCAGCGCGTGCATGCTCCATTTCAATAATTGCTTCCTTAATATGTTTGTGAACACGTTCAAGGTCTTTCCAATCCTTCACGTTTTCAGCCACGACAGTAGAAGCAAAAAACAGAAAAATGCTTGTTAAAATAACCAACATATTTCTCTTCATCATAAGATATGTTCTCCTTTGTCTCTAGATATTTGGTTTATTGAGGTTTATAGGGGCATCCCTTTCACTGGCTTAACCTCTCTACAGCATTGAGTAATTGCAGCGCACGTCAGGAGTTCATAATAGCAAAACGCGGTGAAATGCCTTTTCATTTTAAGTTAGGCCTCGATGACAATCTGCCAAGCTGCCTGCAGCTGAATACCATCGCTTGTTACGATATATCATTCTGCACATCAGTTATCCAGACATGCTTTATCTAAACTTGTTAATGATTACAGAAATTATAGCAGTACTAGCAGCCATTTAAAAGCATATAAATGGATATTTTGGGGGGATGCCGCTGCAGAAAACTGTTTGTAAATTACACACCCTGAAAGTCCGCCATACGTCACATCTTCAGGAAGTAATGCGAACTTAAAGTTACTACCGAAATTATTATATATATTCGGGGAATTTAAGAGACACATCCGAGGATTCCTTCACCTCAATCCTATTCTCAAGGGGAGAGAATGACAAACTCCCAGAATTGAAAAAGCAGTGCAGTATAGACCTCTGAGAAAATTCAGCGTAGAACGACAGGCCAGACTCCGCCAGTCTCAGCTCAACCTGCCAGCTTACTGTTGACGAACTTCAATGCGGCCGGTCATGTACGAATGAATAGAGCAGAAGTACTCGTAATTTCCCGGCCGGTCGAATATTCGGCTGAATATTTTCCCCGGAAAGAGCGTATCGGAACCCGTGGTGCCATCCTTGAACGCGATAGCGTGAGGACCGCCGTCTTTATTCGTCCACGTGACACTCTCACCGGGGGAGATCGTGATAACCTGCGGTATGAACGCAAAATTCTCGATAGTCACTGTCGCACCAGCTGTCAGAGGCTGCACGACTATCTTGCGCGGTTGATTGCCAACGGCGACCGTCGTGGTCTTACCGGTTGCGATATCGACGATTGAGAGATTGTTTGAGCCTTCATTCGTTACATAAGCGGTTTTTCCGTCGCCCGCCACAGCCAGCCAATGGGGTTGATCGCCCACCTTAATGCTACGGACCGCTTTATTTGTCATGGGGTCGAATAAAAAGAGCTCACCGGGTCCTTGCACAATCGCCATGCCATATATTGTATTGCGTGGATGGTTTACGTAATGAGGTGACACCCCTGTAGGGATCTCAGCGACGATTGTATTTGATGCGGGATCGAGCACATCGATTACATTGGCGCCTGCCTTGGTGAAGTAGACTGCCTTGCCGTCATAGCTGTATTCCAAGTCGCGGGGCGTCTTATCGAGCGCGATAGTGCGTACGACCTTGCGCGTAGCTAGATCAACAACCGCTATTTCGAATTTGCCAGGCACCTGTGATGATATGTACGCCATCTTGCCGTCAGGGCCGACACCTATAGTATGTGGTTTCCCAACGTCAACGGTGGCTATGACACCTTGCTTCACGGTATCGATGAATGCAATTTTATCTTCGCCGTTGACTGCGACCAGGAGCAAATCCTTGCCAGGCACAAGAGTAACTCCGTGCGGCGATTTACCGACCTCAATCGTTTTCGTAACGACATCCGTAGAGGTGTCTATGATGCTTACAATCGAGGAGCCGTCGCTACTGACGTAAAGCAATCGTTCATCCGGACTTAGGGCCATGCCGTGAGGTCCTGCAGCTATTGGTATTGTCGCGATGACAACTCCTGCAGTTGTATCGATCACGCTCACTGTATTATCCTTAAAGTTTCCGACATAAGCCTTGGAACCAGCGGCGGCGATGCCGGAAACCGAAACGATTGCAAGCGCTGAAAGCAGCATCCGAACTAGTTTAAATCGTAATATGGAAAACATAGCAACCCCCTTTCTGAAACCAGCACTGTCTATGCGGACTAACAAACAAAACTTCAATCTTCAAGTTTATCTAATATTTAAGGAAATAGCTATATATTAAAAAATATCATAAAGTCCTATGGTGTCAATAAACCTTAAGTATGCCCTTTTTATGAGTCGGTTGCGGTTCAGCTTGTACAGATTTTGTTATTGCGCTGTTCCAAGGCAATATCACGAGCGATTAATAATTTGAGGTCAGATGGTATTTATTCCAGGATAAAACATGCAATTTCACATTGTGGCAAGTTTTGAGAATTTCAGGAAGGAACCCTTGACAAAAACTATATTGTAAAAAAAGTCATGATGCAAAATAAACTTGTTAGAGTACCCTGGTTACATAAAGAGTCACCGCCCTCGGTGAAAAATAATTAAATGATGGAGTTCACGCGATTCTGAGCTGCCCCCACTTATTGTATCAGGTTGAGAGCCGGGTTCTTGAATTGAATTGCCTCTAGGGCCGGTGGCCGGTAACCCAGAGAGCTGTGTGGTCGGATGTGATTATACTTTCGTCGCCTATGCCGTTATTTTTTCAATAATCGCCAAGTCAGCATCGTTACTTGCTAACATTATCCTTTTCAATACGCCAAGCCTTAATCGCATCATTCCGATCATTCTTTAGAGTTGCGCTTTCTTTGAAAGCAGTAAACCCAGGTTTAGCCTTGCTATCGTTTTCCTTTCCGGCGACAGCCTCGACGGACAGAACCGACTTTCCATCGACAATGAGCGCTGGGATTGAATCGCCAATTTTGATTGACCGTTTTGCTAAAATTTCATACTCGTCGAGATATATGACATCGCCAGTTTTAATATTAATTTGTAAACTGCATAGAGATGATTAACATATTCTCTATTTGTCATCTTCTTTTACTTTTCCGGATTTGCCAGGTAGGACGAGTCAAACGATGACGATCCCTGTGCCATCACTCCGTATGCTCATAATGAGAAATGGTGCTATCAAAAGGCGCTCTATCATTATGAAGGTGCGCCACTCCTTTCCATTGATAAGTTTCAGTCCCTTCAACACCCATGTGTCAGCCTCTGGGATGTCTTTGATATAACTTTATAGATTTGCCTTTCCCTTTTTCCCTTTCTGGTGACAATCCCTGCAAGGAGTAAAGCGAGAATTTTCGCCTTTCCACATCTTCTCTAGAAGCGGTTTACTCTGTTTCGGCGTCTCAGCGATTCCATCTTTACCAATCGAGCCATACATGCCGCCATGCACGCTTATGTTCCTGCCAATCTTTGGGGTAACCGTTACTTCTCCTGTGCAGGTGCAGACGTCGACGCCCTCCTCATCAGAGAGAACGGAAACCCTCGTTCCCCGGACGCCTGCTACTGCCCCGGCTGCCGAGATGTCCAGTTTCGCCCCATGTGCAAGTGCGGTCTTGATCCAGATGTAGCCCCGGTGCAGGGCGGTCTTGAAATTCATAGGATCGCTGCCTACCGTATATTCCGTGTTTGATTTCATGAGAACGATGCCGACGTTAGTCAGCGTGAGCACTGCAACGCTGTCGGCGCCGGTGCGCAAGCGGTCGCCTGCGTGGATGGCGCCGTTTTGAGATAGAGGATTCCATACGGCATTACCGTCCTGTCGCTCCAACGTTCCGCTTTTGATGTGTTTTACGGTCCCCACTGAAGCGGGTGCAGCCTGTGTTTCTATACAGCCTGCCGAGCTACCGATAATGAGAGTGCAAAACATACCGACGAACGTCGCCTTGCTGAATATCCTGTTTGATTGTTCCAAGGCAATATCCTCCCTCTTTCTTCAGAATACTCATTCTGAGAAATGATTCAGAAATGAGTGGCATGATTTTATTATGGGACTGACCGTATTGTAAAGAAAATAATATTTGGGAATTTTAAAGTATGTGCAGCAAATGTCCTAACTGCACTATATAATTTCAACGACACTCAACTGCTGCGAGGAAGGGACTCTAGACAAAAAAAATTATATCACGAAAAGTCATGATGCAAAATAAATTTGTTATAGTGCCTTGGTTACATAAAGTGTCACCGCCCTCGGTAAAAAATCGTTAAATGATGGAGTTCACGCGATTCTGGTAGGAGAGGTTACTTGTCCGAATAAAATCGTAATCAATGTCAGCTATGTATCTAGAAACACTTTCTGACGCGTTTCAGTATATCTCCACCCTCTCTATATATATTACGTATCGATACTGAAAGCCTGTTTTCATTTTTAAGAATCCTTTCTGCCTCTGTAGCACTACTTCAAGTTCATCGGAGGATCTATGACAACGATACTATTCGATACTGATGATGCCATATTTATCTTTACCTATGACATAGTAATCAAAACACTGAAACATAGTATTTTAAGCAATGATGAAGAACATGTCAGGATGTGTCTTGCTGAAATCGAGAGTAGGACAGTATCAGGTGCAGTGGATATTACAATAACGAGAGGTGATGAAGGTGATAATATCGCCAATATATTTCTGAGCAAGTGCTTATCGAGTGGGTAAAAATGAGGCAGAAAACTCATAAAACCCGCTCTGTATCAGTGTTTTATGCTTGAAATTGAGGAGAAAAATGTGATATGAATCTGGCAAGCAGAAAAATAGACGACCCACTGATGCATATCACTATCCTCAATTTAAACCCCTTCAGTCGGTGTCCGGAATCTTTGGTGATCCCAAAGCTCGGGTAATCAAGTTTACCCGATGGGGGAAAAAACTATATGTGGTGCCCGCGGTAAAACGCACTGATCAATTTATGACCGCAGAGTCAGATTGGTTCGTGACCTCTCCAGCGGAGACAACCGCATTTATCGGGAGCGGGAAATCAGGCGTCTCTTCTGCCGAAGGTGCGGCAAGGTGAAACAGGAGAAGCTCTCATTCCTTGCTGACAACCCATTTTATAGTAAGCACTTTGCCTTGTATATCGGCAAGCGGTGCAGCACTTCAACGGTCAAGGACATTGCGGAAGAATTCCATCTTGACCGCGGAACGGTAAGGGAACTTGAACTACAGTATATGCGGGAGAAACTCAGCCGTGCCGGGAAGCCAAAGCCAAAGGTGATCGGCATCGACGAGATCTCCATCTGCAAAGGCCATATCTATCGGATCGTGATAAGCGACCTGGAAAAGAAGCGGCCTATTTGTTCGGAGGGGAGGATCGCTCTGAAGAGAGCATGAATCTCTTCTATGAGTGGCTCGGCCCCCCTAAAACCAAGCATATTCGGCTTACCGTGTACCGTGATGGACATGTGGAAACCGTTTGAAAAGTCCACAAGCCAGAAAGCGCCACAAGCAGCCATCCTTTACGATAAGTTTCATGTCATAAGACATCTCCTTTCTACGGTCCCTTAGCGATAAATCCCGCTATACGCTATACAATGATCTCTTGTCTAACCCCGGGCATCCCATATCTTGCCGTTATCCATACTAAATGATTATCATTTTTACGCCATGTGAAGAATTGGATAAGATTATTTTGTACCTATTCGATCGCGCTGGTATCTGGAGCAAATATGAATCAAGAGATATATAATGCAACTTATTAATATATTTTAATAATTCCAGAATGCTTTGGTAGCAGATAAGTTGCATAATATCATACCATCTTGACAATCGCTCAAGCTGTGATAGGATTAAATTAGATATGGTAAAGGCAAAAAAGAAAAGAGGCGATATATATGAAAAAGATCCTGATTGTATTAGGCGTTCTGGTAATTGCTCTTACCGTAGGAATTGCCTATGCTGGCACCGAGGGGATGAGAGCTGGCGAGTATAATGGCGTTACGGCGTTTGAAAGGGTACCAATTGCATCACATGATCTCTCATCGGGTCTCTACCTGGAGAACGGTATTACGGCATTTGAGCCTCTGCCAGCACAAGCATGGGAAGGTGCAGCGGCAGGCGGGTTACGTACTATGGAACCGACCATGAAGCTGCAGAATGGAATTACCTATTTTGACACAGGTGTTCCAAGGGAGTCACATTAATCGCTAAGCCAAGGTAAGCAAAGCAATACGATATTTAGAGGGATTAAAAAAACAGTTGGATGCATCACGTGAAACAAAAGCAGGCAAAGTTAGCCTGCTTTTTCTTTTTCAAGTTATGGCTTGTTATTCCATAACTGAACTGTCGCCGAGCAGAGGACGTGCTGCTCTTCCTTCGAGAACTTCTGAATTATAAAGTTTGAACTCCATGGACCTGCTCTCGTGATAAAACCGCATGCAGGGGTCCTGAAAAGCTTCTTTTCACTCAGCAGTCGCGTCAGGGATTCATGAGGAAATCGAGACTTTCAACCCTGCCGCCGTTCACGAGGACACGGCTGCCGTCCAGATAAAGCCTGCCTTCTGCGTAAAGTTGGATAGCGCGGGAATAGATTTTGTGCTCCTGCAGGAGGATACGTTGAGAGAGGCTGTCCTCCGTGTCTTTGTCCAGGACCGGAACGACGGCCTGAATTATGATCGGGCCTGTATCAATGCCTTCGTCTACGAAATGGACGGTACAGCCGGAAAACTTGACTCCGTGTTCGATCGCGGCTTTCTGGACATGGAGCCCGGGGAAGGATGGCAACAGGGCTGGGTGGATGTTCATGATACGATTCGGATAGGCTTTGATGAGCGTAGGCGTGATAATGCGCATGAAGCCCGCAAGGCAAATCAGCTCCGCGCGGTGTTTCGCCAGTTCCCTTACGAGAAGAGTATCATATTCATCGCGCCTGTTCTTATATCCTTTGGCGCTGATATGGACGGCGGCTATGTTGTAGCTGCGCGCCCGCTTGAGGGCATAGGCATCGGCTTGGTCGCTGATGACGACCGCGATCTCGGCAGAGAGCATGCCTTTTTCAATATTGTCGATGATAGCCTGGAGGTTGGAACCGCGACCGGAAACGAGGACGCCGAGACGAACGTGCTTCATTAAGGACTCCTTGCCAAAGAAGGGGAGAGCTGACGATCTAACGATGATCCCGGCTCCTGAAACCCTGCACTTATTTTTCTTCGTATCTCACGACCTGCTTCCCTTTTACGATCTCGCCGATCAGGTACGCCCTTTCGCCGAGTTTCGTCGCTTTCTTCATGACGGCGGCAACTTGCCTTTTTGGCACGGCAAGGACCATTCCGATTCCCATATTGAAATCGCGGTACATCTCGCCGTCGTCAACCTGTGATTTTTTCTGGATCAGCTTGAAGATGGGCTGGATGTCCCAGGTCCCTTTTTTGATAAACGCCTGTGCTCCCTTGGGAAGCATACGGGGTGTATTTTCGGTGATACCGCCGCCCGTTATATGTGCCATGCCGCGGATGTCGAACTCCTTCAAGAGCGCGAGGATGGTCTCGGCATAGATTCTCGTCGGTGCCAGCAGGACTTCACCGAGCGTGGCATGACCCAGTTCGGAAAGAGTGTCCTCTACACCATAGCCGGCTTTTTCAAGTAAGGCCTTGCGTACGAGAGAATAGCCATTGCTGTGGAGGCCCGACGAGGCAAGACCGATAAGCTGATCACCAGGTTTTATCCTTGAGCCGTTAATGATCTTTTTTTTCTCGACCACGCCCACTGCGAAGCCGGCGAGGTCGTATTCGTCTTCGCTGTAAAACGACGGCATCTCTGCGGTTTCGCCGCCGATGAGGGCGCAGCCTGCCTGTCTGCATCCCTCAGCAATGCCCTTTACAATGTCCGAGTGTTCCTGGGGTTTGAGTCTGCCAGTGGCAAAATAATCGAGAAAGAACAGCGGTTCCGCGCCTTGGACGATGATGTCATTGACGGACATTGCCACAAGGTCAATACCGATGGTATCGTGCTTGTTCGTAAGGAAGGCGATCTTGAGTTTGGTGCCTACGCCGTCGGTTCCAGAAACGAGGACCGGTTCCTTGTACTTTTTTAGCGCAAATAGTCCGCCGAATCCGCCTATATGTGTCATGACTTCCGGCCGGAACGTGGACTTTACAAATGGCTTTATTTTCCGGACAAATAGGTCTCCGGCATCGATGTCAACACCGGCATCTTTGTACGTGATGGCCATGGTGGTTCCCTTCACAATTTTTTCGACGATACTACCTAGAATAGATGTATCTGTCAACTGGTTTTCGGAGGTTAGGATGGATAGAGCGCACCGCATGTGCGGCGCCGTTACCGGGCTTTTTGCTGGATTTCCCTGACAGTAGCGTTGTTCAGCAGCTTCATGAAGCGGGGGTTTGCGGTAAGTGCTGCGATATCTCCGTCGTTGACGGCCTTCATGATTTCGGGGTCTTCAAGGGCTTTTTTGAAATCTGGGTCATTCTGAAGCGATTGTATGAGACCCATGATTTCCTTGTCGCTCACCATCTTTTCTTGTAACGCGCTGGTGTCTTTGGGCGACGCGGCGTCGGTGCCAGAAGACTTTGCACGGATCGCACGGATCTTCGATTCTGCGAGCTTAATGGTGCCGAGACTTTCGGACTTGATGGTGTAAACCCCGTTGCTCAGAGACAACACTTCGCCGGTGATGGTGCTGCCGTCAGTCAGTTCGATCACCCGGACCTCGCCGGCAAAAGTATTTTGCACGAGGAGCAGGAACACCAAGGGAATGATCAGCAGTAGAAGCCGCATAACAAACTCCGGATGGAACACCCCCAGTTCATATGAAGATTATGCCAATTTAGGAGATCTGTCAAGTTCGAAGGTTGCCGCCCGAGGTTTTCATTTTGACAAGCCCTTAATTTGCCAGTATAATTTTTTACGTTCATCCATTTTATCAAAATATCCAGAAATTCTGGCGCCCAGGCCTGGGAAATGTCAAAGCCGCATATCATGAATCACGAGGATGAGTTCCACATTACGCTGCTGGCTGTAATCATGCCGAAAAAGAGATAACGGGAAGCATACAAAGAGGTGAACATGCCGCGGCCTTGCAGGAGGGAGGACTTTTCATTCGGCTTGCGGAGAACATTATTCATATGATGCATATCTCGAAGCAGGGGAGGAGTTCGTTGCTCGGCCGGTCCCGCCGATCCCACTCCGGTGAAAAATATGGCAGTTCCTCGACAGGCAACCCTTTACTGTTTCATCCAGGCAAACCGTACTTGACACCTGACGATTTTGAGATAAACTTCTACTATCCGCGGCATTGAGATGTTGAAGAGCTGTCTTGTTGCTTTCCCACCTCATGCGGTCTCATTATTCAGGCAGGCGGTAACTAGATCATATTCGATGATGTTACATAGTTGTTCAGCAATTCATAAGGTCTAACATCATCCATAGTGCGGGCATCAGGCTTTTCGAATGCTGGGCTTCGGAAAATAGCGGTATTGCATCACGAACCGGAGACAAGCGGGAATTCTGGCCTGACATCGCATGAGGGAAAACGTTTTATGTGCAGTAGGGGACGAAAAAATCAAGTGCAATCCCAGGGTCGACCGGAAGTGTGATACCGATGGGCAAGGAGGGACAGTGATGTGTGCTACCCATAAAAAAGACAAAGCACCAGAGCACTCAAGCCAAACTGTTCCGATCGATGATGCGGTCGGCATGGTCCTCGCTCATGATATCACGGAGATCCGCAAGGATGAGTTCAAGGGTAGGGCGTTCCAAAAGGGCCACATAATCCGCCGCGAGGACATCACGCATCTGCGCAGGCTCGGGAAAGAACATCTCTTTGTCCTGTCGGTCGGCCCTGACGAGATGCACGAGAATGATGCGGCTGACGCGCTGGCCGCCGCCCTCATGGGTCAAGGTGTCCGCATCGAGGGGGAACCGAAAGAAGGCAAGATCAATATCGTTGCAGCCCGGGATGGACTTCTCAGGGTAGATCGTGATGCACTGCTTGCGCTGAACATGCTTGGCGATATTATGTGCGCCACGCGCCATGGAAACTCAATCGTCAAAAAAGACAGGGTTATCGCCGGCACGAGAGCTATCCCGCTTGTCGTCAAGAAACAGGTGATCGACGAGGCCGTAAGAATTTGCGGACAGGCGCGGCAATCCGGTTCGGCGGTTTTAGAAGTCAAGGAGCTGCGGAAGCCGAAGGCTGGGATTGTGATAACCGGTAACGAAGTCTACCAGGGTCGGATCGAGGATGCGTTCGCGCCGGTGATCTCTAAAAAGATCGAAGCGGTCAAAGGCGAGATCGTCGGTATCTACTATGCGCCCGATGATGTAGCGGTCATCGAGGAGCGTCTGCTGGAGCTGTTACATGCAGGTGCCGATCTGCTGATAATAACCGGCGGTATGTCCGTCGATCCCGATGATGTTTCACGGTTCGCGATCCGGAACATGGGGGCGACCGAAATCACCTACGGCGCTCCGGTGCTGCCTGGCGCGATGTTTCTTGTCGGCTACCTTGACCGAGTTCAGAGCGGAAAGAATTCGCAACCTGAACCGGGGAATTCAGACACGATCCCGATTCTCGGCATTCCTGCCTGCGGGATGTATCACTCGATCACTATTCTGGACCTCGTCCTGCCGCGTGTTCTTGCGGGCGAGAGGATCAGCAGGAAAGAACTTGCAGATCTCGGCCATGGCGGCCTGTGCCTGCACTGCAAGGAGTGCCGCTACCCTGTGTGCCCATTCGGGAAATAGCATTCTCTCAGCAAATCCCAATGTTTTTCCGTTTGTGAAAACCTCCTTACATAGTGAAGGCGCTCAGATGAGCGCCTTCCTCATTTTTTATCTGAACAAAAACACGAAACGCCTGGTGAGCCTTGGCAGCCGGTCACGGCGCCTGTGCACGGGTGCAGCTCGTAACGTTGGGATCCACGGCACTGGTGACCATGTCCTTATAGGCTCCTGTAGCTCCCGTGGACTCGGTGTCAGTCGATAAAGCTTGGTAATGGTCTATCATCTCCTGCATAGCTATGGCTATCCGCCTTGCTTTTTTCTGAGGACCTCGATTCAATGCGGCAAGGAGCGGCTCGCAAAAATACCACGTACAATTGAATGGCCTCAACCACCGCGGCAATATGCAGCCGCCGGGGCCCATCGCTTCGCAAGGACCTTCGAACGGCCTAGCCGTATCTCTCGCCGGGACAGGAACGTCAAGCATCCTGAGATACCGGATGTCCCTCGGCCGGTAGAGACCATGTTTCTGCCTGCAGCAGACATCGGTGCAGCCGGGGCAGACGGGGGCAGTGTATTCCTCGATCAACGGAGAAGAATCGATAAGCAGCTGCTTCAGTACTCTTGCAGGATCAGCATGATTGGTCTTCATAGCGCGTGGGGGAACAAGTTATCAACGGACAGAAGCGACATGAACAGAAATAAGTATATGTTGATATTCCTGAAGTGAGCGGAAGAAGGAGACAGGGATGGCTGTAGTGCTGTCAGAGACCGTTCGGTCCAAATGAGCCATAGTGCCAGCACAATGAATGAACAGAAGACCGGTAGCGACCGCACCGATCCATAGAGCGGCAGGGCAAGGCTCGCGATCGTAGCAGCAACGATCCACACAAAGGTGATCCGGCCGATCTGCGGACTTTTCAACATCCTA
>DASPQB010000092.1:0-6435 GCA_035625205.1 Nitrospirota bacterium | reverse complement strand
GACTTGGCCATGGGCCAGAACGAAGTCGGAACCATGAGCATCACGCCCTCGGGGAGCGAATGGAGCTCTTTCTTCGAATAGATGAACGTGCCTTTGAACTGGTCATTCGAGGGCAGCATCTCGGCTTCGAGCCCAAGGTGTTTGGCCAGGTTCACGGTCCAGATTTTTTCAGGAAGGAAACTATCCGGCCCGCCCTCAATAAGGAATTTGTCATGCTTTTCCGTCAGGATTTTACCGCCGATGCGGCCGCCCTTCTCGAGCAGCAGCACATCAAGCGTCTTGCTGTAGGCCTTGGCCCCGGCCTTGAGATGGACGCCGGCAGCCAGGCCGGCGATCCCGCCGCCAATGATAATGATTTTCGTCATAGAGTACGATCCTTTGAACGCAGATTTACACAGATGACCACTCGCACGATAATTATAACCTGGAATCGGGCAGTCACTACTTTTTTTGATGTTTTTATTGAATATGTACCACGGGTCGACAGTGTCGACGCGCCTTCTTGACATTCCCGCGTCGCGTTTTTTTTTGCGACGTCCCTAGGCTTTTTTCACCACATCCGCCAACGCTTTGATGAAGCGTTTAGACGTATTCAGCGATTCGGCCCGTTCGAACTCGATACCCAGTTTCTTCGCATGTGAGCGATGGAGGACGTCTATATCGTAGAGCGTCTCCATGTTGTCGCAGGTGAAGCCAAGGGGGACTTCGAGCACTGTTGCATAACCTTCCTGCTTGATTTTGTCTAACGTGGATTCTACGTCAGGCTCGAGCCACGGTTCTGTTGCACGCGCACCCTTGCTTTGCCACGCTATCCGCCAGAGCCGAATATTTAGCCTCTCAACGACGAGTTTGACGGTTTCCCCTATCTGCCGCTGATAGGGGTCGCCGGCGATTATATACCGTGCCGGAATGCTATGGTTCGTAAATATCACGACGGCGGAGGTACGCCGTTCGGGGTGGAACCGCTGCAAGCCCTCGGATATGCGTTCTTCCCATGCGTCAATGAACAGGGCGTTATCATGCCAGCTTGGAATGAAGGTTTTTGCGATCGCGCCGTCTCCGAGCGGTTCGAAGGCTGATCGGTAAGTCCCCGTTGTTACCGCTGTTTCGAATGGCGACAGCGAGAGGCCGATCACGCGGGTTGCACCATCGCGCACCGCCAATTCGTACGATTCGGCAATCGACGGTGCGGAGTGTCGAAACCCTTCGTAGACGCGATACCCGGTGCCGAGTTCCTTTGCGAGTAATGCAGCCTGCCCTTTCACAATCTCGGGAAGCGGAGATTTTCCGCCGATGAGCTTGTAACGCTCGATAACCGCGGAAATGACCGGTGGAGGAGCCGGGCGGCCCATGAAGGCCGTCATGAAGGGCCCGACATCATCAAGGCCTCGGGGGCCACCGAGTGCGATGAGTATGATTGCAGTGTGGGACATCATAAACAGGTTCGTAGTGCAAGGTCAGCAAATCTTCCAGAACGGGTCCAGGTCGTTATTTCTTGCTCAACACATGCGTTGCATTGATGAATTCCGCCGCATTCTCGAGCGGCGTTTGTTGAAGGATGCCATGCCCCAGGTTCATGATATGACCGTTCCTTCCGCCGGCACGATCGAGGATTTCCTTGGTCCGCTTCCGGATGAACTCTTTGGAACCGAAGAGGGTGACGGGGTCGAGGTTGCCCTGAACCGCCTTATCTAATCCGACGCGTCTCCAGGCGCTGTCCAGGTCGCAGCGCCAATCGAGGCCAATGACGTCGCCACCCGCCTCGGATACCATCTCCAGAAGATGGGTCGCGCCGTGCGCGAAATGGATGAGCGGAACCGATCTTTTGATCCCCGCGATCACGTTTTTTTGGTGCGGTAGCACAAACTCTCGATAGTCGCTCGGGCCGAGAGCGCCGACCCAAGAATCGAAAAGTTGGACAACCTGCACGCCGGCATCGATCTGGGCATTCAGATAATTGATAATGACTCCGGTAAGGTGCTCCATAAGCTTATGCCAGGTCTGAGGCTCGGCGAACATCATGGTTTTGGCGTGCTCGTAGTTTCGCGAGCCGCCACCTTCAATCACATAGCTCGCAAGGGTAAAGGGCGCTCCGGAGAATCCGATGAGCGGAACCTTTCCGCCGAGTTCCTGCAGGACGATCTTGATTGCCTTCATGAGGTACTCAATCTGGCTTGCTGCATCTATGGGTTTGAGCTTCAACACGTCAGCCATGGTGCGGACGGGATTGTGGATCACAGGACCCTCGCCCTTGGCAAATTCCAGACCGATGCCCATGGGCTCTAGCGGCAGCAGTATATCGGCAAAGATGATCGCCGCGTCGATCTCGTACCGCCTCACGGGCTGGATAGTAACCTCAGCGGCTACCTCCGGTGTCTTGCACATCTCAAGAAAAGTGTGCTTTGTCCGGATAGCGCGGTATTCCGGCAAGTATCGTCCTGCCTGGCGCATCATCCATACGGGCGTACAATCCACCGCCTCACGCCTGCAGGCTTTAATGAATCTGTCTGCTCTGGACATTCATGGTCTCCTGAACGGGTTAGTGTGTGCCGCAGCCGACTGTGCTGAAAGATACATAAAAACAGTGTTGTGGCTCATAACGAGGGTGTACTATAGTATGTTACGAAAGAAAACTCAAGGGATTTTTCTCCCTGCCAGCCATGGGCATCCTCGTCTGGCTATCCGTCGGTCCTCATGCGGCGGCAAGGATGAGGGGGTATCCCACTCTTTTGCGTACGGTTTATTTTTCAGGGAGGCGCCTCCCGGCTGGGCAGGAAAGTGTCGTAGCCATGTTCAGGGAAAGCATATGAGGAAAACAGCGCGGGGAACCCCCCATGCTTTCACAGCGGGAGTGCGTCGAGCAAGGGAACAGTGAAGGGCTCGGGGATTGATTGCGATATGGTTACCATCGAGGAAGAACAACGCTGCAGGAGCGTCAGGTCTCCAGAGAAGACCAAAGGGAATATTCTTCGTCTAAACCCATGAACGGCCACAGCGCTGGTTGGAAGAATGGTTTTGGGCTGCGGAAGCGTAACGGTGAAAGAAGCAGGATACAATACGATGACACAGAAACGATGGCCGGGTGCCCCTTCCCGCTCTATAATGGTCGAGTGGTTCATAATGCGATACTACTTGACAAAGTTCTCGCTTACCGTATAAAATCAAGGTTCTAACTGTAAACCAGAATTTAAACATCGAGGGTACAGGAATCGTATGATAAAAATTTTTAACACGCTTACGGGGAGGAAAGAGGAATTCATCCCCATCCATCCAGGCAAAGTCACCATGTATGCATGCGGCGTGACCGTCTATGATTATTCCCACCTCGGCCATGCACGGGGTGCTGTTGTCTTTGACCTTATCCAGCGCTACTTCCGCCGTAAGGGGTTCGACGTGAAGTACGTGCGGAACTTCACCGATATCGACGACAAGATAATCAACCGGGCAAAGGAAGAGGCGATCACTCCTGCCGAGGTGGCTCACAAATTCATTGAAGCGCACCAGACAGACATGAAACATCTCGGGGTGGGGAGGGCCGATGTGGAACCAAGAGCCACCGAGCATATCCCGGAGATGATTAAAGTCATCACGGGCCTCATTGAGAAAGGACATGCTTACGTTATAGACGGTGACGTATACTTCCGTGTGGTCAGTTTTAAGGACTACGGCAAACTCTCGAAGCGCAATCTTGAGGACTTGAAGGCAGGTGCGCGCGTCGAAGTGGATGAACGTAAGCTGGATCCGCTTGATTTTGCTTTGTGGAAAGCGTCAAAACCCGGTGAGCCTGCATGGGCAAGTCCTTGGGGGCCGGGCAGGCCGGGTTGGCACATTGAATGTTCCGCCATGGGATTTAAGCACCTCGGTGAGACCTTCGATATTCACGCCGGAGGGAAAGACCTAATCTTTCCGCACCATGAAAATGAAATTGCCCAGAGTGAAGCTTTTTCGGGCAAAAAATTCGTGAATTACTGGATCCATAATGGTTTTGTGAACATCAACCAGGAGAAGATGTCCAAGTCCCTCGGAAATTTTTTCACGATCCGCGACATCCTCGGTCAGTATGATGCAGAAGTAGTGAGGCTTTTTCTCCTTTCCACGCACTACCGGAGCCCGATCGACTTTTCGGATGCTAACCTGAAAGACGCCCGGGCAGGGCTGGACCGGTTCTACACGATGAAAGAAGGGATTGTGAAGTCCCTTCAAGGGAAAAAACCGCCAACCGCGAAGCCCGAGGACGTCATCGAGGCCTCCGATCGGGAACTCTACGAAAAGATTCGGTGCCTGCCCCAGGCCTTTGAAGATGCGATGGATGACGATTTCAACACTGCCTTTGCTATTGGGCTCATCTATGACCTCGTGCGTGAGGTGAACAAGTTCATGGCCGAAGCTGACAAAAAGAATGATGATGCAGCGACCATCATCCTGTACGCAGCCCTCGCCGCATTCGAAGATGTGAGCAAGACGCTCGGCATATTTCTGCGAAGCCCTGAGGACTGGTTTAAAGAAGGAAGGCTCGCCGATGCAAAGGTTACGTTGTCCGTGGAGCGGATCGAAGAGTTCATTCACCTCCGGAATGAAGCGCGATCACGCCGGGACTGGGCTGAAGCGGACCGGATAAGAAAGATCCTTAACGATAGTGGCGTAGAATTATTTGACCGGGCTGAGGGCACGGTGTGGAAGCCGAAGTGATCCGGCGGCATCCGAGATGGGTTTCAGTCATGATCCAGGAACGTGGTGCAAACGCCTGATGGCTCAGTGCGCATAGCTCTGGTGAAAGTAGCGTTTTTCGAGCACGCTCACTTTATGCATAAAGATAAAATATTCGGCATCAACCCCGTACTTGAGGCGCTTAGGTCAGGGAGGCCGATACAGCGGCTGTTGATCGCGGACCAACGCAAGGCTGACCGCGAATTGAAGGAGATCTTCAGGCTCGCGAAGAGCAGTGGTATCGAGCTAAGATTGGCGAGCCGAGATGCGTTGAACCGGGAAGCACCTCAGACCACGCATCAGGGTGTGATCGCTATCGTCTCCGCCCAGCAGTACGCAGAGCTCGATGATGTCCTCACAATACCAGCGCAAAAGGGGGAGGTTCCCCTGTTTCTCATCCTGGACGGCATCGAGGACCCCAGGAATCTCGGGGCCATTTTGCGCAGTGCCGACGCAGCAGGGGTTCACGGAGTCATTATCCCGGAACGTCGTGCCGCTGGCCTGACGGACACTGTCGCTAAAGCCGCAGCCGGAGCGCTGGAATATGTGCCGGTAGCTAAGGTTGCAAATATCGTAAATACCATCGAGGCTCTCAAAAAGGCGGGAGTCTGGATAGCGGGTGCGGAAGCGGGAGGCGATACAGTCTATTGGGACGCCGATTTTGTGCGTCCGACGGCACTGGTGTTGGGTGGCGAGGACAAAGGCGTGCGCAGGCTCGTGAGAGAGCACTGTGACTACCTCGTATCATTGCCGTTGATGGGCAAAATCAACTCCCTGAATGTGTCGGTGGCCGCGGGCGCTCTGCTCTTCGAAGTGCTGCGCCAGCGGAGACGGAAGATCTCCTGAACCATGGTTGGCGAATACTGAATACTATGGTAGCTAAGTCTCAATTTTTTCAGGAAGCCACTTCGATTATCTTTTTGCTTGACAAGATTGCACATGATATCATATAATTACTATTCTTTGGCGCGACAGCCGTGGTGCGCGCATTTGCCGTTACTGGCTTGCAGGCCTAAGGGCGTCCAGAGGATTCTGCCACCGTAACTCAGCTGGTAGAGTAGCTGATTTGTAATCAGCCTGTCGGGGGTTCGAGTCCCTTCGGTGGCTCCACTTTTTATCCATAATTAATTATGTAAGTAGCTCTTATAATGAGGAAGATTGTCGCTGCGTCGGGGAGGTGCCCGAGTGGCCAAAGGGAACAGACTGTAAATCTGTCGGCGTCAGCCTACGGAGGTTCGAAACCTCCCCTCCCCACCACTAAATGGAACTACGGATTGAAAATTGCAGAAACGCGGATTTCAAATTCTCTTTACAGGTGCACTCCACGGTCCGCAATCGAATGCGGGAATAGCTCAGCTGGCTAGAGCGCAAGCCTTCCAAGCTTGGGGTCGCGGGTTCGAATCCCGTTTCCCGCTCCATTTAACTGCTTAAACGTTTGAACAGTTCAAATGTTGCAATGCCCATGTAGCTCAGTTGGTAGAGCACATCCTTGGTAAGGATGAGGTCAGCGGTTCAATCCCGCTCATGGGCTCCAGTACTGTACGATTTTTCAATAAAATAAAAATAGTTTACACTTCCTTAAGAGGGGGCGAACAGCATGGCAAAGGCAAAATTTGAGAGAACGAAACCGCACGTGAACGTTGGCACGATTGGCCACGTGGACCACGGAAAGACGACCTTGACGGCAGCCATCACGAAGGTGCTTGCACTCAAAAACTTTGCGAGCTT
>DASPQB010000091.1:0-3847 GCA_035625205.1 Nitrospirota bacterium | reverse complement strand
CACAAGGGATTTGGGTCAACAACTTCGATGCGGTGACCGGCAGGCCCCAGCACGCTGAGGAATTCGCGCGCAGTCAAGCTTGAACCTTCTGAAAATAGAATTCTATGCGGGGTCATGATTCTCCGGTAGGTATGAGTCGATTGTACACAGGACATCGTCGATTAAAACCAAAATCCAAACATCTTCTTGCGTACACGTCCGTATCTTGGAATTCATCGCTTCTATTGCTGCCTACCGCCAATGGCACGCATCATCAGCGCGCTCCCTACACAAACGGAACAACATCCTTCAGCGAAGCTACCTTTGTCACTCCGGCCAGTTCTGATTCGAATCCTATGCTGAAGGCCCGCAGCCCCATCCGCTCGGCAAGTTCTACGTCACATGGAGAGTCGCCAACGAGAAAGCTTTGGCTCAGATTAATACTCGGATGTCTTCTCAATGCGGTCTCGATCATGCCCGGCTTTGGCTTCAAGCAGGCGCAGCCGCTATCCCGACGATGCGGGCAGTAGAAGATGTCTAGAACCTGGATGCCGTGCTTGCTGAGTACCTCCAGCATCCTGGCGGTGAAGACGTTATACTGTCCCTGCGTAATAAGTCCCTCCCCGATCAGGTACTGGTTCGTGACAATGATGATTTCGTAAGCTTTGCGCCGGAATGCGGTTAGAGCCTCAATCGCGCCGGGCAGAAACTCCGGAACACTTATGCCGGGCCAGACTTCGTCCGGATATTCAGAAACGATGGTACCATCGCGATCAAGAAAAGCAATCTTCATCGGTCATTATTTCGTCTTGCAACGATTAAATTCAGCGGACAAAAGAGTGATGCTTTTGGCGACCCGCTGGAGGGACTTGGTTATGTCAATATCTTTATAATGTGGCGAGCGAGGTCTTCGTCTATTTCGTTATGGCGTGGCACTGGTTGTTTCTTGCCGGTTTTAGGATTTATATAAAGGTCGTGTCGTTGGCTATGTCTCAGGAGAATACATCCAACAGAAGTGATTTGTTTGATAAGCCCTTTTCTCTTCATACGGAAAGAGTGAGCTCTTTAACTTTATGCTCTTTGGGGACATCGTCCATTGTCATAAGCATGTAGGCTTCTTTCATATTTTCCTCAAGTTCTTTTAAGGTTTTCCCTTGAGTCATTATGTCAGGGTACTCGAGAAGTTTTCCTACCCAAAATTTGTCACCCTTCCAATAAACCATCCTTAATTTCGTTTCCATTTTTTCACCTCACGTTTCTACAAGGGCTTTGTTAGAATCATAGCATGAAAGGCAGGCGATATTCAAAACGATAACGATGGCTAATCTGATGTAATGTAAAGGCTCCCGAGGAGCCGGATCTGTTGCCGATCTGTTGAACTTAATTATCCTGATTCATCCCATCTGATTAAACGAGTCGGTTATCCTCTGTCGTGGTATCTCACGAAATCCATGATCTCTTTAAAAAACGGCCTGTCTGCGAAAATGGCCCAATCGTTATGTCCGACACCATTCAGAATCCATTTTTTCTTGGCTTTACCGGGCAGTGCGAGATATAAGCGATTGGCATGTTCTACAGGAACGATTTCGTCTCGCTCGGCTCCAACTACTGCGATTCCCTTCTTAAAAAACTCTAAGTTGCCAATGTTGTCATACCTGTCTTTTAGAAATAGCCGAACGGGAAAATAAGGAAACATCGACTGAGCAACAGATGCGAGCGTATCCCAGGGCGTTATGAGAATAATTCCACCAATTTCGACCTTAGCGTCCTTGACAACTGCCGCTGCAACTCCACAGCCTAAAGATTCTCCCAAAAGATAAAGAGGTGCTCCGTATTGTTGAAACGCGAGGCGCACCGTTTCTGCAGCATCTTTTACAAACACCGTCTCCCCTACGCCACCCTTCCTCCTCCCATATGCCGGGTACTCAGCAAGCACGACACGATATCCTAATGGGGCAAGACATTTGACATAAAATAATCTGTCGGCTGCAGTGCCTGCGTTGCCATGAAAAACAATGATCGTGCCATTCAGGGGTTCAGTTTGGTTAATACTGACGAAACCGCGATAATCCTTTAAGGAAGACGGCCAGTAATTCAGGTTATCTGCCTTCAGCCATTCTTCAGAGGGTAGCGATGAATCGGGATAATAGATTAACTTGTTCTGGATATTAGACCGCCAAAGAATCAGCGCTGCAATAATCAATAGGAATAGGATGGGTATTATAATTTTCATTCTTAATTATATGAGCAGACCCAAAAACTCTTTGGTCTACCAAAATGCTTCCTGCTTGGCTACCATTTGAGCCCGGTTGAAATATTCAACCACGCCACCATTGCGCCACTTTAATTCATCTCGTGGGTTATATTATGGCGTTCCGGGGCCAATAGTTGCCGCGATAATATCCTCTTCAGTTTGTCTGTCTTTATAATATTTCTTTTCGTCACCGGCCATAACGGTACTGGAGAGCCACCAGCACCTATGACAGTAAAACATATCGGGCTTCTCGGAACCTTCTTTATAGTCTTTTGGAAGAACGTGTCGCACCGGGGCCCTGCGACCACACTGCG
This sequence comes from Nitrospirota bacterium, assembly GCA_035625205.1. Lineage (GTDB taxonomy): Bacteria > Nitrospirota > UBA9217 > UBA9217 > UBA9217 > JAJYKN01. The sequence goes on along the minus strand of DASPQB010000091.1, from coordinate 1,300 downwards.
AACAGATACCATAAGTAGGATTCTGTTCCTGCGCAAGGTGGAATAACTCACCGTCTAACGAAGCAAGGTAAGAGAGCGCATATTTCAGATTTTTGCTGATTGTATTCAATTGAAAGATCACAACTAGACCAACAATAATGATAACGATTGTTGTTATATCCATTTTACGGCTCCTTCGCTTTTGAGGTGGAAGCTAAGGGATGCGGCGGCTTAAGCCGGATTTATCAGCGATCCGCGGGAACAAGGGGTTATGAAATATGCTTCTGTTGCCCCGCAGCCCCATCTTTATGAAAAGGTTTTCAAATCCGCGATTCTGAGCAAACTTGATCAGCTGTCTCCTATAGGTTTGATAGTAATCCAATGCGATATCATCAAAAAGCACAATAACGTAGACGAGACCGTTTGGTCCCCACGCCTGTATCTGCTTCCTTGCTGTGGCGACTGCGTCAGAGAACTTATTAAGAAAGCCATCACTTAGAGCAACATAGACCTCACCATCAATTACATTGTGTGAACTACGCCGGTTTATCTCATCGTCCGACATGCCTAAGGTCTTAACCTCACAGTAATTCTGAGTCTTATGGACAGCGAATCGAATATCAGGACTTGTTCTTCCTTCCTCCTTGATGAGACGAACATCATCAAAGCCGCTGCGCACCAGATATCGATACGCAAAAGCTTCATTTAGTTGGTTAAAGAATCCTTGCTTCTTCTGCCCTTTTCTGTGATCCAGATAGTGCCGCAAGGCTTTGTCCTTTAGGATTTCCCACGAGTCATCGTCGAGTTCCATCAACGCTTTGTTGTACAGGCAATAGTAATATCTCTTTTCCGGAGAAATCCGACATGACTCTTCAAAACTGGAAAAGAAGTCATCACGCGGATATCGGTATCTCAGATCACGTATTATCTCATGAATTCGTTTCATAATTTCCACGCCCTAACAACTAATGGACGAAGTGGCGATTTAGTTCCTGTCGGGTCCCCCAAGCGTACGTTATTATCACTTTCCTGGGATGTTGTCTATGAATTTATTGATTCGTTTGGCGGCACTGAACCTTGCCCCTGCAGGGAGGCTCTGCAAGATGAAGCAGCAGATTAACGAAATCCTGCCGAAGTAATTGCAACATACAAAGGATCGCATTTCCCTCCTTACCCGGCAGAATTGGATTGTCGATTCGTGAACCTGTCAGACGGCTGCAGGCCTCATCAAAATCGGTGAGAGTTGGAAGAGGCCTGGCATGCATGAGGTTTTCTGCCGTTTGAAAACACAAATCTTTAAAGCTCATCGCCACCTGCGAAA
>DASPQB010000090.1:0-4060 GCA_035625205.1 Nitrospirota bacterium | reverse complement strand
GACGGGGAAATTCGAGGAGGCCATGGGCGGCACGCTGTTTCTCGATGAGATCGGCGAACTCGACATCTCCGTCCAGGCCAAACTCCTCCGGGTCCTGCAGGAACGGGAGATCGTGCGGCTCGGGACGAACAATAGGTTTAAGGTGAATTTCAGGCTTGTCTCGTCGACGAACAGGGACCTCAAACGGGAAGTGGAGGAAGGCAGGTTCCGCGAGGATCTCTTTTACCGGATCAATGTCGTAAAAATAAGCGTCCCCCCCCTTCGTGAACGGAACGAAGATATCCCGTTGCTTGCATCAGAGTTTGTACAAACGTTTTCTCTCCGTGAAAACAGGCCATTCTTCTTCAGCGATGAGGTCATGGAAAATTTAATGCAATACGACTGGCCAGGAAATGTTCGCCAGCTCAGGAACGTCATTGAACGGGCCGCCGTTCTCGCACGAGGCGAGCGCATCACGATAAACGAGCTGCCTGAAGAATTTCAAGGCCATCGCAAGCAAGTGTCGACCGATAGCGCGGTAAAACCGCTAAAAGCACTGGAACGTCAGGCTATCACCGAGGCGCTTAAGGTTTTCAACGGCAATAAATCCAAGGCAGCACAGAATCTCGGCATATCTCGAAAGACTTTCTACAAGAGACTTAACGAACTAGACATCTGATCATTGCCCAAGAAATCTTCGGATTGGAGAACAATGTATTTAAGCATAATAAGTCAAGGAATATTGAAAGAGTCGTTACCCAAATTTTGCACGAAAAATTAGTTTCCCAGCTCATAGAAATTTATTTTTACCGCCAATTCTCCTAGTAGCCTACCGCATAATGATTCTCAGCTCAGGTGCAGTTTATTTTCTTCGCATGAAGTAAGCAGGGGTAATAAAGGATTATGAAATTGCGTGATTCATACCGAATACATTATAACTTCCACTAGAATAACGATTCGTTACAAACGAAGTAATGCTTACTCGGACATTTACACATCCCACCCGGCACGTTCATGATTGACAAGGAACCATTGTTATGATTATGATAGACATATTACAATGCTCCAGCAGGTTATATCATGATAACCGCAAGCTTTTCAGAACTGAAGGCGCTGCTCAGCAAATACCTGTCTAAGGTAAAGGCCGGGGAGGAAGTGGTTGTAACCAAGCGAGGAAATCCTATTGCAAAGTTAATTCCCATTAAGAAAGCTGAAATGGAAATTCCGCCGCATCTCCTGACCCTGGAGCGGGCTGGCCTTGCACGCATCGATCAGGCGAGCCTCCCCGAAAGCTTCTGGAGTTTATCGCGCCCGAAAGACAGGAAAGGCATCGTTCTCAAAGCCCAGCTGAAAGAACGTGAAAAAGTCCGATGAAGTTTGGGACGCTTCGGTGATCGTTCCGCTATGTATTGCTGAGGGAGCAGACCCCGGTTGTTTGGGACATTGCAAAAAAAGACGGGGCGCTCGTTGCGTGGTTGGCTAGCATGGTGGAACCCTATTCAGCCTTCGGTCGGCTCCGAGGGGACGGAGTTCTTCCAGCAGACGACGAAGCAGCCGCCCTCTCGGTCCTTTCGGATCTTGCAGGTGCGTGGACAGGGATTGAGCCCAGCGATGACATTCCGGGAATCACGAGACGCCTGCTTCAGAACTATTCCTTGAGAGCAGCAGACAGCCTACAACTTGCCGCTCTGATTATCTGGTCCGGCAAGTAACCCCACGGACATTACTTCGTAAGCCTTGATACGCTGTTGAGGGAAGCGGCCGCGAAGGAGGGATTTTCATTACTGCCAGCGAGGCTTTAACATAGCAATACGGTTAAAGGGAACTTCTTATAGTGTTCTAGGGACGAAAGGAAAAAAATGAACATCGAGATCTCCGATAAAGAATATCGCGACCTGCTGGACATCCTGCACATAGCCGATGTGGTCATGTCCGGACATCGAAAAGAAGAGGATAAGCGCAGTGTACGACACCGTGCGCTCATTCAGAAGCTCTATGCTCTTTCGGCGGGTGCAGGTCCTGTACGGCTAATCAGTTATAACGAAAGCGTGCATTCGTATATGCCGACTGCGGAATTTGAAGCAAGTACCGTAGCGCGCAGGGTAATCGACGAGTTTGCAGATCACCTCTTCTGGGATGGACTGATCTCCCGATTATCATACCGTGATGCGGCGCAGATAGCAGGCGGGAAAGATCGCCTGACTGCGATGAGCGACAGCGAGCGTCAGGAAGTGGAAGGACCTATCCGCAAGCGTTACATCGATGAGTTCGCAAAGAATGGAGTTGACAACCTGGCTGTCATCCAGCGATTCGACGTTGGCGAAGGGATGCCTGTAACGACTTCGGACTGATTCATTGAAACTGCGGGCATTATGAATAGCACACCGACATCCTTCTGTAAACCTACCGGATTTTTTAAAAATGCTTCAGCAAAATAAAAGACTGAAACTAGTCGTATGAGCCGGATGCGTCTCTGATTGGGCAACATTTAATCCTGGTCAATTCGTGATGAACAAACCGTTGTGGCGCAGGTTCTGTGTGACCGCCGAAAACTCTGTTCTCCATGTAATCATTTATTTGGGTGCTGGTAATTGCTTGTTGCCCTCAGCCAGGCGCTGAAGCGGTCTGGCTGAGGGCATTAGCATTCAAAAGCTAATTTTTTCAGAATGAATAGCGAACGCCAACAGTGGCCGTGTAGCGCGGTGCAAGTTGTACTCCATACAGTTCCTGATAGATGGGGTATTGATAGAAGGCGTATACCGCGACCTGCTGGCTGACCGACACAGAGAAACCAGGGCTGATATATAGCAATACCCCACCGGTATTTAGTTCATCCGCGTTCGATCCCACGTCATGCTCAACGAATCGATAGTTAAGCTGAAGCACGGGGCCGAAGTCGGGAATACCGGCGTATCTCAAACCTGCGTTAAGGTTGAAACCGTCACCCGGCCTGTAATCATCTCTCGAGTTCAACGCCCTTTGGTACAATGCCTGGGTAAAGTAATCCCAGTTCTGGTTAATGCCGTCGGCATAATACGCGCCCAGTATTACATCGGTGGTGCCGGTTCCCGGTTGTAATCCGCGGTCAATCGGAACCGGACCAGGGGAAGTCGGATCAGTTGATGTCCCCATGTTCGTGAAGCTTCCAGTCGGCAGTTTGAGTCCATAAAGAACACCGAACTTGCACTGTGGGGTGAATCCCTGGTAGCGGCCGATTACTTTTATGTCGCCAGCACTGGAAGTTTGTGAGTCGTATTGTCCTCCGCCAGGTCCTGCAGTGGAACCGTCCGACGCAGTTCCCAGCGTACTGTGCTTACGGCTGATATAAGGTACTTGAATATTAACGCCCCAGTCGCGGCTTGAGCTGTAGTCGATTCCCAAGTTGACATAATTATTTATGGTGTATTTCTCGACTTCCTTAGGACTGCCGTTGACTACGATCTGGCTGGCCGCCGCGGGTGAGATTGGTTTGACCCCGCTCCGAAGCTGGTCCTGATCCAGATAGGTGTAGCTTAAATCAAGCTTATATCCTGGTGCATAAGAAAACTGTAGATTTTCCCAAGCAGAACTCAGTGTGCATCCACAGCTTGCACAAGCCTTCGCCTCTTCTGAAGATACTAGCAACGCGATAGCAGCCATAATAAGCGAGGCTGCGCTGTAAAGCAATATTCGCATGAATTTCTTCTGCCGAACTTGCCGCGTTAAAAATCCTGTTCCGCGCATGGTGAAGCCTCCTCTTTAAAAATTTTTAGTGTTGTTTTAAGAGATCTTCAATTTCTTTTTCATACGACTGCACAGAATCCTTGCCGTACCCCAAGTGCATATATCGTATAACTCCGTCTCTGCCGATCAAGAATGCTGTTGGCAAAGTTCTGAAACTGTATGCTCGTCTACTTTTGCTATTCTCATCGATCAGAACCGTAAAGGTGACCGGAGCTTTTTGAAGAAATTCAGTGACCTGCGATTCCGTCGTGTCAATGCCGATGCCGATAACTTCGAGGCCGTCTGTGCTGTATTTCTTATACAGCGCATCGAGCGCGGGAAGCTCTTCGCGGCACTGATCACACCAGGGAGCCCAAAA
>DASPQB010000089.1:0-4054 GCA_035625205.1 Nitrospirota bacterium | reverse complement strand
AACCGCACCGGTGCCGAATTCGAGGTCAACAAGAATCGAGTCGCCTATGATAGGGATCTGCCGTGTGGTCAGCGGGAGATCTATGGTTTTGCCGATGAGATCCTTATATCGTGGATCGAGGGGATGCACGGCAACCGCCATGTCGCCAAACATGGTTTCGGGTCGGGTCGTCGCTACGGTGAGGCGAATATTATGGTCATGACTTAAGGGGTAGGCAATGTGGTAGAGCTTGCTTTTCTCATCCTCGTGCTCGACCTCGATGTCCGAAAGCGCGGTGTGGCATCTCGGGCACCAATTAATCAGACGCTCTCCGCGGTAAATTAGTCCTTCTTCGTACAATGTGACAAAAACCTCGCGCACTGCGCGCGAGAGACCTTCATCCATGGTAAAGCGCTCCCTCTCCCAGTCGCAGGATGCGCCCATGCGTTTTAGCTGGCTGATTATCCTGTTGCCATATTCTTTCTTCCACTCCCAGACCTTTTCGATGAACTTCTCTCGGCCAAGTACATGGCGGTCCACGTTTTCCTTGGCGAGCTGGCGCTCGACCACGTTCTGCGTCGCAATGCCAGCATGGTCCGTGCCAGGCACCCAAAGCGTGTTCCTGCCAGACATGCGCATCCAGCGGGCGAGGATGTCCTGGAGCGTAGAGTTCAGGGCATGTCCGATATGCAGAGAACCAGTCACGTTTGGAGGCGGTATTACAATAGAAAACGGAATGCCTGCGGCGTCCTCACGTGCGTGAAAATATTTTTTTTCAAGCCAGAAATCGTACCACTTCTGTTCTACGGATTTAGGATCATAGGATTTCGATAGTTCTTGGGTGGACATGCAAACTGCTCCTTCGTGGGAAGACCATTCAGCGCAGAGGTGATGTCCGATTTGCGAACATGTCCTTCTGCGTCTTCGATGGAAAAAAACTCGCTTCACTCGATTGCACCTGCGGGGCCTTTCTCCCCACGGGTGGACAAGGCAATGATTAGAACCCTCTTGAAAGCTCCAGCACAAGGTTCCTGGTAGCAATGCTGCGGCGCAATGACCTCCCTTGGCAATATGAATAAAAATAGGGGAACGAGTCCCCTACAGAGGTTTGATCTTTTATCTGAAGTAAGCCCCGGAAATTCCGGATACTACTGCATGCCTTTCAGTCGTTCTATCTCTTCTTTAATCATTTGCTCGGCCAGCGGTGGAATCACTTCCCAGACAACCTTCTCGATCACGTCTCTCGCCATGTCCCGGACGATCTGTGATATGACTTCCTCGATCCCTCGCTGTACCGTTTCGTCCGATATCTTTGGAAGCGGTGGAGGCATATCTCTAAACACATCCTGCGCCATCTTCGCCATAATTTTTTCGGCTATGCCGCGCAGTTCACTCTCTGGCAAAACCTTAGGTGCCGGGGCTGGTACCTTTTCGATTGCCTCTTTTACCGCTCTCGAGACAGTTGCTTCGATGATACTCTGCACCATTTCGTCGGCCATTGGTGGCGGCCCTGGCGCTTTGGGCGTCTGGAGCGCTGAACCAGGGGACGCTGGCCGCGTTGGTTCAGAGGGAATGGTGGCCTTTGGGGCGGATTCCATGGCTGAATCAAATGCCTCAAAGGGAACAATCTCTGGCTCTGTCATGAGCTCGTTCAACCCCAAGCCAACACGCATCTCTTCTATAGCCTTGTCACCGACAGGCAATTCCGGGGAACGCTCAGGGGGGGCTGTTTCTTCCACTTCTTCTACTTCAGGTTCGACTTCAAATATCGATTCTTCTTCGCTGGGAAGCGTTGCTGACTGCTTCAATTCGGCCTCAGTAGGCGCTTCCTTGATGATGTCAAAAATGTCCGATGGTGTGGTCTGCCTGAGTTTAGCAATTGGCGGCGGTACGGATGGTGCCGAACCGGGGGCTGATGCGGTAGTATGCATGGAAATGACCGGTTTGGGCTCGGCACGATGCGTGGTTGCCTCAACGAGCGCTTTTTTGACCTTGCCAATGAGTTCCTGCGACTCAAAAGGTTTGGCAATGTAGTCGAGGATCCTCGCCTGCTTACCTCTTACAGAGTCATACACGTCATCCCTGCTCATCATGAGAATGACGGGAGTCCCGGAAAGCTGCGGGGTTTGCTTAAGTCGCTCGGCAAAACTATAGCCGTCGATGCGCGGGAGGTCCACGTCCACCAATACCACGTCGGGCAATATTCGTGATGCTTCATGGAGGGCTGTATCTCCCTCGCTTACGCAGGCAACCTCGTAATCTTTTCCTGAAAAAAGCATCTCCACGACCTTCTGTATGGTTATGCTCTTATCAGCCAACAATATCTTAACCGGCATATAACAACCTTTCGAAATCGAGGATAACGATATCCTGCTCGTCTTCGACTACGATCCCTTTCATGAATTTCGTCTCGACGTCCCCCGAAGTTTCGAGGACCTTGGAGGGGTCCTCCAACTTCGCCATCTTGACGACGTTGTCCACGATAATGCCGAAGGGGACACCATTATCCTCTAGCAGGATAATGCTCCGGCTCACTTTCGACAGATCTTTTTCTTCGACTATAAACCCAATCGGACCCGGCTTGCTCATTCAAAGGCACTGTGCAAGATTAAAGACGGGGTACACGGTCCCGCGGTAATCGATCAGACCTTCGACATACGAATAAGACAGCGGCACCGGCCGTGATGGGCGCCAAGGCACAATCTCGATCGCCCCACCGAGTTGAGCACCGAATAGCCGTCCTGACAGGAGAAATATCAAATAGATGCACGTCACGGCAACAGTCCGTCTTCATTCAGCGGAAGTACGAGGCTCTTTATATCTCTGGATCCCCCTGAAATACTGGAAACCATGTTTGCTGACGCCCTTCGGCATCGCCACTGGTTTCTGTTCCATATCCACAATCTCTATCACGGCATCGACCAGGAGACCGACCATGCCCTTGATGCTTTTGACCACGAGGACGGTCTCCCCAAGCGCACCAGGCAGGTTAAGATCTTTTTAACATTCAGAACTGGAATCAGCCTGCCTCGAAACTCGATTTTCCCCTCGAACACCGCGGTCAGAGAAGTATCTTGCTGAAGAGCGCGCGATATTGTAATCTCCAGCAGCCTGGTTACCGGAAGTGCAAAGCTCTCTCCGCTGAGTGATAATATCAGAAAACGATTCCTGTCGTCCATAGTGTTCTTGGGGATTAGGCCCGGCCTGCGAGGGCCGCACTACTAAGCAGTTTTTTGAGTGCTCCCAGCATTTCCTGCTCTTCAAAAGGCTTTACCAGGTAGTCTTGGGCTCCCATTTCTATGGCTTTCTGCCGATGCTTGTCTCCTGCTCGCGAGGTGAGAACAATGACAGGGATGTTCGTGAGTTCTGGACTTTTCTTCATCTCGACCATGAGGTCATACCCGTGCATGACTGGCATTTCGAGGTCCGTGATTACCGCGTCAAATTTTAATCGACTCATGATGTTGAGCGCCTCCATGCCGTCTGGGGCCACTTCAACCTCATAGCCCGTGCGGTCGAGGAAGCGCTGTACGTATTTGCGGATGCTGATGGAGTCGTCAACCACTAGGACCCGGGGCTTTCGTTTTGTCAATTCCGGCATGGGCACGGATTCTGCAGACGTCGCAAGCACGGTAGCCTTGGCTAAAATCGCAGATTCGTCACCAAACAATGAGGCAATATTGATTATTAGCCGCACGTTGCCTTCGCCAGAGATGGTAGCACCGGAAAAGAGTTTCACGTTTTTCAGGTAGTCGCCGATAGATTTCACTACGATCTCTTCCCGCCCCACAATTTCCTCTACCATCAGTGCGAGTTTTTTCTCGGCCATGCCGAGGATCAACGTCGGGTGACGGTATGCCTCGTCCTTTTTGGGGAACTTGCCCACCCCGACCAGCTCATTTAGCTTGACGAGACGGAGCAAGGTCCCGCGTAAGCTAACCATTTCATCGCCTGCGGCCCGCTGGATGTCTTTGTACGAAAATCGTGTTGTTTCCTCAACAAGGTTCATAGGCACGGCGATTTCCTGGTCTCGGAGTTTGACAATCAGGGCCTGCGCAATGGCAAGCGTGAGCGG
>DASPQB010000088.1:0-17367 GCA_035625205.1 Nitrospirota bacterium | reverse complement strand
AGACATTCATCTGCGGCGCCGCTTTCGAAACGAATCCGAGGATGATGTTCGTGATCAGCATGATGATAATAACGGGCGCGCTTATCTTGAGCGCAATAGCGAAGATGCTTGCGGCAAAGGAAACCCCCGCCGTCATGACTCCCTGGACGTTGATGGTCCCCAAGGGGGCGAGTTCATAACTCTTGACGAAAATCGCTATAAGATCATGATGTGCATCGATGGCGAAGAACAGGAGAGTCGCAAAGATGCTGTACAATTGAGATAAATCCGTAGACTGGCCCATTTCGGGATTAAAGCTGGCGGCCATGGAAAGGCCACTGACATTGCTCATTACCTGCCCCGCCATGTCTACTGCAAAAAAGATAAACCGCGCTGTAAAGCCAAAGATCATTGCGAACATCACTTCCCGGACCACAATAAGGGGGATGTCGGCTTTTACGACTTGAATATCCAAGACTGGCGTAAGAACGAGAGCAACTGCCACGGCAAGACCGATCCTGAACTGAGGCGGGAGGGCCGTGCTGCTGATGAACGGAAGCATGTTTAAAACAATCCCCGCCCGGAGAAGGATGAAGAGAAAGGCCGGTATGTAGTGTGCGAATGATTCCATAGTTTCCTGTCTCTGAACTCTGTTGCAGTCCTGAATTATCGTATATACACCGGGATTTTTGTGATAAGGTCCGTGGTATACGTGATCAGGACCCTCGCGATCCAGGGGAAAAAGAGGTACAAGGTGACGAAGACGGCCAGTATTTTCGGCACAAAGGTCAGGGTGAACTCCTGGATCTGCGTTACTGCCTGGAACAAACTGATGACGAGGCCCACCGTAAGACTCACGAGCAGCACCGGAGCTGCAACAATCACCACCGTCTTAAAAACATCGCCGGAAAGTTCTCTTACGAGATCAACGGTCATTGAAAGCTCCTTACAATAGATCCCACAACGAGATTCCACCCGTCGACGAGCACGAAGAGCAGAAGCTTGAAGGGGAGCGATACGAGCACGGGCGGAAGCATCATCATGCCCATGGAGAGCAGGACGCTCGAGACAACGACGTCGATGATCAAAAAAGGCAGGAAAAGGAGGAAGCCGATTTCGAACGCGGTCTTAAGCTCGCTGATTGCAAATGCCGGCACGACGATCCGCATGGGCAGGTCCACAGGAGCCGCCGGCACCGGTGTTTTCGCGATGTTCAAAAAAAGCGCTATGTCCTTCTGCCGCGTCTGCTTCAGCATGAAGGTCTTGAGCGGCGGCGTCGCAACAGTGATTGCCTGCTGGATGGTAATTTTTTTGTCCATATAGGGGCCGATCGCATCTTTCGTGATCACGTCGATCGTCGGAGACATGACAAAGAATGTGAGGAATATCGAGAGGCCAATGATCACCGGGTTCGGCGGTATCGTCTGGGCGCCGATGGCCTGGCGTAAAAAGGAGAGGATCACCACAATCCTGGTAAAGGACGTGAACATAACCAGCATTGCCGGCAGAAAGGACAGAAAACTGATGATCAGAAATACCTGGATTGCGGGATCGGTTACTTGCATACTAAGGCGTCCTTGATTGCCCTGAGCTTCTTGAGTCTATCATCGGAGTTGGCGACGATCACCCGGTCGGTCTTTTCTGGTTCGAAAGAGCGTGGATGCCCCGTCTCCTCATCGAGACAGTTCAGGGTCTTCAATAATTTAACGTCGTTTGTCGTCACGCCGAGCAGCAGTACTTCCTGGCCGACCTTGACCATGGCCATCCCTTTTTTCGGTCCTAGGGACTGATATCCCATGACCTTCATCAGACTGCTCTTATCCTGTTTTTTCTTGATGAACAGGCCGAGCAGGAAAATCAATCCACTGACCAGTATCAGTGCGACCCCCATATGCAGGTAAAGGTCAATCATTTGAGTTTTTGAATCCTTTCCGTCGGGCTGATGATGTCGGTGAGCCTGATCCCGAATTTTTCATTGACCACGACAACTTCGCCGCGCGCCACGAGTTTGTTGTTTACCAGCACTTCCATGGGTTCACCGGCAAGCTTGTCCAGCTCGATCACGGAGCCCTGTCCAAGCTGAAGCAGATCCTTGATGAGCATGCGTGACCTGCCGAGTTCCACCGAGACTTCGAGGGGGATGTCGAGCAGAAAATCCATGTCCCGCTGCACTCCCCCCGTCCCATTGCTGGCCTTCAATTCCTCGAACCGTGCCCCCTGTGTAGGCGGATTAAGCACCTGAGTCTTGCCTGTCGCTTGAGCCTGCTCCATTGATAACTCCTTTTCTGAATTTTGAATTCACGTCAGCATCTTCACGATTCGGATTGCCTGGCTTCCCCTACTAAAGCCGGGCCTTCCGCCGAATTTAGGCGTGTCCTCCACACTAATGACCAGATCGTCGGTGGTCGAGGTGTTGAGTGTGAGAACGTCGCCTTCCTTCAGGCTCATCAAATCGCCGAAGGTTAGCGTCGCGCTGCCGATTTCAGCCGTGACCGTGACCGACGAGTTTATAAGGATGTCTTTCAGCCGACTGACCCAGCGATGATCGAGATCGAACTTGTCGCTCTGGATTCCCGAGTAGAGCTTATCCTTCACCGGCTCAATCATGGAATAGGGGATGCAAAAGAACAGCTTACCGGCAAAGTCTTCCACCTCAATGTGTATCTCGATCTTGATGACGATCTCGCTGGGGGTAACGATGGTCACGAACTGGGGATTCATTTCCGAACCCACGTGCTCGGGTTTGATCGGCGAAATTCCAGACCAGGCGCTTGCGATATCCGTGAGCGCCATTGTAACGACCTTCTTGATGACCCGCTGTTCGATGGTGGTGAACGCGCGTCCCTCGGATTTGACGTTCCGCACGGTGGCACCGCCGAAGAAAAACTCTACAAACGCGAATACCAGGGGAGCTTCGAGTACCAAGAGCGAGTATCCCTTGAGCGGTTCCATTTTGAAGATATTGATGCTCGACGGAAATGGAATGGTCTTCATAAACTCGCCGAATTTGATGATCCCCACATTATGGATGCTGATGTCGGCGAATTGCATGACCAGCGTGGAAACCGAGTTTCTGAAGAACCGTGCAAACCGTTCGTTCGCCTTTTCAAGGCCCGGCATGCGTCCGCGGACGATCCGCTCCTGGCTCGTGAGGTCATAGGGCCTCACACCGGACATGATCTTGTGCTTTGCCTCCTCGGTGCCGATCTCTCCCTTTTGCACGCCCTTGAGGAGGGCATCAACCTCGTCTTGTGAAAGGATGTCACTCATTGCATTACAAACTCCGTAAAGTAGAGATTTTTAAATACGTCCTTGCCTACCGCTTGGTTGGCCCGCAGGAGAAGCTCATCCTTGATCTGCATTTTTCCTTCGGGGCTCGAAAGAGTCTCCGCGGATTTGCTGCTCATGAGCGTTATGATGGCATCGCGCAACTGAGGGGTCCTCTCGGCAACTAACGGCTGTTCGGCCTGATCGGTGATTTCAAACTGCATGGTCACCTTCAAAAACCTCCCCTGTTCCGCAAGGTTCAGGACGAACGCATCAAGTGCAACAAGCGCGCTCTTCGGGTCATTTTTCAAGTCATGTTTGCTTTCCTGCGAGCTTTCTCCACCCTTACCGCTGAACAGCAGAGAATATGCGGCGATGCCTCCGGCAACGGCGAACACGATGATTCCGATTACGATAAACAGGCTCTTGTTACTCTTTTTTGACCCTGCGGCTTTTTCCACCTTTTCTTCAGATTGCGTATCTTCTTTTTCTTCGACCATGAGATTCCTCCTCGTGTCAATGCTGAGAACATATACAAATATTATGCCGAACCTATCTTATTGAAAATAAATATGTAGTATTTTCTACTGCTGTCAAAGTAATGACTGTTAACTAAACTGTCTCAAAAACATGACGGGATGCTTACCAGTCCCGTAGGCAATTTTTCACAAGGATGTGTCCTGTCAAACAGTTGACAGGGAGGGTTTAATTTGTTATGTTATTGCTACCACATGCATAAAGTTCTTGTTATAGAAGATGACGATACTGTCAGGGACGTGCTTCGTTCATTTCTTTCAGAAAAAGGATTCGAGGCTACGCTAGCCAAAAACGGTGAAGCGGGCCTCGACACGCTTCGGGCGGAGAAGTTCGATCTTGTCCTTACCGACCTCGTGATGCCCGGCATCACGGGGATGGATGTGCTCAAGGAAGTCATAGCATCTAAGATCAGTATGCCCGTCATTGTCATAACGGGCTTTGGCACAGTCCAGACCGCTGTCGAAGCAATGCGGCTGGGAGCATTCGATTATCTAACCAAGCCCTTCAACCTCGACGAGCTCCTGATAGTCATCGAGAAGGCGCTCTCCGTATCAAAACTACAAAAAGAAAATGTTATGCTAAGGATGCAGCTCAAGAAGAAGTACGACTTCAGGGGGCTCATCGGAGACTCGCCGCGCATGCAGGTGGTGTACGAACTGATCGAAAAGATCGCGGACACGGACAGTACCGTGCTCATCACCGGCGAGAGCGGAACGGGCAAAGAACTTATCGCCAAGACCATCCACTACAACAACAGCTCTCGTGCAGGCGGCCCCTTTATTCCCCTCAACTGCGCCACCATTCCCAAAGACCTCCTCGAGTCGGAACTTTTCGGTCACGAAAAGGGTGCTTTCACCGGAGCGATCAATACCCGTGTCGGCCGCTTCGAACTCGCGCAGGGAGGCACACTTTTCCTCGACGAGGTGGGTGAGCTTGATCCTTCACTTCAGGTTAAATTGCTCCGGGTGATTCAGGAGCGCGAGTTCGAGCGAGTGGGCGGTGTGAAGACTATAAAAGTTGACGTGCGCATCCTGGCGGCAACCAATAGAGACCTGGAAAAGGCAACAAAAGACGGATTGTTCCGGGAAGACCTGTTCTATCGCCTAAACGTGATCCCGCTCCATCTTCCGCCGCTCAGAAGCCGGCTCGAGGACATTACTCTCCTGCTGGCCCATTTTGTCCATGAGTTTTGTCGCAAGAGAAAACGGGAGCCTTTCACGTTTTCGCCGGACGCAATGGAATGCCTAATGAAATACAACTGGCCGGGGAATGTTCGCGAACTTGAAAATCTTGTTGAGCGCCTGACTATCCTTGCGACAGGACCGGTCATAAAAGTATCGGACCTGCCGGAAAAACTTCACCAGTTGACATTTTCCGCCGTTGCATCTGCAACGTCGTCAGCTGAGACACCAATTGTTCACGGCGAAACCAATGTGCTTCGTGTTGCCGGGCAAAACAACACAGTTGAAATTGGCGAAAGCGGTATAGACCTGAATGAAATGGTAATCTCTATGGAGCGTACCATGATTCGCAAGGCCCTCGAGAAAGCGGGCGGTGTCAGAAGCAAGGCCGCCCAACTGCTCGGAATCAACCGTACAACGCTGCTTGAAAAAATAAAAAAAATGGGAATCGAGATGCAGAAACGGTGATTTCCTCCGCCATTCCTTCGTCAACGTCAGTTAACTGACAGTCCCGTTCCAATCCATACCCGTTAAAATTCAAACAGTTATTTTCGGGCACGCTTGTTGCTTATATGAGCGGGCATGAGGATATTCTTTCGTATCTTCTCTCTAACGCTGATGCTGATACTTGCGAACATGCATCAAGCGAAGGCAATAGAGAGTACCGGTCCGCCCACCCCCCTGGAGAGAGCAAAGGCGTTGATTGCCGAGAACAAGCCGGCGATGACTATCGATGCTCTCTCCGCCTATCACCCCTCACATGAAGAACTCTCGGACTATCACTATGTTTATGCACAGGCACTCGCGGCACTCAAACACCGATATGAATCCATCGAGCACTACAGGCTAGCTTATGTGTATGCCAGATCACCGGTAGACAAAGAACGTATGCTGTTCGAGCGAGCTAAAGTTTATGCCGACATGGGCTATTCCTCGGAGGCGGCTGATTGCTTTGACGTCTTGCTAAAACAATTCCCGCAGTCGAGCCTTGCCGAGCGAGCGCACCTGGGCATCGCGGAAGCGCGCTACCAGCTCGGAGAGTTCCGGGAGGCGCTTGTCCATTATGAAAAAGCGGGGACATCACATCAGACGCTGATCAAACGGGCCATCACTCTCCAGGCGCTGAACCGAAACGAGGAGGCGCACAAGCTTTTCCACGACATGATCGAGCAGGATCCAGAGCTGGTCCGTTCTTCGCCGGAAACGATGTACAATCTCGGCGAGAGTTATCGCCGAATCGGCAAATTGAAAGATGCAAGGATCTTCTTTGAATTTGTGAAAGATCCGGCGTTTAATTACTGGGCTGCCCAGGGGCTGGGTCTTATTGCTTTGACTGAGAAACGGTTCGATGATGCAGTGACCGCGTTTACTCGTGCGACGAAATCACCGGATCGCTCCCTCAAGCGCGAAGCTGCCATGAACCTCGCCGACGCCTATTTGCAGATGGGGAAAAAAGAAGAAGCCCAAGCCGCGCTCCTGGAGATCAAAAAGAACTATCCCTACGGGAAGCAGTACGATGCCGCACTGATCCTGCTGGCCAGGCTATACAGGACCCAGGAAAAATTTAATGAGTCCCTTTCTCTCCTGAGAGAGCTCATATTGCGTAGGAACCCGGTCAGTTCCGCCCTCGATGAGGTTGAGTCCGTGTTTAATGAAGCGAAGGACCGCGACCCCAACAAGTTCATCAAGCTGTGGACGATGGCGGGTCGCTGGCTTCTTGATCCATCTCGGGCCAGGTCGATCATCAAAATCGCCCCTCACCTCCGGAACGCCGGCAAGCCCTTTCTCGACGTATGCTCCTGGCTCATCAAATACGGCCCCCCGGATGTCCAGTCAGAAGCCTGGCTGCTGCTTGCCAATTTCTATGCGGACCTGGGCGATGCGGCGTCCGCGCGCGACTATATGAAGCATGCGAATCCAGCGACCGGCGGTGACGAGGTCCTGCGCATCCAGGCCAAGATCGCCCTGGCCTCCAAGGAGTGCCGGACCGCAGCGGAGTCAATCATGAAAATCCAAGATGTGAACGAGAACGATGTTCTCCTGCTTCTCGATTCGATGAAGCTGCTCACGAACATTAAGAAGGAAAAGGCGTTCTGCGAGCGGGCCATCCATAATAAAACCGTCTCGCCCACAACAGCTGTGAAGTTCGCAGATATTCTGTACGCTGAGGGGAACAGACAGGAGGCGCTCGCTTATTATCGCGTCGCCGTTGCCGCGAGTCCCGAGAAGGAACCCAAGAATGGCAGGACCGCAGCGGATGCGGACTGGGCACTTTACCGGATAGCGACTATGACGAAGGGTGAAGACGCCGAGCAATCGCTCAAGGCCATACAGGAGGAAAACAATGAGATTGGACGTTTTGCTGCAGCCGAACTCAAAGGGGTACAGCTCCGGAGAAGGACCGAATAGGATGTACTGATGAAGATCGACCAATTGAACGAAGCATTCCAGACGTTTTCCGCTGCATCGAAGAGCCTCGAAACGTACTATGGAGAGTTGAAGGACCGGATCGCTCGCCTGTCTAACGAACTTGAGGTCAAAAACAGGCAGCTGAACGACGCTCTTGCTGACGCTGAGCGGAACAAGGACTATCTCAAGGCCATCCTCTACAACCTCGAAGAAGCGATCGTTGCGGTGGATCCCGAAGGGCGTGTGACCACGATGAATCGGTCAGCAGAAGAACTACTACGAACGTCCCTCTCCGAGGCCCTCGGCAAGCCTTTTGCCGCAGTCGAATTCTCACTGACCCTGGAGGGCACGGATACTGTTCTCGAAGCGGGGGATAAGCGTTATACGGTCATCCTGTCCCATTCCGACGTCGTCGATGTGGAGGGATGTCTTCGGGGACGGGTAATCCTGATCAAGGACATCACCCGGCTGCGGGAACTCGAGCTCCGGCATGAACGGAACCAGCGGTTGATCTCCATGGGTGAAATGGCCGCCAAGCTCGTGCATGAGATCAGAAATCCGCTTTGCAGCATAGAGCTCTTCGCGAGCATGCTGGAAAAAGAACTTTCGACCACTTCGCACAGGGACCTTGCGCAGGGCATCACGGAGGGCATTGGCAGCCTCAATACGATTCTGACCAATATGCTCTTTTTCGCGCGGCCGAATAAACCAGCGCTTAAAGCCATACGGATTGACACTGTTATCGAGGAATCCGTGCGCCTGCTCCAGCCAATGATGGATTCGAGAAACGTGCGGCTTCGGACATCGATAGCAGCATGCGAGCTGTCCGGCGATGCCGAACTGCTGAAGCAGGTCTTCATGAACATCATGATTAATGCCGTGCAAGCAATGCCTGACGGCGGAGCGATCGATGTTAGCATGGAGACGGGCAAAGATGCCGTCGTGGTTAGTGTCAACGACACGGGATGCGGTATCCCCCGACAGGACCTGGAGCGCATCTTCGACCCATTCTTCTCGACCAAAGACAGCGGAACGGGACTCGGACTCGTGATAGCGTCAAACATCATGCAATCCATCGGCGGATATATTAACGTAACGAGCGAGCCGGGAAGAGGCAGCACCTTCCGCCTTTGCTTTCCGGTAATGCAGGAAGGGACCAATCAGGAAAGGCGGCGTACGCAGAGAAGCGGACGGGAGCATGCGTTGCTGCGGAAGTTTAGTTGATGGTGACTGGCAGGAATCGTATTTTCCTGCCGCCCAGAGCTCTGACATAAAGGAGTAATGCTGTGAATACATCAAAGAGTAATGCTGTGAATACCGCAAACGCAAAACCCATACTCGTTGTAGATGACGACCCGCAGATGCGCGCAGCGCTTTCCGAAGCGATCCAGCGTCTCGGTCACCAGGCGATCCTCTGCGAGAGCGGAGCCGAAGCTGTCGGGAAACTGAACGAAGCGCCCTACTCTATGATCGTAACGGACATGAAGATGCCGAAGATGAACGGGCTCACGTTCCTGAAGGAAGCGCGCCGCCGCATAGGAAACATGCCGGTGCTGGTGATCACAGGGTTCGGCACTGTCGAGAACGCTGTCGAAACCATGAAGGAAGGTGCAACGGACTACCTCATGAAACCCTTCTCCTTCGACGCCTTGAGCAAGACCATCGAATCGATCATAAGCAGACAAGCGGCTGATAAAGACATCCTGACCGAGAATCCTGAAATGCAGAAGATCGTGCAGCTCGCAGGAAACCTCGCAGGCAGCGACATTACCGTCTTGATCACGGGCGAGAGCGGCACAGGCAAGGAGCTACTGGCCCGCCACATCCACCAAGCGAGCAAGCGAAAGGGCAAACCTTTTGTCGCCGTGAACTGCGCGGCCATTCCTGATAACCTTCTTGAATCGGAACTCTTCGGGCATGAGAAAGGGGCGTTTACGGGTGCCGTGGACCGCAAAAAAGGTAAGATGGAGCTGGCTGATGGAGGAACGATCCTTCTGGACGAAATCGGCGAGATGCCTCTCATGCTTCAGGCGAAACTCCTGCGCGTGCTTCAGGAGCGTGAGATTGACCGTATCGGAGGAAAAGAACCGGTGCATGTCGATGTCAGGGTACTCGCAACAACGAACAGGGATCTTGGCAGCGAATGCGTCGAGGGTCGATTCAGGGAAGACCTGTTCTACCGGCTGAACGTGTTTCCGCTCAAAGTGCCACCGCTCCGGGAACGTCAGGAAGACATTGACTTGCTGGCGCAGCATTTTGCAAAGCGGTTTTCTGCGCAGGCCGGGAAGGAACTGCAGGGATGCACGCCGGCGTCGATTGCTCTACTCAAACAGATGCCGTGGCGTGGGAACGTACGGGAGCTGGAAAACGTTATCCAGCGTTCGGTCTTCCTCTGCAGCGGGGCGGTCGTGGACACAGCGGATCTTATGCTCGATCAGGCCGAATCCCAGACGATGATGAACGGGAAATTGAAGGAGATGGAACGAGATGTGATTCTGAAAACGCTCAAAGAGGTGAATGGCAACAAGTCCAAGGCCGCAAAACTGTTGGGTGTCAGCGTCAGAACCGTCAGGAACAAATTGAATGAGTATGGGCAAAAATTGCCGGTAGGGTGAAAATTTTGCCGGGCAGGATGATTGGGGAATGGCGAAAACGGAACGAGGAATAAGCATAGAGAAAAACTATTGATAAACTTGCTGTATTCATTCAGTTTTTCGCATCCCGAATTTCGGAGCATGGAGCGGCGTCTGGCACGGTTGTTGATTATAGAGCCGGAGGAGGGACATATGTCTGACAGTATGAACATATTGGAGCGTGTCGTCCGGCAAGCCAGTATACGGAACGGCGTCCTTGCCTCGAACATTGCGAACGTAGACACGCCCAATTACCAGGCAAAGGACGTCAAGTTCAGCCAAGTCCTCGGCAATGAGATGAGTATGACCATCACGGATGCGAGACACATACAGGCTGGATCAGGAGAGAACGCGTCCGGCGAGATTCAAGAAGAGGATGCGAAGCCCTGGGCCGACAAAAACAATGTCGAAATGGACCAGGAAGTGGCGAAGATGACGGAAAATGCCATGCTCTTCGAGGCGGGAATCACTCTGCTCAAAAAAAAGATCCAGATGTTCAAGAACGCACTTAGCACGACAGCATAGGTCAAAGGGCAAAAATACAAAGTGTTGAAACCCTGCCCTCTGCAGAATTGATGAGGATGACAAATGGATTCATTCAGTGTATTTACGGTAAGCGCTTCAGCGCTCGCGGCACAACGTCAGAGGATGAACGTAATTGCTTCCAACATGGCGAATGCCCACTCAACCAGTTCGGCCGAGGGTGGACCCTATCGCAGGCAGGACGTGGTGTTTACCACCGACCCTCTGGGGTCTGGTCAGGACGGCCTCACAGGGGTGAAAGTGAGCAGTATTGTTAAGGACGATTCACCGTTCAAGATGACATACGATCCGTCCCACCCTGATGCGGACAAAGACGGCTTCGTAGCGATGCCAAACGTGAATATCATCGAAGAGATGGTGAACATGATGATGGCATCACGGGCCTACGAGGCCTCCGTAGCGGCATTCAACATGTCGAAAGCCATGTTTACGAAAACGCTTGACCTCGGAAGCGTATAGAAAATAAGCGGAATTTGGCGGCACCGCATGTCGGACTCCGGGGATTCACTTACATGAAGCAAGGAGAAAAAAACAGTTAGTAACCACGGGCCTTCATCGTCGGGATGCGCAGAGGAACCCAGGTCCAAGAACCTTTGAATACATTAACGATGCGTTTCGCGTCAACCTGTGGTTATGAAGTTCCCAGGAGCAACGGATGCGGATGAAAGTGACAAACTCTTATTCAAGTAGGGGGGGCGGAAAATGAGCGACATTCAAATCAGCGGTACGAGCACAGGCCAGGGGCTGCCTCAAGTCATGCAAGCCGGAAAAGATCCGGCTTCGGGCTTTGATGACATGATGCAGGAAGCGATCGGCAAGATTTCGCAGGTTCAGAGCGAGGCAGATAAGGCAGTGCAGGAAATGGCATCTGGCGGAGACCCGACGGAAGCGATCCTCGCCATGGAAAAAGCCGACATGAATTTCCAGCTTATGATCGAGGTCAGAAACAAATTGATATCCGCGTATCAGACCGTTATGAATATGCAGGTGTAATTATTAACGGCAATGCAATCGGAGACGGGAATTAGGCGGCGGGAACAGAGAAGAGGAACAAGCTTTTCACCAAACTTCGAACTACTTTATTCCTTGAGGTGAAGCCATGGCAGACGTTGGAGAACAGTTACGAACCTTGCCGATGAAAAAAATATTCGCGCTGCTCGTTGTGATAGCGCTCGTGATCACCGCTGGTATCCTCCTGATGACGTGGACGCAGAAAGCGGACCAGCAACTCCTCTTCTCGAATTTGAGCGAGGAAGACGCCGGCGCGATCATCCAGAAGCTTAACGAGCAGAAGATTCCCTACACGACGGCGGGTGGGGGGATCATGGTGCCTGCCGACAAGGTGTACGAAGTCAGGCTCCAACTTGCCAGCCAGGGACTACCTCAGGGTGGCGGAGTCGGGTTTGAGCTTTTCGACAAAACAAGCTTCACCATGAGTGACTTTGTGCAGAAGCTGAACTACCGTCGGGCGCTCCAAGGGGAGCTTGCACGGACTATCCGGTCTCTGGCAGAAGTCGATCAGTGCCGTGTCCAAGTGGCGGTCCCGGAAAAAACTCTCTTTATGCAGAAGGACGAAAAACCGAAAGCCTCCGTCCTCCTGAAGCTGCGGCCGGGCAGAAGGCTATCGCAATCCCAGGTCCAGGGAATTGTCCATCTCGTATCGAGCAGCATTGAAGGGCTTGATGCGAACAACGTGACCGTTGTGAACAACGAGGGCGAAATGCTCACCTCTGTCGTTGATGAAAACTTCGCAGAAACGGGGAGCCAGTTCGAGTATCAGCGGAACTATGAACGAGATGTGGAGGCCAAGATCATCAGTATGCTCGAACCGGTCGTGGGTAAAGGCAAGGTAAAGGCGAGGGTGGCTGCAAGCTTCGATTTTACCAAGACAGAAAAAACGGAAGAGAAATACGACCCCGACAGCCAGGTGGCGAGGAGCGAACAGGTGAACACGGAAAAATCCACGGGTGGGACAAGCGGTGGCGTTCCCGGCGTTGCCTCGAACCTCCCGGGGCGGCAGCAGACCGCAGCGGTACTCCCAGGCACGCCGGCGGTATCGGAAAAAAAGAACGAAACGATAAACTATGAGCTTACCAAGACCATAAGCCATGTCATCAGTCCGACAGGTGAGATCAAAAAACTTTCAGCGGTCGTGCTCGTGGACGGGACTTATGCAACTGTACAGGGATCAACAGAGAAAAAGTACGCTCCTCGCACCGAAGACGAAGTGAGGCAGTTCGAGGACATGGTTAAAAAGGCGGTGGGCTTCAGCGCGGACCGGGGTGACGAGGTCAAGGTCGTGAATTTGCCCTTTGAGGTCATCCCGCAGGAAGACATGGCGGAGACACCGGTGCCATCACGGGTTGTGCCAACAGTGATGACCGCTTCGAAGTATCTCGTTCCGCTCATTGGGGTCGTGCTGCTTTTTCTTTTCGTCGTAAAGCCGCTCATGAAGACGCTGACCGAGCCAACGCCGCTCGCGTTGCCGCAGCCGCAGCTCAACCTGACGCAGGCTGCGGGTGAGATACAGAGGACGATCCGGGACCAGGACCGGTCGTCACGCGCACAGCTGATCGATTGGGCCAAGAAAAACCCTAAAGATGCGTCGAACCTCATCAAGGGATGGCTTGAGGAGAAATAACAGCGAAGAGTAAATTCGGAGTATGAATACACCGGTCAGAGTCAGGAATTCGCCTTACGGAGTCAGGCAAGGAGTTCTCGATGCCATTGAGTGGTCATGAAAAAGCCGCGGTATTTTTGAGTGCCCTCGGCGAAGATACGGCAGCCGAGGTGCTGAAAGGTCTCGATGTCAAGGACATCGGCAGGATCACTATGTACATGACAAGGCTCAAAACCGTGTCACGGGACACGATCGATAATGTCCTGAAAGACGTGTCGGAAAGCGTCAACCGCGGCGATGTTCGCGTAGGCGGTCCCGAGTTCGTAAAAAAAGTGCTGGCGAAAGGACTGGGCGAGGACGGCGCGCTGAAAATCATGGAACTGGCTTCCAAAGAGGGACCACTTGATTCTCTGCGCTGGGTCGATGCCAAGACCCTCGTCAACTTCCTCATAACGGAGCATCCTCAGACGATCGCGCTCGTTATCTGCCTGCTCGAACCTCAGCAGGCCGCGGAGGTGCTCTCCACCCTGCCGGACACCCTCAAGGCCGACGTCGCGATGCGAATCGCTTCGACTGAACGGATTCCTGAGCACGCCATCGAAGAGCTCAAAGAAGTGCTGAAAGGACAGCTCGAAATGGGGAAAAGCAAAGGTCTGCGAATGGGTGGCACCAAGGCCATCGCCGAGATCCTGAACCAGTGCGACCGGTCTACGGAGCAATCAGTCCTGGGCAGAATCGATGAGCAAAACAACATACTTGCGGACTCAATCCGAAAACTTATGTTTGTGTTCGACGACCTGATCAAAGTTGACGACCGTGGCATTCAGCTGATACTGAAAGAGACGGGGACCGATGAACTTGCACTGGCGCTCAAGACGGCATCGGAAGCACTTAAAGAGAAGATCTACAAGAATATGTCCCAGCGCGCAGCGCAGATTCTGAAAGAAGACATGCAGACGCGGGGACCAGTCAAGTTGTCCGATGTGGAAAAGGCGCAACAGAACATTGTGAAGGTCGCCAGGAAGCTTGAAACAGAGGGCAAGATCGTTCTTGCCGGGAGAGGCGGTGAAGAGGTTGTTGTATAAACGCAGCAGACAGGACTCGGGTCTTGCCCGTTACGATATGCCGGCATTCAAGGAGGATTTTACCGTAGGCCGCAGCGCCGACCGCATCGAACGGGAAGCATATGAGAAAGGGTATGCAACAGGCGAAAAAGCCGGTTTCGACATGGGCGAAAAGAAAGCGAAAGTGCTATTCGACAAACTGGATACCATCCTGGCTGATGTCGAGGCGATGCGACAGCGGATCGTGAGGGAGATAGAGACGCAATTGATAGAACTTGCCATGAGCATCGCACGGAAGATCGTTGTGAAGGAATTGACCATACAGCCGGCTGAGATCGTCAAGATGACGAAGGAGGGGCTTTTGAAGCTCGAGCGGACAGGGCAGATCACGATCAAAGTGAATCCCGCGCTCTACGATTTCTTCATGAAACACAAGCCTGATCTGACGCGGATCCATCCCGACATCGCGTTTGATGTCGATCCTTCGGTTTCCCCTTATGGGACTGTCGTGATGGGGCCCATGGAGGACGTAGTGACCGACCTGGACGAGCAGCTGAAGAACCTGATCAAGGACCTGCGGGCTCATCACGATCAGAAATAATGCCAACACAGAAAGTCAACAATGTACGACACCAAGAGTGAGAACGGCGAAATTTTTATGTGCCACGGATTCACAGGGACAGAATAATTTTGCGCGGGGGACCTAGCATCCGTGTCCCTCAATGTCTCCGTTAGGCATTTTGTTAACGAGATTCATCATGATTGATCTATCTTCCTATATCAGGGCCGTTTCCGAAACCGAGCCGATGAAGGTCTACGGACGGGTCATTGAGATCACGGGGATCATCATCAAGGCAACAGGGGTAAAGGCGAGCATCGGCGAATCGTGCCGAATCCTTTCCGAGCATGTTGAGCTCGAAGCGGAAGTCGTAGGGTTCCGAGACGGTAAAGTGTTGCTTATGGCCGTCGGAGATCTCTCTGACATCAAGGCCGGCAGCAGGGTCCTTCCCATGGGAAAAAAAGTTTCCGTGCGTGTGTCCCCGGCGCTCATCGGACGGGTGATCAACGACCGCGGAGAGCCCATTGACGGAAAAGGCCCCCTCGCGGGCAGAGAATACCCGTTATACTCACTTACCCCCCACCCCTTAAAGCGGCAACGGATCTCTCAGCCGATCGACCTCGGCATCCGTTCGATCAACGGCCTTTTGACCTGCGGCAAGGGTCAGCGCATCGGGATCATGGCGGGTTCCGGCGTGGGCAAGAGCGTGCTGCTCGGGATGATGGCACGGTATACGGCGGCGTCGGTGAACGTCATTGCTATGATCGGTGAACGTGGACGTGAAGTGCGCGAGTTCATAGAAAAAGACCTAGGTGAAGAGGGCATAAAAAAATCCGTGATCGTCGTCTCGACGTCAGATCAGCCGCCTCTGGCCAAAGTTCGGGGCGCCCTTGCCGCGACGGCCATTGCCGAATATTTCCGAGACCAGGGGAGCGACGTGCTCCTGCTCATGGATTCCCTGACCCGTGTAGCCATGGCACAGCGCGAGATCGGCCTTGCCACAGGCGAACCGCCAACGTCAAAGGGCTACACACCCTCGGTATTTGCGCTGCTTCCCAAGCTCCTGGAACGGGTCGGCACGTCCGACGGAAGCGGAAGCATCACCGGCCTGTACACGGTGCTCGTGGAAGGCGATGACCTGTCCGACCCCGTTGCCGACTCGGCTAGGGCAATTCTTGACGGACACATCGTCCTGTCGCGCGAACTGGCAATGGAAAGCCATTACCCGGCAATCGACGTGCTCCAGAGCATCAGCAGGCTCATGCCCGATATCGTGGACGCAAAGCACAAAGAACTAGCCTCGAGGTTCGTGGAAACCATGGCAACGTACAAGAAAGTAGAAGACATGATCAACCTCGGCGCTTACAAAGAAGGCTCAAATCCGAAAGTGGACCAAGCAATCAAGATCTACGACAAGCTTCGGACGTACCTCAAGCAGGGAATGAACGAGCGGCGCGATTTCGCCGATTGCCTCCAAGGGCTCTACTTCTTGTTTGAGAACGCGGGGAGCAAACCATGACGAAAGAAAAAATGGTGTCCAAGATCATCGAAATCAAGGAATTCAACAAGGAGCAGCTCGAAGCCGAGGTCGGGAATGCGCGGGTGCGATTGAACGCTGAGCAGCTGAAGCTCGATGGACTGGACCAGGAGTATAAAAAAACGACCGTCGACCTTGCACGTAAACAGGCAGGCGCCATACATGCGCCCGAGATCGAGTTGTTTCATACCTATTTAAAACACCTCACCAAACAGATCGATCAACAGAAGAGCGTCGTCGCAGCCCATGCAGCGGAAGTGGATCGGAAGCAGAAAGCCATGGTCGAGGTCTTCAAGGAACAGTGCCTCTTTGAAAAGCTGCACGACAAGATCATCCACGAGCAGGCTAAAGGGATCTCGAAGAACGAACAGAAGGAAGCAGACTTTGCGTATCTCTGCAGAAAGGTGTGGAAATGAGAAGCAAGAGAGACAATTTGCAGAAGCCGGAGCTTAGCGGCCAGAAGTTTAAAGCCGGGGAAAAACTGTTCCTGCTCAGTGTAACGGCAGTCCTGTGTCTCTTGACATCTGCCGTCCCCGCCCAGGACGATCCGGTCAAGGCCGTAGAAGCCAAGCGCGTTGAGCTGAAGGAGAAGGAAGAAACGCTCAAACGCGATGAAGTGAGATTGAATGCCTTGAAAAAAGAGGTCGAGGCCAGGATCGAGGCCTATTCGCGCCTACTGGCCCAGATGGAAGCCGTGCTCAAACGCGTTGAACAGGCGAAAGGTGATACGATCGAGAACGTGGTCAAAGCCTATGAGGTGATGTCGCCGGAAGATGCGGCAGTACGGATTACCGCGCTGGACAACGATACAGCTCTACGCATTATGACCCACATGAAAAGCAAAAAAGCCGGAGCTATCATCGCGGTCATGGAGCCGCATAAGGCCGCAGCGATCACGCAACGCCTGGCCTCTCTAGCGAGTAATAAACGCCAACAATAATCGTCCGGTCAAGGTATCCAAACTGTTAGCCCGCGATCTGATCTGAGAGTATCCCTTGTGGGTAGACCACCGTGGCCGAGGGCGATTCGTGAGTCGAC
>DASPQB010000087.1:0-3666 GCA_035625205.1 Nitrospirota bacterium | reverse complement strand
GGGTGAGAATCGCCTTGGTTGTATCATTAAATTCAGAGGTAATCAGCTTACCTGACAAAAACAGCTTCTCGGTGAGTGCTCCACGAGATCCTTTTGATTGCCCAGTGTGGCTGATGAAGCTGTCCTCAGTGGCACAGACATAAATCTCAATAGGTTTCTGGAAATCCCTGTATTGAGCCTTGGTAACAGTGCTGATGGCATCGGGCAGGAACGTAGCAACCTGCTTGGCTAATTCCTCTGCTCCTGGCTCGGCAAGGACTCGCTTGTCGGTTTCAAGAGGCTTAAAGTCATCCGTGGACTTCAGGGATGCAATGCCTGTTCTGATAAGACCGCATCCCGATAGGCTTGCCACCATTAGAAGGAGAAGAACTATTTTATGGAATCGGTTAATCGTCGTGGCTCCAGACTCAGGATTTTTTATCATCTTTCTGCTCAATAGCCTTAGCTTCTGATTTGCCCTCTTCCTTTTTCGGCTCATCGGGTTCATTCATGGCTTTCTTAAAGCCCCTGATGCTCTTGCCAAGTCCTGCACCGATTTCAGGCAATCTGCCGGGCCCAAAGATGATAAGCACAATAATCAGTATCAATATCAGATGCATGGGTTGAAATAGCCCTTCCATCTTCTGTTCCTCCTTTTTGATAT
The DNA here is from genome assembly GCA_035625205.1 of Nitrospirota bacterium. GTDB lineage: Bacteria > Nitrospirota > UBA9217 > UBA9217 > UBA9217 > JAJYKN01. Next base: position 3,023 of record DASPQB010000087.1, on the reverse strand, counting down.
TACTTCCCAACTACAAGAATTGAAAAGCTATCCTTTATCATCATGGGACGTGGCTTCGGCACTTCTGCGGTTGGCGCAGGAGCGGGTGCAAATTCGGCAGCAGGTAGATAAATCTTGTGGGTTTTGGCATCCAATGCCATTGTTCTTGAACCACGTTGTGTATTCACAGTCTCTGTTTCAAACTTTCCCGCTGTTTCTCGAACTAGTGTCAACGTGCCTTCCCCATTAGAACTGAATACCAATCCCTCTCCAGCATCAAAGGCATTTGCATCGACTCCTTCTCCAATAGGTACTGTGGCAATAACCTTACCAGCTTTATAATCGAGAACTGTCATAATCTTGTTATGGCATCCTGAGAATAATCGGTAATGCTCTGCATCGATAGCTATACCTGTTGGTTCTTCACACGGCTTCAAGGAATACCGTTTTGAAATGGTGAGTTTGTTGCTGTCTATTTCAATTACCTCGCTGGCATCCTCGATGTTTACAAAAACCTTGCCCTTGCCGTCAGCGGCAGCAAATTCGGGTTTGCCGCCAAGTGCCATTGTTCCCAGAACCTTCTCAGAAGTAGCATCGATCACCGTGGTATCCTTGCTTTTCCCGTTGAAGGTAAATACCCGTTTGGTAGGAGGGTCATAGAGGATAGCATCAGGATTCTCTCCCGTCCTAACCTGCCGCGTTACCTTCAGCGTCTTCAAATCGAATATGGAAGTGCTATTTACTTTGCCGTTGCTGATAAAGCCCTTATTCAGTTCTGGGGCGATTGCAATACCGTGGACTCCTGGCGTATCGGGGATATCTCCGATTACTTTGTTAGTTTCAGTATCAAGAACCATGACATGATTTCCACGGCTGATATAGAGTCTATGAGCAGAACTATCAGCGGTAACGTAATCCCAGCCACCGTCACCGCCGATTGGCAGTTTATTGATGACGTGGTAGCTTGAAACAGCATAGGCGTTGACAGTGATAAGCAGACATAGCATGGCAATAAATGGCTTCATAATTATTCCCTCCTGTTATTTGCTCTGTTCCTGCTTTTTCAATTCACGCTGGTACTCATCATAACTCATCCCAGAACGCCTCAGGCAATTATCCCTTTCGGCTCCTTGTATCTTCAGGCATTCCAGTTCACGGTTGTATCGAAGGCTATCATAAACGTTCTGGGTGGTGCAAGCTGAAATAGACATCATTAATGCCAATAGTGCGAAACAAGTCTTCATCTTATTGCCTCTTTTTCCGCTGAGTGCTACGGAGAATCATATTACCAAATAAAGGGAATGAGCCGATACCTGACTTTCCTCAGGTATTCCTTGTAGCCATCAAGCTCGCTGATTAGCATTTTTTCCTCACCTATAATCCTCATCGCTAGGATGACCACGTTCACCAGCCCCAGGATTAAGCCATAGAATGAAGCAAGTAACATAGGCGTTCCTAAAAATAGGAGTAGTGAGCCAAGATACATAGGATGCCTGACGATGCTATAGACTCCAGTGGAAACCACTTGTTGATTTCTTTCCCGCTGTATCCTTACCAGTGGCGAGGCGTAAGTATTGTCAGAGTAGGAACGATAAAAGAAGATAGATGACAGTACAAGAAGAAGACCACCCAAGATTTGAATCCAAGAAGGAAAGTGTTCCGTCCATCCATATCTCTTTGCATCCAAGGGCATAATAACTATCCAAACAGTGAACCCTATCACGAGTGCATAGACAACATATTTATCCCATCTCTTCTGATTGCCTGAACCAGGCCATCTGTACCGTTCGGCAAGCAATGCCGGGTCTGTTCTATAGAGGTGGATTATCGTTACAAAACAAAGAACGATAAACCAAATAGCAAATATCCAACCTTTAAGCCATAATATGTCTCCAGACAAAATCAGAAGCACGGCTGGAAAGAACAGAATATAGAGGAAAGTGAATATTATCATGCCGATAGACATGGGTGATTTATCTGTTGCCATTTGGATAAACAGGAGTGAACCCCTGGGACTGGACAGCTTGGGTTAGAGCTGCCAGACAAGGTTTTTCCTGATTTCTATTTTTTTGTTTTCGATGGTCATGAAAAATGTACCAGTCAGGGCTATCCCTCAAAATTTTGGGTTTGAGAGGTTTATGGCCTTTCGGGCAAAAAATTTTTTCTCACAATTGCCCTACGATCGATTTCCCAAGGGTGGTCGATATCCTGATACCCCCTCCTGAATGTTTCGAACTCATTCGGAGGTCGATAGCCCAAGGACGAGTGCAACCGTTTCTGATTATACACCTGGTCGATGAAATAGGGAATCCGCTTGAGAACATCATCGAAGGTGCGATACTCCCAGAGGTAAACCTCCTCAGCCTTGAGCGTTTTCATGAAGCTTTCGGCCGCTGCATTATCGTACGGGTTGCCCTTGCGGGACATGCTGATTTGAAACTGGTACTGTTTAAGCTCGTCGATGTAATCTTGAGCAGCATATTGTACCCCTTGGTCAGAATGATGGATCACTCCCGGAGGCGGATTTCTGTTCCGGATGGCCATCCGGAGCGCTGTAAGGCTCAGCGCTGTGTCAATGTTCCGTGAGAGAGCGTATCCAATGGCCTTGCGGGAGCAAAGATCCAGAATGACCGCCAGGTAGACGAAGGCTGTCACGATGCGAATATAGGTAATATCAGCAGCCCAGACTTGATTAATGGCCGTTATTTACTGATTTTTAATCAGATTCGGATATACCGGGTACGAATGGTTGCTGCCCGTCGTTTTGACATATCGCCGTTTCCGTTTGGCTTGCAGTCCCTTCTCCCGCATGATCCGGGATACTTTCTTGTGGTTGACGAGGATCCCTTCGCGGTGAAGTTGGGCCGTCATCCGGCGATAGCCGTAAATTTCATACTCTGCCGCGATCTCTTCGATCCGGGCTATCAATGCTTCGTCGGCGTGTGGGTCTTTTGGTTTGTAATAGTAGCTGCTTCGAGGGAGGCTCATGAGTTCGCACCCCCTCGTGATGCTTTGGAGCAGTTCTCGGTGGTTGGCAATGAACT
>DASPQB010000086.1:0-7044 GCA_035625205.1 Nitrospirota bacterium | reverse complement strand
CCATGAGCCACAGAATGCTGGTTAATAACCATAAGACATGTACAATCCTTCTGGACATGGCATGGAACCGAAGATTTTCTGGTCCGCTACAAAGCGGAACGGGTCACTGGATAGAGCGCTTCACCAATGACCTGAATCCTGGTGCATGGTGCAGTGAAGAGACTGACATCGAAAACTCATGAAACTACGGCAATGGTAGGGATGATGGTAGCTTAAACAAAACATCGACGAGAAAATTACATTTTCTCGTCATCGAGATAGTTTTTTCTCTTGATAGGTGCCCTTTAAATGGGTGCATGAGAGTCACACTTAGAGCATACGCCTTCCACCTATAAGCTTGCAATACCGCTCAATGAAAAGGGACGTATAATATTCGTTGAATCTTGTATACAATACTCAGGATGAACCGTCTCTTCATGCTCTCCTGCAACCTCTATCGCTATGACAAGTCCCAGCTAAGTCACTCATTTTTTCAGAACGTTGTGCGTGCGAGTGCGGTTTTTATCGATTCATGATTAACATCCGGACGAATGGATCGCACCAACAGCTCGTTCAGGTGGAAGATTTTCATGCTGGAGCCTTCTTCCTGTGCACCATGCTTTATCCATATATATCGTCTGGCAGGGTGTCACGACCGCACTGTCTCCGGTTGATTCCGCTTAATATGAGCGACCAGCATCGGTTGTCTATATACTTCCTCTCGTATTGAGTTAGCTGCTTATATGATTTTGACATAGACACTTAAGATAGCCTGATAGCTACCTCAAGTATTGCACTTCGTTATAGAACTGGCGATTTGCTATAATCAATATTAACGAACGGTCAAGAACGACATGTTGCTTTTCATCATTACCTCGGAAGCGAGAATGCTTAGTTTCTGGATTCCGGATAAAGTCTGGAAGAAAATGCCAAATATCCATATCAAGGAAGAGCTATGGACATTTTCCAAAAAAAGATGACCCTGACAGGCATGTCCCGCACCTGCGGTTGAGCGGCGAAGATCGGTCCGGCGGACCTGTCGGACGTGCTTTCGGTGATCAGTCCGGTGCATGACCCGCACCTGCTCGTGGGGTTCGAGACGAGTGATGACGCGGCCGTGTACCGGATCACGCCTGATCTCGCGGTTATCAGCACCGTGGATTTTATAACGCCGCCGGTGGACGATCCAGTCTGGTTCGGCAGAATCGCCGCGGCGAACGCGTTGTCCGACGTTTACGCCATGGGCGGGAAGCCGATTGTTGCCTTGAACCTGGTCATGTTTCCCTCGAAGAAACTCGATAAGAGCATCTTAAAGGATATTTTAAAGGGCGGGTATGAGAAGGTGCAGGAGGCGAGGGCATCGCTTGCCGGCGGTCACTCCGTGGATGACCTTGAGCCGAAGTACGGACTGGCGGTCACTGGCACGGTCCATCCGGACCGTGTCCTCAAGAACTGCAGCGCCAAACCGGGTGATGCCCTGGTCCTGACCAAGCCCCTGGGAACAGGTGTGCTGTTCAACGCCTGCCGCTCGAAAAGGCTACCGTACCGCGACCTTGAACAGCTCCTTCCCAAGATTGCCGAGCTGAACAGGACCGCCATGGAGACGAGCCAGGCATTCGAGATTCATTCCTGCACCGACATCACCGGCTTCGGGATCATGGGCCACACCTTCGAGATGGCGCAGGGGAGCGGAGTCCGGATCGAACTGTCCTACGAGCAGTTGCCCTTCCATCCTCACGCGAACGAAATGTACTGGAAGGGCGAGACCACCGGGAGCAATAAGGCGAACCGCGCAATGGTCGAGGGGTCCTGGAAGAAGAAACGCGAGCTGACGCGCTCGGAGGAGGAACTATTGTTCGACCCCCAGACGTCGGGAGGGCTGCTGCTTGCTGTACCAGCTGCGCAGGCCACCGAACTGACCAGGAAACTGAAGCTTTCCGGCGTGGAAGATGCCGTGGTTGTCGGAGAGGTGTTGGCCGGAGAAAAGCCTACCGTGGTCGTCGTCTAGGAGCTTGTTGAAAAAATCTTACGTGGTACGCTGATTCGTCACTCTTAACAGTAAAATTTAACAATAGGTACTAAACGAGTTTCTTTGGAGCGCGATAGTAAAGAGTAAGAGGTAGAATCTCTTGACATAAAAACGGGCTCGGAGAGCCAAACCACCCAAGCCCACACATATATCCCTTAATTTTCGTCTGAGAATCATGCTGCATCTTTCATCTTTTCCATAACATCTTTTTCATTCATATCCATGTTGTGCGATTTCTTTGCATGATGCACAACAATTTCGGCGATTTCCTTTTTGTCATGGCTTTGCACCACAAAGTCACACTTCGGTCAAGTACCTTTCTTCAGCTTTTCTAGCATGGTCATCGCCTCCTCCTAAGTCAGTCCCCGCATGAATGCGTCTCTCCTTTCATTTTGCATTTAAGTCGAGTGAACTGACTTCCCAACCATTACTACTTTAAGTATATCTCATCCGTTATTGCCTGTAGTATGATCCAATACCTAAGTCGCTTAAAAATTAATTAAATGAATCTCATGTGAGGTTATGGTAATTCGGTATCGGTGAGGTAATTGCTTGTATCGAATGGCTTTGTCCGAAGGTTTGTATTCTGATCCAATAAAGAATCAAAGGTGGGCAAAACATGGCGCAATGAAGATTCTTCTTATCCCTACGTTGCTATCATATAGAGACTGGCTTCGGAATCGAACCGAAGACAAACCTTGCACAGCTGCCCAACGGGGTTGAAGCCCGCGGCCGGCGCCAGCCGACTCAGCCAGTCTAATCAATGTTCTCGGCCGGAGTTGCTTAGAAAAGCGCTTCTTCTGTCATCACAGGCTGAGACCAACTTTTTCCACGAGCGTCTATCTGTATCTGACACCTCCGCCTAGAGACTCTTCCGTGTGAAACCTGGCCTCAATCCAGTGATTCAAGTGTCAACCCAAAAATTGCTTTTTTGCCGTTAACAAGAAAGGTGAGAGAGTATTTGTTTGCTCTGAACGTGTAAGGCGGAGTATCCACACCAAAACCGGCTTGCAGGATCCTTTGTTTGCCTTCCTCATAAGTCATGCCTGGTTTTATGCCAAACATACTTGTAGTGCTGTTGCGGGTCATGATTTTTCGTATTTTATGGTTAAACCCGTATCCGATAATTACATCAAGTTTATCAAAACTGCGTTCGTAGCCTCTCAGGCAAGGCTCTTCAGTTGCTACAACACCATTGATTTCTTTGTAGTCCACGTCAGAAAATAGCTTTATGTCAAAAACGTTTATTTGATCGTTCATCTTGTCATCCTGCATTCTTCTGTTTTGGCAACCTGTAAGCAGAAGAAGTAGGAGAAGGGGGATAATTTTTTTTTGATATTTCATTAGCTACTCCGAAACAATAGACCGGCTGCCCTTTATGGCCATCCCGTTTATCGCTTGATATAATATGAACTATTTTGTAATGGGGTAACTCATTTCGTGCCAGGCCGTGATGCCCCCAGGGTAACGGTAGACGTTCTGGAAACCATTCTCAACGAGTATTTTTGCCCCGATGTGGCTTCTTCTGCAGGCGACAAATCCGCAATAGATAACAATGGTCTTTTCTTTGTCGGATCCGGCAGCTTTTAGAATGTTATCCTTATCGGCCTGCGTAAGTTCTTTTTCGGTCTTCGGCATGGCGCCGTTGACCGATGAGGGAAGAGTGCCAAATGCCTTATCATCGGTGGCAGGAAGTGTGCTTATGATGGTCATCTTCCTGCCCTCATCAAGCCATTTCTTCAATTCTTCGGTCCCAACAAGCTTATAACCGCTATCTTTAACATCATCAGCAAATTTGAAAGCCGCTTTTTCAATCGGGACTTCCAATCCTTTGGGCGAAGTTCCAGAAGAGTTGCACCCAACAAGCGCAACTAACAACATTGCATTAACCACGAACACATAGAATATTCTCATACAAGATCCTCCTGATAAGACGAATTGGCGTAAATATTATTACATCGCCAGTGCAAAAGCCTGCCTACGCCTTACTTCATAACACTCTTGATCACCTCAAGCACTTCCGATGCGTTCTTTGACAATGGTTTCCCTTTTCGGGTGATGATCGAGAAATCGCGGATCATCCTCAGCAGGGGGACGTTCAGCGCCTGCACCTTCTTCAGAACGATCGCCTCTTTCGCCGCCAGTTCCGAAACGATGGCGATCCCGGCTCCGCCCTCGACGGCCTGGATGACCCCCTCAGTGGTGCCGACCTCAGCGACTGTGTTCAGGTCCTTCAGTGCTAGTCCCGCATCTTTGAACGCTTTCTCATAGACCGCGCGCGTTCCAGAGCCTTTTTCCCGGCTGATGAAGTTCTGGCCCTTCAAGTCGCCAAGCGCAATGGTACCCTTCGTGGCAAGCGAATGGTTCTTCGGGGTGATCAGAACGAGCCTGTCATCTTTGACAATTACCGAGAATTCCACGTCGGTGGAATCGAAGTGTGTGCCGATAATGCCGATCTCGTACTGTCCCTTCCGTACGCCTTCAAAGACCTTCAGACTGTCCGATATCTCCACCTTGAGCTCGATCTCCGGAAGGTGACTGAGCATTGCGGACAGCAGCCGGGGAATAATGAACTCTCCCGGGATGGTACTCGCTCCAAGCGTGAACATATGTTTCATGGCCAATTCTCCTCTCCGCAGGTCTTATGTCCGACGGGACCTAGCGTTCCTTGAAAGTGATGGTGTACCCGATGTTGAATCCGTAAAGGTCCTCGTTCAACGGTTTGCCGTCCGCCTCGGCATAAGGATACATGAAGTAGAGAAGCTTTCCTGCTTTCGGCGCCGGATTCAGAACGGGTTGTTTTCCCACGCTCAGCTGCACCCGATTCTCGTCAACGGCACCGAAGAAGTATTCCGTCTTGACCTTGAGCTCATCGGACGTTGGATTCTTCTCGAGCTTGAACTTCAGCACGTCTGCCGGGTCCGCAATGACCCACCCGTAGCCCGGCAGGAAGAACTCCACCCAGCAGTGCTGGAACTTGGTGATGTCTCCTTCCTTCTCCTTGTGCATCCGAATGCCATAGATTTCCCGGGTTGGCACGTCTGCAGCCCGGGCAAGGGCCGTGAAGACCGTATGGATGTCGACGCACTTTCCACCCTTATCCACGAGCAGGCGGTCAATCTCACCAAGACCGCAGCCTTTCACGTTCGGGTCCCGCCGCATGTTCTCCACGATCCAGTCGTATACAGCCCGGGCCTTCGCGAGAATGGTCGTTCTTCCCTTTGTGATCTCCGCCGCGATCTCCTTCACCCGCTTCTCGGAATTCCCAAGATAGCTCAGGTCGAGGTAAGGCTTCATCTCAGCCGGGGCCGGACCTTCGGTCTTGGGAAAGTCCTTCGTGACCACTTCCTTTCTCAACGTCGTGAAGCTGTAGGTAAGCTTTCGCTCAGCCATCGGGCCCTTCCATTCCGCGTACAGTGACGTTGTTCCAGTCTTCGGCTCTTTGCTCAGATTCTTGCTGGTGAAATTCCCGGTCACGCTTACGTCTGTGATCTGCTGGTTCCCATCGGTCTGGGGATAGGGCACCCAAAGACGTACCTCTTTTGCATCGGCAGGCGCCTTCAGCGAGAAGTCAAAGGTCACGGTCCCTCTCCTCTCACCGGAGAAGGCCGGTGACGTCGTCAGCGCTGCCGCGAACACCCCGATTACGATCTTTCTGAACATTCCAAAACCTCCTCATGTATGAAACTTCTTTTGCGAAATATCTCTTGTACCGATCACGACTGTTCATTGACGATTCCTGAAAACACCTTGCGCAGGACTGCGTCATCGATTCTGCTCATAAGTTCGGCTTCGTAAGCGTCAGCGATTTTATTATCTTCGATTGCAACGAGGAGTTCAGTCTCTTCCCGGGCCTCTCGGTCTCGAGCCACTGGAACCGCCTGCGCAACCTCTTTGAACTCGTAATTCATGCGCCGGTTGCGCATTAGCCATCGAGAGCAGTCGTCATGAGAGCCCGCATATAAGAGGACTAGATGCCTGTCTTTGAGTAGACACACAAGCCGGTAACCGCTCCCAAGATCTATCTTCCTGCAGTTTCTGATCCTGGCCTCTCCGTGCCGCGTGAAACTAAATTTCTCGCGTACCTTTTGCCCCTCACGTCCGGTGATCGCCTCAATAAATTCCAGCGCTTTCTTCACCGCCACCTCTGCAGTCCCGCCTTTCCTCCTAAGGTCGTCAAGGCAGCGTTCAAAAAGGCCGCTGCGATGTATGCTAAAGGCTTTTTCGCTTGCGTCCATTAATTGCCTCATTGTATGTTGTGGCCACCCGCTGCGTCGTACGCAGGCAGCCCAAGAAATTCAACGAGCTGATTTCACTCGCCTTCCCCCCGATATCTGAATTCGCGGAAAACAACTCCAGAAACCGGCCCCTACTGTCAGCGCAACGGAATAACGGAACCATCTGAAGCCATCCCGGGAACGCTCACACGTCATGCCCGATTTTGCGAGCAAGTTCACTGCGCGTCTCTGCTAAAATTTGATTTGTGCTAGTTTACCATAGGTTTATATGATATGTAAAATAGGTAATTCCGATTAACAAGATGACAAGCATCGGTTTTTTGTCGGCAGAGAAGATATCCGGGGTGGCAGTATTTACCGATTCGCTTTAAGATGATCGAGAAAAAGAGAATAGATGAGCGGAAGAGTGCGCCTCTTGTGCGTCACTATATAAAACAGTCTTTTCATGGGAGGGGCGGCAAGCTTGATTTCCTTCAGAAGCTTATGTTTCAGCTCTTCCGTGACAGAGAATCGCGACAGGATCGTTAATCCCAGTCCCACTTTGGCAGCTTGTTTGACAGCATCGGTGGAGCCGAAGATGCCGGCCACCTTCACGCTTCCGCAGGAGACCCCATGCCCCTCAAGCAGCTTTTCCGCCTCGCGCCTGGTTCCCGATCCTTCTTCCCGAAGCACTATGGGGTACCGGCATAGGTCTTTCAGGGATATCCTGCTGCTCTTTATGAACGACGGCGCGGCAACGATGATGAGTTCGTTCTCCAGGAACGGCGTATAATTGATCTGCGCATTGGCAATTTTAGA
>DASPQB010000085.1:0-4139 GCA_035625205.1 Nitrospirota bacterium | reverse complement strand
GACCTTGCCATGGATAGTGAGATGTTTTGCCTGTGCCAGAATATCGAGTATCTGCTTCCAACTCCTGCAAAGACAATTCAGTTCATTGGGCTCCGGGGTGGAGAAGGAGTATCCACCATCGTTCACGATTTTGCAAGAATGGCTACCGCCAAGCTCGACAAATCGGTGCTCATCATGGATGCGGCTCACCATAACCCATCACAGCATCAATTCTTTGACATCAACGGTGGGGCGGGTTGGAAGGATATCATGGGGAAAGGGTCAGTTGTGGACAAGCCCTGTCGCCAAGCCGGCAACACGAAGCTTTTTCTTGTCCCAATTTCACCACAGCACGTCCTGACCTCGCATGTCAATGATCATCCCGCGGCAACCGGTTTCCTGGATGGATTGAAGAACAAGTTCGATTTCATACTTATCGATTCCTCTCCTGCGGCAACTTCGGCGGACAGCATCGCCATATCCCGTTTCGCGGACGGTGTTGTCCTGATTGTGGAAGCCGGGCGTACACGGAAGCAGGTAGTCGAGAACGTTAAGAACAAGATCGTCAGAAATGGAGGAAACATCCTCGGAGTCGTATTCAATAAAAGGAAATACTACATTCCGGAATTGATATACCAATGGTTTTTTAAGAGTTAGCACTAAAAACCGTTGGGAGGAGGTTGTCATGACAGAAAACAGTGAGACGCATGCGGATATCTCCATGTTTACGGGCAGACCTTCTGGATTGGCACAGGAAATTCTCGAAGAAGAAAAATTCAAACGCGTGCTCAGCCGGGAAAGAAAACGGGCGGAACGTTCGGGAGAGCCGCTTCTGCTCATGCTGTTCGATCTTGTCGACATCGTGGATAGGGAGGAACGAGTTCACGCTTTTGCGGTGGTTACCGAGCCGATACCGGGCGTCATACGGCAGACGGACGTCTGCGGGTGGCTACATGCTTCGGAACTGCTGGGTATAGTCTTTACCGACATCGCTCGCAACGACGTCAAGCAGGCTATCCAGACGGTCGAGTCGAAGGTTCGGGGATGCATAAAGGCAAAGCTCCTCCCGTCCGTGTATCAGAAAATCCGGCTATCGGTTCTGGTCTTTCCCGATGCATACGGCGGGCAGGAAGAGTGGGAGTGGCTCAATCCGCTGTTTTACCCGGAAGTTTATCCGCATAACATGGCTGCCAAGGTCGCAGAGGGTTGTAAACGGTTCATGGACCTGGTTGGCAGTTTCATGGCGCTCATTCTCTTTTCTCCGCTGTTTCTTGTCATTACGGCACTTATCAAGCTAACCTCTCCGGGACAGGTTTTCTTCAGGCAGGTGAGGGTCGGCCAGTACGGCAAGCTTTTCACTATCCTGAAATTTCGCTCCATGCAGGTCAATAATAGTGATTTGACCCACCGGGAATACATGAAGAAGTTTATCGTGAACGATATGAAAAAGAAGCCGACATCGGGCGGTGAAGAGGTTGTTTTTAAAATGCAGGACGATCCGCGAATAACCCCAATCGGTAAATTTCTGCGCAAATCAAGCCTCGATGAGCTCCCACAGTTTTTCAATGTACTCAAAGGAGAGATGTCCCTGGTGGGACCGAGACCACCGATCCCCTATGAAGTCGAAAATTATGCCCCCTGGCACCGCTACCGGATTTTCGTCCGGAAACCGGGGATTACAGGGTTGTGGCAGGTCAAAGGGAGAAGCATGACAACGTTCGATGACATGGTGCGGCTTGACCTTCAGTACAGCCGGACGTGGTCGCTCTGGCTCGATATCAAGCTCCTCCTGGCGACACCCGGTGTGGTTATCCGGGGGAAAGGCGCCTATTAACATACAATAGTACTGATTGGGGAACAAGGAGAGGTCATGAGATATGAAGATATTGCACATATCGAATACGGCAATGTGAAGATAAACAACATAGGCTATCGAAACGTCCGTAACGTTCTGATTACCACCATACAAGACAACGAGCGAGGCTACGTTTGCCTCAACGATGTCGGAAATATCTATGCCGCCACCAGGGATGAGAGGATGCGGTCTGCAATCAACGGTTCCCTGTTGTCTTTGGCGGACGGTGTGCCGTTGGCATGGTATGGCTGGATGGTCGGCTGTAAGGAAATCGAGCGAATATCGGGGGCGTCCCTGATGGCGCGCCTGCTGACCGATCTGACCGGCTGCCGGCATTACCTGTTGGGCGATACGGAACAGACCATCGAGAAGGTCATCTCCAAAGCCAGGGAATTGAACAAAGATATCGACATAACTGGATATAGTCCCCCTTTCAGGGAGTTCACGGAGGAAGACGACCGGTCAATAATGGAGCGTGTCCGGAAGGCCGGGCCGGACATCGTATGGGTCAGTTTCGGCGGCAGAAAACAGGAAAAATGGATGAGTCTGAATGTCACCAGGCTTGACCGCGGCGTCATGATCGGTGCGGGCGCCGCGTTCAGGTGGCTTATCGGCGAGTTGGTCGCTCCCCCTCCGATATTCCAAAAAATCGGTATGCAATTCTTTTTCAGGCTTGCACAGGATCTGTTTAAAAACCCGCGTGCCTGGCTGGCATACAACCACAAGAGGGAGCTCCTGAAAAGCAGAATAGTTTTCATGGTCAATTTACCTCAAGAAATTCTCAGGGCTCGAAAACAACTCAAGGTGCTGAGGAAGGGCGGAATCGGGGATTTATCCGTGCCAGGATAAGGTACGGTTTCTTAGGAGTTCAATTCGACACATGACAGGAATAATCAATAAATACCTTCTACAGGGAAATCCGAGAAGCATCCTGGTCAAGAAGAACATCATAGGGTCGCTGTTTGTCAAGGGCGTCAGTATTTCCATTAGCCTGGTGATGGTCCCGCTGACCATCAGCTACGTCAATCCGTCCCGCTACGGCATCTGGCTGGCTCTCAGTTCGGTGGTAGGTTGGGTCAGTTTTTTCGACATAGGCTTCACCTGCGGCCTGCGCAACAAATTCGCAGAAGCAAGGGCCAAAGGGGACGTCAAACTTGCACGGGCCTACCTGAGCACTGCCTATGTGTTCATGAGCGCCATTTTCGGATCGCTGCTGGTGATCCTTCTGGCGGCTAATCTGTTTATCGACTGGGGTGCGTTGTTGAATATCGGCAACGTTGTCGAAGAGCAGGTGGGCGTTGTCGCCGCTGTTGTCATCACGTACTTTTGTTGCCTGTTCGTTTTGAGGATCGTGAACACCTTGCTGACAGCCGACCAAAAGCCGGCCATTTCATCGCTGGTTGACATGCTGGGTCAGTTGGCATCCCTGGCCGCAATATTCGTGCTTACCAGGACTGTCCGCGGCTCTCTCATGAATCTGACAATTGCGTTGTGCCTGCCCACCCTCGTGGTGTTGTTGCTCGCCCAAGTCTATCTCTACCGTTCCGAATACTCGGCCTATGCTCCTTCTTTCCGACTGGCCAGAATAGACCAGGCAAAAGAGATCATGGGACTGGGCGTGAAATTCTTCATACCGTACGTGGCGTTTATCGTTCAGTACCAGACCACCTCGTTCCTGATCGCCCATTACTTCGGCGTCACCGAAGTTACCGTCTACAACATTGCCTACAAGTATTTCAACGTCCTGCAAATGACATTCACCATCGTGACTGCTCCGCTTTGGTCGAGTGTGACGGATTCGTACAACAAGGGGGACGAGGACTGGATTAAACACGCTGTCAACAAGTACCTCTATGTACTGTCGGCCTTCGTTACAATGGCTATGTTGATGCTCCTTTGTTCCGACAAAGTATACGAACTGTGGATCGGAAAAAAACAGGTGCACATTGACTTTGATATTTCGCTGCTTTGCTGCATTTTCGTCATTACCAGCATGTTTGCCAATATTTTTGTTTCGGTGATCAACGGAATCGGAGCATTGAAGATCCAGTTCGTGTCGTCCCTGATCACGCCGACGCTGTTTATTGTGATGTCATTGTTTTTTGTCCTGAGATTGGGAACCGGCATGGAAGGGATCCTGATTTCCTCCATAATCAGCAACTGCTTCGGGGTGATCATCGCACCGATCCAATACTACAAGATATTTGTAAACAAGAGTTCAGCGAAGGTCTGGTATGCCTGAAGGTGTCGACAGTAACGGAATATGCCTTTACGGAAGCCACAAAAAGGAACAACAACTTGAAAT
>DASPQB010000084.1:0-7133 GCA_035625205.1 Nitrospirota bacterium | reverse complement strand
AAGGTCTTATTCATCGTCTGGCCCGAACCACTTATCGTCGCGGGCCCCGGAACCGCGATTCACGATGCAATAACACTCCTGGGCTATGACAACATTGCATCACAGGCAGCGACAGCGTATCCGAAATATTCGATTGAAGAGGTCGTGCGGCAGGCGCCGGATGTCCTCGTCGTCGGGAAGGGATCCGGGATGGACATGGTGGCAGTATCAAAGGGCATCCTGAAGAGACTGGCAAGGATCCCCGCGGTGAAAAACGGCAGAGTTTGTTATGTGGGAGAAGGTTTATACCGTCTGGGGCCTCGCGTTGTCCAGGGCATAGAGGAGCTTTCTGCATGTCTCAAGTAAGGATAGGCATCCTCCTGGTCGTTGCGCTGTTTATCATATCCTGCTCGGTTTTTTGGGGGCCGAGGATCATCATGCCGGTGCACCTGACCGACACGGACCGGGAGATACTGCTTTTCATACGGCTGCCGCGCGTGTTCATTGCGTTCCTCATGGGCATGGCGCTTGGCGCATCGGGAGCGTTGCTGCAGGGCATCCTGCGAAACCCGCTGGCTGATCCTTACATTCTGGGCATATCCAGCGGGGCATCACTTTCGGCGGCGCTGGGCATTATCGGCGGATTCTCGTTTCTTGGATCCTTCACCATCCCGGTGCTAGCGTTTGCAGGCGCGGTGGTCACCGGCGGCATCGTGGGCGTGATGGGATGGAAGCGGGGCGGCCTCTGGCCGGAACGGCTGCTCCTCGCGGGCGTGGGGTTGAGCTTCCTTTTTTCGGCGCTGTTGATGCTCCTGATGAGCATCTCGTCCGATGAAGGCCTCAGGCGTGCCATGCTCTGGATCTTCGGTGATCTGTCCATGTCCGAATGGTCCCGCATTCCTTATGGGCTGGCCTTCATTACTGCGGGCCTGCTGTTGTCGATCACCAGGGCAAAGGCACTGAATGCGCTGATCCTCGGAGACGATTTCGCACACAGCCTCGGGTTTTCCCCTCAGCGCGAACGGGTGTTCTTCTTTGTTTCGGTCGGGCTGATGACCGCGGCGTCGGTCTCGCTCGGCGGCATGATCGGCTTTATCGGCCTTCTCATTCCGCACATCATGCGTTTTTTTCTCGGTGCAGACAGCAGGCTGCTCATTCCCGCTTCTGCGATCGGTGGCGGCTCGCTTCTCTGTATCGCGGACCTGATCAGCCGGTCCTGGCTGCCGCCCATGGAACTTCCCGCGGGCGTGGTGACCGCCATCATCGGCGCCCCCTATTTTCTGTATTTGCTTAGGAGGAAAGATGTCCTTAGCATCTGAGCCGGGAATCCTCGAACTTGACCGCGCCTGCTACTCCTACGACCGAAAGCGGCCGTTCATCCACGATCTGTCCTTCTCGATCGGCGCGGGTGAATTTATCGGGCTGCTCGGAGCGAACGGTTCCGGTAAGTCGACGATCATGAAACTGGCGAGCGGCATTCTGAGACCGTCGTCAGGGAGCATCCTGCTCTGGGGCAAGACCCTAGCGGATGTGAGCAACCGGGACCGTGCCAAGCTGATCAGCTATCTTCCGCAAACACTGGATATCAGCGTTCCCTTCGCGGTCAGGGAACTGGTCAGCATGGGGCTCTACCCGTACGACATCCCTCCGGCAATGACCGTTCGGGAGGCGCTGGACATGGTCGGCCTGACGGAGAAGGCGGACTCGCGCCTCACCGACCTCTCAGGCGGCGAGCGGCGAAGGACCTTTATCGCCATGACGCTGTTACAGGGGGCGGGGCTGATTCTCCTGGACGAGCCGCTTGCTAATCTCGACATAAAATACCAGATCGAGCTGATCAGGCTGCTCAAGGAGCTGCGTGCGGTAAAAAATATTTCGGTCGTGATGGCCCTCCATGACATCAACATCGCACTGCAGTTCGAGAAGGTGATCCTGATCAAGGACGGCACCATCATCGGATCAGGCAGGCCCGACGAGATCCTGTCGCGAAGCATGCTGAACCAGGCCTTTGACGTGGATATCGAGGTGAAAAGATCGGGGAGCAGTGGCATTTATATCAGCTTCGAGAATAATTTCTAGGAGGACCGCGGAGTGCACTGTGCATCCTGGAGCGGCGGCAAAGACAGCTGTCTTGCAAGTTATATCGCACTGAGGCAGGGAATGAAACTCTCACACCTGGTCCATTTCGACCGGCCGAACAATCTTCACGGCGTCGATCCGGACATGATCAAGCTTAAGGCGGAGCTCACGGGAATCCCGATGATTCAGAGGAAGGCCTCCGCCGATTTTGAACGAGAGTTCAGGAAAACCATCGGAGAGCTTGCGATGAACGGGACGAAAGGCATGGTCTTCGGGGACATCTACCTCGAGCCGCATAAAGAGTGGGTCGACCGCGTGTGCCATGAGCTTGTCATCGAACCGGTGGAACCGCTCTAGGGCAGGAAGACGGAGAACATCATTCAAGACTTTCTGAAAACAGGTTTTGATACGATCGTGGCAAGCGGCAGCCAGGATCTGATCGACAAAAAAAATATAGGCCGCAAGATGGACAGGGAATTTATCGAGTATCTCAAATCGCACAAAATCGATGTCTGCGGCGAAAACGGTGAGTTTTACACCTTTGTCACGAGCGGTTCGCTGTTCCGCGGAAGGATTGAGATCACGGCCTCCAAGGTGGTAGGGCGGGACGGATTCTGGTTTCTGGAGGTTCGGGATTATAAAATCGTCGGACACGAGAAAGGCGGTGAAATCCTTTGCCTGCTAAAGCACTGATGATACAGGGCACGGGCTCCGGCGTGGGCAAGAGCATCATCGTCGCGGGCCTCTGCAGGATATTTCGGGACGAGGGGGTCAACGTCGCACCGTTCAAAGCGCAGAATATGGCCTTGAACTCCTTCATTACCCGGGAGGGGGGCGAGATTGGACGAGCCCAGGCATATCAGGCGGAGGCAGCGCGAGTCGAGCCGTCAGTTGACATGAATCCAGTTCTCCTGAAGGCGTCAGGCGAGGCCGGATGCCAGGTGATCCTGAACGGCAAGGTCCATGCAAACATGGGGGCACAGGAATACTACGCATACAAGGAGCATGCGTGGGAAGCCGTCACGGCGGCATATGACCGCTTGTCGAAACGGCATGACCTCATTGTCATTGAGGGTGCGGGAAGCCCTGCGGAGATCAACCTTCGTAACGAAGAGGTCGTGAATATGAGCGTTGCCAGACATGTCGGGGCACCGGTCATCCTCGTCGGCGACATTGATAGGGGAGGCGTATTCGCGTCATTATACGGCACCATCGCGCTTTTAGACGGCGACGCAGTGTACATCAAGGCATTCATCATCAATAAGTTCCGGGGCGACCTCGCAATCCTGCAGCCGGGGCTTGAAATGATACGGGAGAAGACGAACAGGCCGGTTCTCGGTGTGATTCCCTATTGTGGCGATCTCGGGCTGCACGAGGAGGACGGAATCCCCCCGGAACGGCTGTGGTGGTCCGACCGTGGAACACATCAGGGGCCGAAGCTGAAGATCGTTGTCATCAGGCTGCGGTACATTTCGAACTTCACCGATTTCGACCCGTTCCTGTATGAGCCGGATGCCGAACTCATTTACTCGCTGCGAGATGCCGATATCGAGCATGCCGATCTTGTCATCATCCCGGGGTCAAAAAATACCGTCCAGGATCTGCTCTTCCTCAGGGAGGCAGGGATCGAAAGAAGCATCAAGCGGGCCGCAGCAAAGGGTATCCCGGTCGCCGGCGTCTGCGGGGGGTATCAGATGCTCGGGAAGAAACTCCGTGATCCCCATGGCGTGGAAAGCCCCCATCGCGACATTGATGGCATGGCCCTTCTCGACACAGAAACAATTCTGGAGACGTCAAAGGTGACCGCCCAGGTGGAGGCGATCCGGAACGCACCGTGCGGAACGCTCATCGCTGGGGGGGGACGCGATAACGTCCTTAAGGGGTATGAAATCCATATGGGGAGGACCACCGGCGAGATAGGATTATTCACCCTCAAGAGGATCTCTTCGCGTTCAGAGCCCCCGTCCCCGGTCTCCGATCCGGTTCAGGACGGCTCCGCCAAGGGGAACGTTTGGGGGACCTACATCCACGGCATATTCGATAATGACCGTTTCCGGCGTGGCCTCCTCAATACGCTCAGAACGAGGCGGGGATTGGCACCGTTGCAGGAAGTCATAAATTTTGAAAAAGCGCGTGACCAGGCGCTTGACCAATGGGCGGACCTTTTGCGAAGCAGCATCGATATGCGCTATATCAAGGATCTTGTCTCAGGAAAGAGGTGATGGATAGAGTACGGAGCGGGATGCGGTGGCAATGCCTTAAAGCCAAGGCAGGAACGGGAATGACGAAGCGGAAGGGGGTGCGAATCCCCAGCTGTCGCGCAACTGTGATGGAAACGAAAGCCGTAGATACCACTGGAAGATCGTCCGGACCGTGAGGACGGTGTGGGCCGGGATTCCGGGAAGGCCGGTGAGTAGGCAGTCCTAAGCCAGGAGACCTCTCATTCCCGAAGACCTCGAATGAAGGAGATCGCTATGATCACGAAGATAGCGGCAGGGATGGCAGTGGTGCTGGCGTGGCTGCTGAGCAACGGCATACCAGCTGCCGGAGCCGTCATGCAAATGAACGAAGTGGTCGTCACGGCCACAAAGACGGAACAGAAGCCTGAGGATGTGACGCAGTCCGTTACGGTGGTCACGGCTGACGAAATTGCAAAGTCAGGCGCAACGAACGTGGGCGACGTCCTCAGTACGACCGTCGGAGCGACGGTGACCGGGTACGGGCCGCTCGGAGCACTGCAATCCCTTGAACTGCGCGGCTCTACGTACCAGCAGGTCCTGGTGCTTCTGGACGGCATGCGTTTGAACTCGGGAAGTGCCGGCGGGTACGATCTGTCCGAACTTCCCGTCTCCCTCGATGCCATCGAGCGGATCGAGATCGTCCGTGGTCCGGCCTCTGCGCTGTACGGCTCCGATGCCATGGGAGGCGTCGTGAACATCATCACGAAAAAACCCACGAAGCAGGCCACGACGCTCAGCGGGGCTCTCGGAGCCGATGGGTATTCCTCGGTATCGCTCTCTCATTCCGGGAAAGACGGGAGCATGTATTATTCGCTGTCCTACGGCAAGGCACATTCCAGCGGATTCCACCACCTGAACAACAATGATGACCAGTACAATGCCGGCATCAAGCTGGGCTACGATTTCAGTGCGGCATCGTCGATCGAGGCTTCGGCCGATTATCTCACAAAAGATATCGGGGTGCCCGGGTCAACCGAGCTTCTCTCCCCGCTTGCCCGCCAGGTAAACCGTGAGCTCGTGACAGGCATCCAGTTTAAGGATCGGCTGTCCAAGGCAGTCGATTTCAACGTGCGGGTCTATCAAACGGGAGAGCATTTAGGCTATGCCGATCCTGATCCTGAGACGTACGAGTTCAGCACGACCCGGAGCATGACCACCGGAGCTGAAGCACAAGTGAACTGGCTGATGGGCACCTTCTCGGTGCTGACCCTCGGCGTGGATGGGCGCGATGACAACCTGGTCGACAGTTCCGCGGGCACGCATACGGCGTCGCTCTCGGCCGGATACCTCCAGGAGGAGCTGAATCTTGGCGACTCCTTCATTCTTATCCTGGGCGACCGGTACGACAAGAATTCCGCGTATGGGAGCAAATGGAGCCCCAAGGCAAGTGCCCGCTATCTCATCGCCGGCCTGGGCACGATCCTGAGAGCATCGATCGGGAACAGTTTCCGAGCTCCGACGTTGAATGATCTCTATTTCATCGACGAATACGGCGATCATGGGAACCCGAACCTCAGGCCCGAGACCGCGGTGGAGTATGAGGGGGGGATTGAGCAGCCCTTAGGAGCCGGGAACTCGATTAAATTTACTGCCTTCAACCGCAGGGTGGAGGATCTCATCGTCTGGGAGCCTACGAGCCCGGGCGCATTTACCTATATCCCGATGAACATCGGCAGGGCGCGCATCAGCGGGACGGAAACGGAGCTGCATTTCGTCGTTTCTCAAATCGTGTCCGGCACTATCAACTATGCGCTTACGTTTCCCGTGGACGAAACCACCGGAGACAGGATTTTCTCTGACGCATCCCACATTCCCGCGCAGAAGCTCGCGGGCACGCTCTGGGTGGCACTGGATCCGAAGACCTCACTCTCGGTCGGCGGACAGAGCGTGAGAAATTACGTTGAGCCTGGCAGCCCCAAATGGGATTATTATGTCCTGGACGGGAAAATCACGGATACCGTCGTTTCGCAAAAGGATTCAAAGGTCCAGGTGTTTATCGGCCTGAAAAACATATTCAATCGTCAGTATGAAACCGTACAGGGCTACCCCATGCCGCCGCAGGAATTTTACGGAGGGTTTACGGCCTCGTTCTAGGCGGGGGGAATGAACCAGTTCGGAGAAGGCGGGAGAGGGCGAAGAGGCGGGGTGAATGACGCCACGGTGAACTCCCCATGTCCCTGCCGGCGTTGTTTCAGGCGCCCCGGGCTTGTCGCTGAGGGACGAGTGTTCGATGACATTACGACAGGCATTTTATATTTCCATCGCCGCGCATATCATGGTTTTCGGAAGTGCGTTTGCGGTCGCCCAATACGGGAGAGGGCTGTTCCTGTCATCCGGCGACACGGTCATGGTTGCTCTGGTTTCTCCGGGACCGACACCGGGCGACGGAAGGGGCTCCCACGCACTTCACCCTGCGCCGGCGACGGATCAGACCAATGCGGCGAAGAACGAGATGACTGCTGATGCGCACGCGGAACCTGGAACGGCATCGATGCCGGCCGCTGGCCAGATGACAGGAAACGCGGATTCCGGAATAGCTGGTCCGGGATTATCTCCCTCGGCCTCAGGCGCCGGACAGGGGAGGTCAGCCCAATCCGGGGGCATACTATCACCGGAGGACCTCGCAAACCTTGCAGCAGCCATAGAGCGGACGAAAAACTATCCGCGTCTGGCCAGAGAGCGCGGCATTGAAGGGGTGGTGCGCGTGCGGTTCAGGATGACCCCTTCCGGTGCTGTTGAGAAGATCGAGATCGTCCAAAGTTCAGGGTCCGAAATCCTGGACAGCGCATCGATCGGCGCGGTGTACCGCGCGGCGCCATTGCCCCACGTGAGCGG
>DASPQB010000083.1:0-12615 GCA_035625205.1 Nitrospirota bacterium | reverse complement strand
GAAGAGGTAAGGTCATACGCAGCCACTGGGGAACCGGTTGATAAGGCGGGTGCCTACGGTATACAGGAAAAGGGATCCCTCCTGGTCGAGAAGATAGAAGGCTGTTATTTCAATGTCGTAGGACTGCCCCTATCACTTCTTAGTGAGATGCTTCAAGATTTCGGAATACGCCTCTTGTAGAGAATCATACCACGAGCATCCCAAAAATATTAAGCCTTTATATTGAGCCATATCAGTAGTGTCCGGTTGTTACGTAAATAAATTCAACTGGTTGTCGTCGTGACATTCCATTTCGTGATTGATAGCTTCGTTAACCACTTGTGAAATAGGCTTTTTCTCAAAAAGGTTGACCTCTAAAATCTGTAAAATTGTGTGGAGACTGCCGGGAAGATTCAATCGCTTCTTGACAATCGCCACAAGAAGATAAACACTGACGGCAATCCATATCTGAGTCTTGACCGCATTGGAAGATGTCCCGAAGAATGACTTGATCCGCAGATGTTGTTTGATCCACTTGAAGAACAGCTCTACTTGCCAACGTGAGCGATAGATATCTGCGACAGTCTTGGCCGGGATAAGGAAATTGTTCGTAAGAACTACCAGCCGCTTGTTTCGTTCGGCATCGTAATAACGTACCCGGCGAAATGGATCCGGGTAAGCCAACCGTGATTTGTAGCCGACGAGCATGACCGTCTGGTCGGCTTGAACTCCGATTGCTTTGTCGACCGGGGCAGAATAGATGCGATGTAGCCGCGTATTGCTCTTGCTTTTGATGACAAAGAATGCAGACAGCTGATTGATCTGATAGAGCCGCTCGAAATCGAGATAAGCTCGGTCCATCGTATAAACAGAATCGGCTTCGAAGGGAACGGCATCCATCATATTGACATCGTGAACGCTCGCGGGAGTCACGAAAATAAAGGTCGGAATTGATCCGTGCACATTGAGTACTGTGTGCATCTTGACAGCAGCTTTCGTCTTGCGAAACGTTGCCCAGGGGAATGTGGACAGGCAAAGATCGATGACGGTCGAGTCCAAGGCATAGACTGCCAGTTTCAGATCCAGACCAAAATCGTCGTCCCGATAAAGTTTGCTGGCTATGTTGATGAGCACATAACCGAAGTCCTGATAAATTCGGAAGTCCCGGAACTCGTTCGCGTCTGCGAGAGTGGACTTTGCGAGCTTTCCTCGAAACCCCATGTGATAGAGTTTCTCTCTGTGGGAGTTGAGGCACGTTACGATGTCTCGTAGGCTTTCGCGATAGGTCAGTTGGGCGAAGGCCATGCAGAGGAATTGATCGAGACAAGAGAAGCTTCTGATTTTGTGATTGCCGTGATAACGAAGAACGCACTGGTTGAACTCGTAGCGCGGTAGATGTTGAAGCAATTGAGCGAAGACCGTTTTCCCCGAATTCACCCTGACACCTCCTCAGTTGGTACTGAGGTGGATTATAGGACGAATCGAGATAAATTGAGTTCAAATCGAAAAGTTGCATTTTGACCTTTATATTTTTGCATTACAACGTGTTATCGCACTTTCAAAAATCGATAACCGGACACTACTGAAACTATTTTAAAAAATCATTTGCCGAGGAGGTTGTTATGAAAAGTGTCACGGTTTTAATAGGATCTGGGTCGATTGGTGTCGCAATCGCACGCAGAGTGAGCGCTGGAAAACCCATTCTGCTTGCCGATTTAAAAAAAGAGAATGCGGACGCCGCAGCAGCAGTTTTAAGTGACGCTGGATTTGAAGTCAGCATTGCGACCGTCGATGTATCCTCGCGCGAAGCGGTTAAGAGCCTTGCTCAGAAGTCTGCAACACTCGGAGATGTGACGGGAGTCATCCACGCTGCCGGAGTTTCACCCTCGCAAGCTTCGCCGAAGGCTATTTTGTCGGTTGATATGTATGGCACTGCTCTCGTGCTTGAGGAATTTGGAAATATCATAGCGCGCGGAGGTACCGGTGTGGTCATCGCCTCGCAATCCGGTCATCGCCTGGGCGCTCTTACGAATGAACAAAATAAACTTCTCGCCACCACCCCAGCCGATAAGCTTTTATCGCTTCCGATGCTTCAGCTTGATCAAGTGAAGGATTCCTTGCACGCGTATCAACTAGCAAAACGCGGGAACGCTTTGCGGGTGATGGCGGAAGCTGTCAGATGGGGTAAGCGCGGCGCGCGAATCAATGCGATTAGTCCGGGGATTATTATCACACCACTCGCGAAAGATGAGCTGACCGGTCCTCGCGGAGAAGGTTACCGTCGCATGATTGAGCTTTGCCCCGTGGGGAGAGCGGGGACGCCTGACGAGGTTGCCAATGTCGCAGCCCTTCTCATGGGTCCAGAAGGTGCGTTTATCACAGGGAGCGATTTTCTGATGGATGGCGGAGTTACGTCTTCGTATTTCTTTGGTGAGCTTGCTCCGTGAGGCGCAGTTAGAATGGAGAAAGAAATATGAATAAAAAATCGAAAGACAGCAAGACGCGGTTTCTGCGGCAGGCATAGCTGAATACATGATAAAGTTGACAGAGAAGGAGATAATAAAATGGAGATAAAACGAAGTGGTTCACAACCATCAAGCAGGGGACCGGCAGAATATTTCACCGGAACGGTGCGCGTTGATCCTTTGATCAACGCTCCTGATCCCGCACGTATCTTTGGCGCATTAGTTACGTTTGAACCAGGAGCCCGCACGGCATGGCATACCCACCCGCTGGGCCAGACTCTGATCGTGACAGCAGGCAGCGGTCTGGTGCAGCGCTGGGGCGGCCCGATCGAGGAGATCCGGCCGGGCGACGTGGTCTGGATCGCACCCGGCGAAAAGCATTGGCATGGCGCCGCGCCGACAACGGCCATGTCGCACATCGCCATTGTTGAACAGATCGACGGCAAGAGCGCCGAGTGGATGGAAAAGGTAGGCGACGAACAATACCGCAGGTGAGCTTATGCGTTTGAAATGCCTCTCATCAAATAAAGGGTGACAGTATGAACAAAAAACTCACCGTTATTCTGGCATGCATTTTTATCTCCGCGTTCAGTATTGCAGCCATTTTGGAGGCCAAGACCATGAAAAGCGAAGGCTTGAATGCAAAACAGAAAAAAATCGTCACCATTGCGGCCTTCACCGCCAATGGCCATCTGCAGAAACTGAAAACGGCCTTGGACGAAGGGCTCGATGCCGGTTTGACCGTCAGTGAGATCAAGGAAATCCTTATCCAAATGTACGCCTATGCGGGGTTTCCCCGCAGCTTGAACGGCATCAATACTTTTATGGACGTCCTGGAAGAACGGAAACAGAAAGGCATCAAGGATGAGCCTGGCAAAGAACCAAGTCCCATGCCTGCAAACAAAAGCAGCATCGAACTCGGGACGGAAAATCTGACCAGGCTGACAGGAGCGCCGACCACCGGGAAGTTTAGTACGTTCGCTCCAGCCATTGATATGTTTTTAAAAGGACACCTTTTTGGAGATGTCTTCGGACGCGACAACCTGGATTTCCAAAGCAGAGAAATAGCAACTATTTCTGCCCTAGCCGCTATTGAGGGAGTTAATCCCCAGCTTCAGTCCCATTTTAACATAGGGTTCAATACAGGTCTGACCGAGGCACAGATGAGGAGCCTGATATCGGTTCTCGAAGGCCAGGTTGGCAAGAAAGAAGCCGATAATGCCTCTGATGTCTTAGGTAAGGTTTTAAGTAGCAGAGCAAAATAGGGCTTACCGCAGCCGTATGACCATGAAACCCGACCGTGCGGTAAACATGAAACGTGATGGCAGCAATTTATAGTTCTTGCACCGGCCCTAGTTCTCCCAGAGGCGGCTTCAAGAACTTTTTTTTCGCATATATATATGACGGACCGACTGATTCACGACGACTCTGAACGAAAATATGAGGTCACTCCGGTGGAGCTGTTGTTCGACCTCGTGTTCGCGTTCGCGCTATCGCAGCTCTCGCATCATCTCCTGACCCACCTTTCCTGGCGTGGCGCGACCGAGACACTGGTGTTGCTGGTGGCAATCTTCGCGGTATGGTTTACTACAAGCTGGTCGGCCACCCTGATCCGGGCTGATCAATCCCGGACCGGGTGGTTGGTCCTGGCGGTGATGCTGCTGGGCCTGTTCATGAACGCTTCAGTGACCAGAGCTTTCACGACGTCAGGCTGGGCATTTGTCGTTCCGCTTCTGCTGATCCAACTGGGGCGCACCGTCTGGACTCTCGTAATTTCAATTGATGCGGTGCTCCGAGAGCACTACTTCCGCACGCTTCTCTGGGTGATTGCCACGACACCCTTGTGGATCGCGGGCGCGGCAGTGAGCCCGGAAACCCGCGTGCTGTGGTGGGCGCTTGCAGCCGGGATCGATCAAATCGGCAGGTGGCTGGCGCATCCCATCCCCGGCCGGCGGCTGCGATCCGAGAACGTCGAGTTCGACGCGGACCATATGCTGGAACGCTGTCGCATGTTCCTGCTCATCGCTCTTGGCGAAACGGTGGTCACCACAGGCATGGCCATCGCCGAAGCCTCCATAACGGTCATGACCCTGGGAACTGGCACGTTCGCGCTGACGGGAACAGTCGCTCTGTGGGCGCTGAGCTTCGGGCGTTCCCATCGGCTCATTATTCAACATTTAGAAGAGACGAGCGATCCTATCCGCGCCAGCCGCCATGCGGTAAATGCTTTGACTGTAATGGTCGCGGGACTTATCGCCGTGGCGGTCGCGAATGAAGAGGTGATCGCGCACCCTCAGGGACACACCTCGTTTGCGCTGAGCCTGTTGCTGGGTGGAGGGCCGATTCTTTTTCTGGCTGCACAGGGGTGGTATTTGTTGCAAGTGCTACGCGTTCGATCGCGGATGCATGTGATCGGTGGGGTTGCGCTGCTATTTGTCGGCCTTGTCACGCCGGCTGTTCCAGCCTATATCGCATTGTTTCTTGTCGGCGCAAGTGTCTCAATCCTTGCAATACTTGACCGATAGAAGGGAGTCGTAGCATGATGAACAACGACATTGAAGGGAAAGTCGTCGTCATTACTGGTGTGAGCAGCGGGAATGGCGAGGCGACGGCTCGATATCTCTCAAGCCGGGGAGCGACTGTTGTGCTGGGCGCGCGGCGCGCCGATCGCTTACAGTCTTTGGCAGACGAACTCACCCGCAAAGGCGGAAAGGCCTCGCTATCCAGACGGACGTCACCGAGGTCAACCAGGTGAAACGACTGGTCGATGAAGCGGTAAAAACCTTCAGTCGGATCGATGTCATAATCGATAATGCCGGTTTGATGCCCCACTCTCCGCTCGAACGCCTCAAAATCGACGACTGGGACCGGACTATCGATGTGAAACAGCAGAAATCCGGGCACTTTATTAATGTCTCATCTGTGGCAGGTCACAAGGTACGCTCCGGTAGTGCCGTGTACGCCGCTACCAATACTGCGGTGCTCCATCCACCGGTACTTCATGTAGCCTGTGCTGAAGCCTTAAAACACGGTGGGAAATCTCCTGGACAGGAACAAGATTGTATTGAAATCGATTATTGGTACTCATGGTGAATAGCTTACCTTGCAGGCATACTACCAATTGCGAGATTGTCCACATGCGGAAAAATTATGAATGCACAAATCCAAGCGACAATATACCGAATATTAGGTCTTTTAGGAAGAATAAGAGAGGGAATTTCTAAAGTAAGTCCCATAAATACAGCATGAACGTTATATTCTCGGCAAAACTATGCCGTATGCATAGTACAGGATGAAGGCCGCGCCATGCAGTATTTCCTCCGATGTCCTGAATCGGCGAAGCAATATCGCTAAAATGCAACCCTCTACTATTTTACGGTAACGCTAGACGCTATAGATAATTCCCCGCTCTTCAAGAAACTGTTGTACTTCCGCCGGCCTTGGAATTCCCGCTCGTCCCCCCATTTTCCTGCACTTCATTGCAGCGACGGCCGACGCAAACTGAACAGTAGCTTCGAGGCTCCATTTGCGGAGCAGCCCGTAGATGTATCCTCCGTGGAATACATCACCGGCCCCCGTTGTATCCACCGTCTCGACGGGAAAAGCGGGAATACTGATGATCTTTTCGTCGGCATAGGTAACGCTTCCCCGCGCTCCCAGCGTAATCGTCGTGATGCCGAAGCCGTGCTTTTTGATTTTCGGCTTGAATTGAGCGGCGTCGTCCTTCCAGGACAGTTCACGGGCGAATTCCTCCGACCCGACCACGTAATCGCTCAACCGGGCAAGCTCTAACGTTCCTTCCCGCACCCGTCCCGCGTCAAGGATGACGGGAATTTTGGCCTTCTTGGCCTGCCTAGCGGCAAAGAACGACACTTCCTTCATCAGTCCGTCGAGGAGCAAAAAATCCGCACCTTCCAAGAAATCCCGCGGGAGTTCTTCTGGACTGAGCGGTTCACCCGAAGGACGTTTCCAGAAAATCGTTCGCGTTGCCGCGGACTTTTCGATCACGATGAGTGCCGTCTGGGACGAGGCACGAGATCTTGTCACCAGCCCCGAGATGTAGACTCCTTCCTCACGCAGGGACTGCCGGATGGCCGTGCCTTCCCGGTCGTCTCCAATGATACCGTGAAACCGGCACGTTACGCCGAGACGCGATAGGGTTGCCAGGGCCGTTGCTACCGGCCCTCCTCCTTGCTCTTCCCAAAGCAGGACCTCTTTTTTCGTGTCCGCCTGTGGAAACGTATCGACCATTGCCAATGTGTCCCATGCGCATTGTCCGATGCCCACAACGGCCATAGTGAATCTCCGATTTCACCCTCAAGCCATCATCACCCGATTGGCAAAAAACCGTTCGGATGTAATGCAAGATATAAAAATTAGATTGCCAATTTCAACATGTAAATTGCACTATTGCAAAGAATGGAAACACGCTTGATAGTGGGCCAAGTGGCGAGCCATGAGCAAGCTCCACGTCTATTAAGCATAGGACAGGAAATGTGCGTGGTGGCGAGTTGATTGAAAAAATTCATTATCATATCTGCGGGAAGAAAATATTCATTTCTTTTCTCTGGAAAGCCTATAGATGACAAAGCCATCCGGACAGGTGACGTCCACGTGGTCAAGTTTCTCCCAATCCATCTTGTCTGACCAGCGCATTGCAAATGCCATTGGATGAATGCTGCGAATGCTCGACCACACATCCCGGTGGGTTCCGGTGTTCGTGCTGTCAAAATATAAGTTTCTCCTGTCCTGCATTTAGCCGAGCCTGGGCATATTCCGGAATCAGTACTTATTTTCACAGCTTCACACTTAATCGTAAAACTTGCCATTTGTTCACTCCAATACTCATTCTCTATAATTGGCACTATCTACGATGTGAAACGTGCATCAAGGCTTTTATTACTGCTTGTTCAAATAACAGGAAGAAAACTAAGAAATCATTTTAAATCCTTCGCACCGATGGCCTTCAGAAACTCGCTGCTCGTTATTACCGTCGCCTGCCATGGGAAAACCTTGTCCATGAGTACGCGGTTTACCGCAGGATCGCGATCGGCACAAGCATCCGACACAACGGCAAGCGAGTAGTCCATATCGGCAGCCCAGCGGACCGTTGAGAGGACCACGCCGCTCGTCGAAATTCCGAATAGCACCAGCTTATTGATATTCTTAGCCCGGAGTATCGTTTCCAAGTCAGTTGTAGAAAAAGCTCCGACTCGCCGCTTCGTGACCACGATATCGCCAGGCTGCGGCACAACCCGTGAATCTATTTCCGCTCCCGGCGTGCCTTCCACAAACCGGCCCGATTGTTTCAGACTGCTGAATAATTTGTTCTGCGGGTTGACCTCAGGGTAGCCGTCGCGAAATCGGACGACGACGTAAATGATTTGAATCTTGGCCTGACGTGCTTCCCTCAGGATCATACTTGCTTTTTCAATTAACGGACCCCGGATATCCTCAGGAAGCATGCCTACGATATCGTTCTCATAGTCCATGATGAGTACCGCTGTTTTGGCTGGATTAATGGTAAATGCCGGCTCGATAATAACGGCAGTACTTTCCTGGGGAGTCTCTTTTTTTGTATCTTGCTTGTCAAGAGCGAAAGCATTCGCTCCGGACAGAGCCAGAAGCATAACGAGTAGTGATATTCGTGCGATTGATCTCATGAGATTTACCCTCCCGTAGAATAGAATCAGAACTTGAATCATGATTTTTCCCTCGAAACCCTTTAACCGTGATTGCCATAGTATAATGAATTCCGAGATGGTCTGCAATGTCTTTGAGCGCGTAGCCGCTTTTCACATGAGTGGCAAGGTATGTTTGTTTTGCTTCGTCATGCGCCGTCAATGGCGTCGCCTTGGAATGTCATTATGAAATGATAAATGGCAAGATTCGGTTGAAGAATCCTACATGAAATGTGCACATCGTCTGATCTGGTCAGATGTGCAACCTACGGGATAATTCTCGCACTTTAAGGGAGGTTGCACAAATCACAGATTCACTCGGAAACATTGAATTTTGAAATCAACGAATCACTAGTCACCTTGAAGTGGCGCGTCGACTAGATCAAGTACGAGGGAATGAAATTCTACCTCAAACCATTTATTGAAAGTTGCCAGATCGCGTTTTTTCGGCCGGTCGCTTTTTCCCGTCCACCATCCAGCACGCTGTTCTTCAAAAATTAGGTCATAAAATTGTTGAAGTAGTTCTGCTTCTTCAGAATCATCAATAAGCGCTGGCAAAAGATAAGCGGTAGTATCATGATTGATGCTATCCTTGGAAACGTCTGCAGGACCGGGAAGTGATTTTACCCATTTCAGGAATGGTTCTTTTACCGGATTATTGCAACGGATCGGTTTAGCATGGTATGTTATACTTCATTATCTATGACGTGACTCCGGGTTAGCATGATTTCATCTACTTTCCCTTGGACACGACTTCGTGCCTCCTGTCTGTCATATCCCTTGGCCAAGAGCTTGTCGTATGACGTTTTTACATGTCTTATATGAGCGATAACAGCCAAAAGAACGGGTTCTTCCTCGAGATACTTTGCAGACGCTGTTCGGCCGATGCGACCGCTGTATTTAAGACATGCATGTTCTGCAATAATAGCTTTTCTCCCTGGTGGGCACAGGGGAAAAAATTCGCGAATGCGTTTGGTAAATTGATCTATATATGCACGATCATAGTTCGCCCGCCGCTCCGCACCGCGCTCTCTTCGACGTGCTCGGAATTCGTTATCACCTAAACATGCCTGCTCCGCTTGCTCTCGGGCCCGGCTTCTCGACCAGAATGCCTTGCAGCTCATATCTTTTTCTGGCCTGGCTCCATGTAAGGACTACCGCTGTCAGGGTTGAGGTCTTATGAGCTCTCCTTGTTAAGACGCTTTCCCGGACGGGAGATAGACCAGGTGTTCCATGCCTGCAAAGGATACGCAAAGAGCTCCGATTGCCCGATCCAGAGTAATCCAGGCCTTTCGACAGAGATCCTGCCCGCATCCATCACAGACGGATTCCCTGTTTGATATGAAAACCTTTAGATCAGTAGGTTGTTCCATCGAGGTCGTTTTTACAGCTATTATGGGACAAAAATGTAATTTTGCAATCAGAATCAAAATAGCCAGAACGTGTTTTATACGTAATCTGGTTTTACGATGTGACCTTATTCCGCATACAGATCAGCTATCAAGCGTATTTCTTGTTTGTTATTTATTTTCCCTCAGCACATCAGGGCCGCACTAAGGCCGTGATGTGATGGGACAGAAGGTTAACGGGAAACGGTATAGGCTTTTTATTGCCTGTGCTGTTCACGAGTGTAGGGTGACTTGCCGGCTAGTTCCTGTTATTGCTTAATTTTAACCCTGTCTAAAAGATGCGCCCGATCTGGATTGTCACAAAGTTTTCGCTTTTGTTGGGGCTATCACTCCACCTGAATATTTCCTCCCCGTTGGAAAAGTGAATATAGCCTGCTGAAATATCGAACTTTCCTGCCTTCAATCCGAAGGCAAATCTGAATGCAAATTGCAAGCGGGTACCGAGGTTCTCGGTAGTCTGCCAGAGGTATGCTCCTCCAGCCTCGAAACTGGAGTAGAATTCTTCGGTCCAGCACCACCGCACTCCTCTGCCGATTGAGACTGCCTGGTTGTCATTTCGTCCGTTCCAGTGTGCGAAGGACAAGTCATAAAAACTGCTATATCCGAACAGGGGAGCAGTATCTTTATAATACCGAAGGAAGCCTGCATCGCTTAATCTCGAGTGGATAACACCGACGCCACCTTCGATAAACAGGCCATCAGCATATGCCGCTGAAGGTATGCGAAAAAGAAGGACAAGCAACAAGACGATCCATGGTCTCATAGCCGCAGCGCCTCATTTTTTCTTGCAGCCCTGATGAACATTTCCTGCTCATCGTGTTTGACCCGAAATCTCTCTTCAGGCAACGGGGACACATGGTGTGGGCAGGGACTTCTTACAGAATCCCTCAAGTTCCTACCTGCCCGGAACATCTATGTTTTTCAGTGCTGCGTAAGACCGCTTATCTTTCCAGGCCAAAAAAAGGCAGTACGCTATTGATTCTCTCACTGTCGATGCCAGTATATCCTGTGCTGAGGGATCATCTCATCAGCAGGTCCGCTTCTTCTTACTTAGCTGCAATTTTTACATAGGTATCAAAGCAGTGCTCGCTAAAGGTCAGATATGTGCGATTTGTCCGAGGTTATCGATTTTTCTCTCAGTTTGACAGCCCGCGAAGGCTTTCCCGCAGGTGTATTTTGTGCGATAACTAAGCAGAGTATAACCGCTTCACGGCGTTGGTTCAAGGGTAAAGTAATAGAAACGGTTTCAAGAACAACATTTAAAATGAGCGGTCTGGTCTTTTGACATTGCGGGGTCGCTTGAGCCTGTCACTCCTATGTCACTGGAAAATAAAAAAGCCTATCAAAGTGATAGGCTAAGTGCTTTAAAAATAAAGGCGGCGAGTGGGATCGTCCCACCGACCTGCCGATTACGAAATATTTGTTCGCTTAGATTGCACAATACTGGTGCGGTTTAAATGGCTGTTTAAATAATTACTGGTTACTTGCATACCAATTTGCCGTTACCATGGCTATCATGGTGACCGCACCATGATCGAAATACAGCCTCTTTATACCTACCACGGTCAAAAAAACATCCACACCTCGCTATAAGGTACAATCGATATTCTTCACCTCGAGCACAATTAAGATCTCCGTGAGCTATCCCTGCAGGCATGCAATGCCCATCATGAACCGAGCGTGAAGAAAACCGGTTGAATCATGATAATCATATAAAGGGCACCTCCGAGCATACCAGAATCTAAGATTCTGATATGCTCTTGGGAAGAGACATCCAATCCCATCCCAGGAGGTGCTTTATGAAAGTGTACACAGGTATCGATCTACATTCAAGTAATAGTTATTTGGGAATCATCGATGAAACCGGCAAGAGAGTATTCAAGAGAAAACTGCCGAATGATCCAGAAATGATTCTCGCTGCTCTTGCGCCGTACAAGAATGACATCGTCGGCATCGTCGTTGAGTCTACTTACAATTGGTACTGGCTCGTTGATCTTCTCATGGCGGAGGGATTTACGCTGCATCTTGCCAATCCAACGGCGATACAGAAATACTCAGGACTGAAATACTCTGATGATCAGCATGATGCATTCTGGCTGGCAGAAATGCTGAGGCTCGGCATCCTTCCGGAAGGTTACATCTATCCGAAAGAAGACCGGCCTATTCGGGATCTACTTCGAAAGCGAAGCCACTTAGTGAGGCTACGGACCTCGCTGGTAATCAGCCTTCAGAACATCATCAATCGAAATATCGGGTTCAAGCTAAGAGGGAGCAAGATGATGGCATCGACCACAGATCACGTTGCCCCGCTTCTCGAGTACAACGAAGATCTCGCCTTGGCGGGTAAGGTCAGTAAAGATTCGATAGACTTTCTCACGCTCCAGATCAAGGCTCTTGAAGCCAAGATAGAGGGAAAAGTAGTGCTTCGGGAACCATATGCAAAGCTGATTACTATCCAGGGAGTTGGCAAAATCCTGGGATTGACCATAATGCTTGAAACAGGCCCCATCAGCCGCTTTGATAAGGCAGGCAATTACGCTTCCTACTGCCGGAAGGTTTCAAGCAAGTGGATCAGCAACGATAAGGGAAAAGGCAAAGGGAACAAGAAGAACGGCAACAAATATCTTGCCTGGGCATTTTCGGAGGCAGCGGAACTGGCACGGCGCTATTGTCCAGAGGCCCGCGCATACTACAACCGCAAGATGAGGGAAACGAACACCGTAATAGCACATGCTGCGCTCGCTCACAAGCTGGCGCGGGCAGCATATTATATTATGAGAGACCAAGTGCCATTCATGCCGGAAAAGCTGTTTGAATCATAAGAAATAGTTCTAGGCTGGCTGGGACGGTGAACCAGTCTCGTGCATGGCGAACCCGTTAATCATGATTGGTAATCCGTCCCACCCGATTATACAGTTATCAGCATCTTTACTGCCCATGCCATGAGCCACAGAATGCTGGTTAATAACCATAAGACATGTACAATCCTTCTGGACATGGCATGGAACCGAAGATTTTCTGGTCCGCTACAAAGCGGAACGGGTCACTGGATAGAGCGCTTCACCAATGACCTGAATCCTG
>DASPQB010000082.1:0-3085 GCA_035625205.1 Nitrospirota bacterium | reverse complement strand
ATCAAAATGGATCTTCGTCACATCATGTTCATTATGTTATTGCCGAGCAGTGTTTTGATCACAAGCACGAGATGGAACCAACACAACGTAAAAAAACGAAGGTCGCTTTTCTGTAGCGAAAGGTAATCTCCAGAAAGATATGAAAGAGCATCTGAGGGGTGGTTTCAGCGCGACACCACCATACCACGCACCGCACCCTGAAAAAAGCATGATAACGCGGAAAAACGTTAACGTTTCAAAACGTGAAAGCACTCTTTGACCCTAAAGGAAGGGATGTGAGAAGGATGAATAAAAAATATTCTAAGACTGTCGACGTGGAGATGGTTGAGAAGGCAGGGATTGAAGTCAGCCATCTGATCGCTAAACTGAAAAAGGCAGCCGCTGCGGAGTTTACGACGTACTACTACTATACCCTCCTGAGAATGCACTGTTCGGGGCTTGAGGGTGAGCAGGTGAAAGAAATAGCAGAAGACGCGAGGCTCGAGGACCGACTCCACTTCGAGACGCTCGTCCCCCGGATTTACGAGCTCGGAGGCGAACTGTACAAAGACTTGAGGGAACTCCATGACGATGCTGCGTGTTCTGCAGCATATCTGCCGGGTGATCCGAGCGACATAAGGGACGTTCTGAAGGTACTGCTCGACGCTGAGCGGTGTGCTGTGAGGATTTACACGGACATTTGCAACATAACATTTGGCAAAGATCATAGAACGTACGACTTGTCGCTCGCAATCCTCCATGAGGAAATAGAACACGAAGCGTGGTTCCAAGAACTGCTTGAAGGACGGCCTTCGGGACATTTCAGAAGGAGAAAGCCGGGAGAAGGGCCATACACACAGAAATTCCGACATATCGAGTAAAGTAGAGGAGCCTGAAAAACTGTAACGCACCGCATTAGGTCGCATGCTGGACGCGCCGTTCAACAGATAGTCACCTCTGAAGACGTCGGCGCGCCTTTGTATTTTGCATAGATCATATCATTACGAAAGGCTACAGTATATCCTGAGTGATGGTATAGGTCGATGGTAACTAGTTTGGGCCCTCCGTTGTGTGGGGATAGCGTAAAGTTGAAAGACATCGGTCCCGTTCGTCGATGATGCCATGGGCATCACAATAACCAAGGCTTGGAAGCAGTAGATCTCAACGTAGTTTGGACATTAAGGGGTTTGCAGGCGTGAAATTTAAAGCTCCCTTCCGTTATTTTAAAGACCCTCTTTTCACGAGATTCATTCTGTTTCTTTCGATAATAGGGCCAGGCATCATCACCTCAAGCTTGGATAACGATGCCGGAGGCATCACCACCTACTCGCTGGCAGGGTCGCAGTTCGGATACGTCATGTTGTGGACATTCATCCCCATGACTGTAGCATTGGCCGTCATTCAGGAGATGGGGATACGAATGGGGGTCGTATCCGGAAAGGGTCTCGCATCTCTCATCCGAGAGAAGGCCGGAATCAGGCTCACGTTTTTCATTCTATTTGCGCTCATTGTGGTTAACTTCGGAAATACCCTCGCTGAGTTCTCGGGAATATCCGTAAGTGCTTCCATCTTTGGCATTCCACCTTTCCTATCCTTACCACTCGCTGCTCTCTTTGTCTGGGGTTTTGTCGTTAAGGGGAGCTATCGAAGCGTCGAAAAGATATTCTTACTGGCATCAGCGCTCTACATTTCCTACATTATCTCGGGACTGTTGACGCATCCTGACTGGGGCACAGCGGGAGTGCGGTCCGTAGTACCACAAGTAACCACAGATACCGCGTATATCATGATGATCATAGGGCTGGTGGGTGCCACTATCATGCCGTGGATGCAGTTTTACATTCAGTCGTCAGTAGTGGAGAAGGGAGTTACACGACAGTACCTGAACTACTCCCGACTCGACGCTATTACTGGATCCGTCATTACGAACGTTGTTGCTTTTTTCATAGTCATAGCCTGCGCTGCTACAATCTTTGTACACGGGATTCCGGTGAACAACGTCGCTGACGTGTCAGCTGCGCTTGCCCCTCTTGCAGGAAACTATGCAGCTGTGCTGTTTGCCTTTGGCTTCCTAAGTGCATCACTGTTTGCAGCTAGCATTTTACCCCTGTCAACAGCACTCTGCGTGTGCGAGGGCCTTGGGTTTGAGGCAGGCGTCTCGTATGGCTTTAGAGACGCTCCGGTGTTTCACGGATTATACGCAGGGATCATAGGGCTTGCAGCGTTCGTTATTGCACTTCCGAACATGCCTCTCCTTTCCATACTGTATCTCTCTCAAGTGGCTAATGGGATCTTGATTCCGTTTGTGCTGATATACATGCTTGTCATTATTAACGACAGAAGGATCATGGGCAACTATGTCAACACGAGGACGTTCAATTACATCGCGTGGGCGACGGTTATCATCACGATCGGGCTAAGCGTTACCTTGGCATTCACCAGATTTTTGTAACACGCCGATACATGTCGTAACTAGAATGCACACGGTAAACCAAGATCAAATTTTTGACGAACGGAGGCTATCTCACCGGATTGGTCGTTCCACAGCGGAAGCTGACAACAGGAGAGGTATAGTGAGTATTCATAAGAAGTACTTAGAGAAAGCGATGCGCATTGATTTGTTGCGCTAAAAACTAGATTTTATCATATTATTACCTTGAATTCTCATTTTTGGGCTGCACGCTACTTAGCCAGGAACAATGCCCTGACGGTCTGTCGTTTCCACAATTAAAAGACAGGACAGAAAAGTACAGAAAGCGGCAGTAGGATCGTCCCTAGCGGTGGAATTAGGGTAATTAACAGTCCAAGTATATTACACAGTATCGACATTTTAACACCTCTTTTAATTGACGAGATGACTGCTGATAAAAGTTCGGGATACACGAATGTTCATGTCTCATTTTATCTTGTCATCCTTCGGACGTTATGATGTTTGTTCTCATTCATGTTGCGTGTCAGCTGCTCCCTTTCGTCCGTACTCACTTGCTGGAGGCAGCTCTTTAAGTTCTTGGTTCAAAGAGTAACCAACGACCACCCGTATCCCCACGATGAATGCCAATATAATAACGCGGTCTAACGTCGGCCCGAGAACGCCCTTTATTAAATC
>DASPQB010000081.1:0-2339 GCA_035625205.1 Nitrospirota bacterium | reverse complement strand
AGCACGGGCACATCTCCCACGGACATAACCACAAAATCAGCGTCAAGTGAAGTTCCGTCTTTGAAGAATATCTTCCGCTCTCGTTTGTCGAAACGCTCAGTGAATTTGGGCCAGATCACCTGCGTCCCCTTCGCTCTTGCTATCTCCATCTCCACCCCAAAGGCAGCGGGCTTCTGGATGTCTACTGCAACAACGGATGCCGCACCATTGTTATACGCCTCTGAGGCAACGTCCATGCCAACGTTTCCCGCGCCGATGACGACGACCTTCTTGTCCTTCAAGTCGGGGCCTTTACCTAGGTTAACGTCCCTCAGAAAATCGTAGGCTGAGACAACATCATCCGAGCCGGGGAAGGAGACCTTTCTTGGCTCATGGGCGCCGCAGGCGATGACCACGACCTCGTGGCCCTTGTATATCTCTTCGAATTTCTCATTCGTCACTTTGGTATTAAAATGCAGGTTCACACCCAGTTCCCTGAACCGCGAGATCTCTTTGTCGAGGATCTGACGCGGAAGGCGCTCCTTTGGGATCGAGAGTTCCAGTTTTCCCCCCAGCCTGTCCATAGCTTCGTAGATGTCAACCGTATGCCCCTTAAGCGCAAGCTGCCATGCTGCGCTCATTCCCGCAGGTCCACCGCCGATCACCGCTATCCTGTGGCCCGTCGCGGGCTCCTTTTTTGGCGCAGGGAGATCAAGGGCGAGCTTGCCCATCATGTCGATCTCAAGCGGCTTGTCAAGATGGGCCCTGGTACAGCTCTGCATGCAGAGGTTCGGGCATATTTCACCGCAGACCGTCGCGGGAAGCGGGCTGTATTTCAGCACCAGTTCAAGCGCGTCATTGAGTCTGCCCTGCCTGATGAGGGAAGCCCTTTGGTGTGACGGTATCTGCGTCGGGCACGCATATGCACAGGGGGGAGCATACTTGTCGTTTGCCCAGATAGGCCTGTTCCTCCTCTCCCTGCCTGTGGTGATATAGGGCAAGAGCGTGAGATCATGGTTGAGGTATTCGGCGAAGATGCCGCCCTGGCCGACCTCTTTTTCCCACGTGTCTTTTCTGAAGTCCGACGTCGAGACCTTGAACCACTTCCTCGCCCTTTTTTCCTG
Source organism: Nitrospirota bacterium (assembly GCA_035625205.1). Lineage (GTDB taxonomy): Bacteria > Nitrospirota > UBA9217 > UBA9217 > UBA9217 > JAJYKN01. The sequence goes on along the minus strand of DASPQB010000081.1, from coordinate 1,236 downwards.
GGGTGTATATGCGATGAGCTTTTTCCAGTCATCGGGAGAGCGCGTAAGCTCCTCGTAATAGGAAGTCCTGTCGACGGCCTCAAGGAAGGTTTTCGTGTTTGTCCTGAGCCATTCCCAGTCCTGGGGCGTAAGGTCAAGGAGCTTTACGTCCTTTTCGCTGTATCCCCTGATAGGGCCGCGGAAATAGATGGCGCCGCCTACCATTCCGACACAGGGACGGTATCCGAGAATGTTTTCAGGGTTCCTCGGTTTCACGCCGCATACTACCGCGATGCCACCGGCCTTAAACTCGGCAAAGGAGTCCCCCACGTCTCTGAAATACCAAGACTGGGGCGGGTCGAAACGGGGGTTGTGTTTTGTCATGGTGTCGCAGCGTGCGCCGCCGCCGCCCTGAACATAGAGTGTTCCCTGCGCTGCTGCGTTGAATGCACCATTGGTGACATTGCCCAGCACTGTTATCTTTGCGCCGCAGTTGAGCCATCCAACGTCATCGGAAGAACTTCCCTTCACGATGATCTCCGTGCCCGGCATGCCCATGCTTCCGAGCCTCTGGCCGACAGGGCCTTCGACCGTTATTCTGACGGTCTCTTTCCTCGGCCAGATGCGGCCTCCGATGCCGTGCTGACCCTGGGCAACAATATGGAGTTCCCGTGCGCCTTCCTGTATCGCTTGCTGGATCTGCTCCTCCAGTATCCTCGATGGAACACGATCGCCTTTGACGTTGCCGTAGATCTTTACGGTTCGGAGTTCAGGGCTCGCAGTCCGAAGCCCGGAGTTCTGCGCGCCCCTCCCTTGCTTCTCCTCCTTGGGAAAGGGGGGATTAGGGGGGGTGACTTTTGACTTTTGACTTTTGACTTTATTCTTAGCAGGCATAACTTATCTCCAGCCTCTCTGCCATTGCCTTGTCTTCTATGCTCAATCCGTCAGACATGCCGATGGGCAGCTCGGTGCTCCTCCCCATAGGGGCGAAGATCTTCTTCATCTCTACGTCAGCGGCCTTGAAGGTCTCGACCACGCGCTCTGCCACTTTGTCCGCATCGAGCCTCCTGTAAAGTTTAGGATCCTGTGTGGTGATCCCCCTCGGACATTTCCCGGTGTTGCAGAGATTGCAGCGGTTGTATTCGTCGCCGAAACAGTCGGCCGCGGCCTGCATGATATATTTCCCTATCGATACCGCAGAGGCGCCGAGCATGATGAGAGCGGCCGCATTTGCCGCAAGGTTTCCCTTCTTCCCCA
>DASPQB010000080.1:0-2865 GCA_035625205.1 Nitrospirota bacterium | reverse complement strand
TGGGGTCAAACTCGACGGGCAGCAGCTGTTTTTCGCCCATGTCCACCTCCACGGCGGCCCTGCGCCGGTCCGTCGCTATCTGCCTGAGCTGATCGACCTCGTATTGAAAGGTAAGATGAATCCAGGCAGGGTATTCGACCTTACGCTGCCCCTCGACCAGGTGGCGGAAGGCTACCGCGCAATGGATGAGCGCCGTGCGATCAAAACGCTGCTGCGGCCGTAATTCGAACATCATTGTTGGAGGGAGGTATTTATGTCAGACAGCGATGTGAAGAAAGCTACTGATGAGCTGAAAGCGTTGGCGCCGGATTATGCTCAATTGACGCAGGATGTCCTTTTCGGAGATGTCTGGAAACGTCCGCCGCTCTCGCAACGGGACAAAAGCCTGATCACGGTCACTTGTCTGGTTGCGCTGAATCGTATCGAACAGGTAGAGTTCCATCTGAAGAAGGCGTTCGAGAATGGATTAACAAAAGAAGAACTCGTTGCTGCGATCACGCACATTGCCTTCTATGCGGGTTGGCCTACTGCGGCGTCGGGGTTGAGTCATCTGAAGGCCGTGCTTGATCGGAAATAAACCCGAGGAGAGCTGATAGTAATTGTTGCGGGACTCATCACCGTGGCGGTCGTGAGTAAAGAGGTGATAGCGCCCCCCCTTGGAAACACCTCATTGGCGCTAAGCCTGTTGATTTCGGGAGGGCCGATTCTTTTCCTGGCTGCACAAGGCTGGTATCTGCGGCAAGTGCTGAACGTACGATCACGATTGCACGTGATCGGTGGAATTGCATTGCTGCTTGTTGAAATAACTACGCTGATTGTTCCGCCCTTTGCCGCATTGCTTCTTGTTAGTGCCTGTCTCGCAACTCTCGCAGTACTCGACCAATAGTGATGGCATCCATGAGAAAGAATAACAATTTTTGGTTGAAGTTTTGATTGTTGCGAAGAATGATAACCTCATCAGTTCAGGAAGGACGTATTGATAAATGACGATGGCGTGAAACCATATTTCAACTAGAAATCCTCGCTCCGTTCAGTTACGCGACGTGCGAACTAGTGGTTGAAATTTAGATTAAATCTTTCCTGAAGGGCTCAAACAAAGTTTCAACCTATAATTCTCTCAATATCTTCTCCGAATATAGGTAGCCGTTCCACCTACAATTGTGTATTTCTCGTTGTTCGAAACTATCAACAAATTCAGTTTGAATATTGTATATGTTAACCCAAAAATCCAGCTCTCTTGCTGGTACAATAACCGGGGTTAGGTCAAAGTTGTTTCTCTTTCAAACTTTTCCCCAGAGATCGCAACTGGAGCAGATGGGGATTGGTCGCCCCTGCCAATGCATGGTTATCGATGGATATTCGTTAAATACAATTATGTGGAAAGGAGTTCGAACTTCATGTTGTAAACCTCAAAGCTTTTCTCTTCTGCTGGCTTAGTGAAGCCGCCTTTGATACCCTGATTTATTCGGGGCATCAGTATACTATCGCGGAACCGCTCCCAACTCTCCTTGGAGTCATGGACCGCAATAACTATCCAACCACGTGCCGATGCGCCAGCCACATGGAAGATCTGGCCTTCCGGCAGGTTGTCCCTAGTGGGATGCACCACCGCTAATGACGCCTCATACTGTTCCTTCGTACCACCCGGAAAATAATGCATAATCCCGTATGCCATTTTCGTTCTCCTCTCAGATTGACGGGACCACCTCTCGCGGCCCTCTAAAGAAATTATAAATTTAAAACTCAACGCGTCAATGAAATATTCAAAAATCGCGCGTTTACCATGGTGCGTCTCATGATGAAATATGATAGTTACCATGTCTGCCTCGAACACGTAGTTAGGTGCTTTTTTTGATATGCATTTACAATTGATGCTAACCCACGCTTAATAATCGGTGAGGGTAGAAGATTCAGCATGATGTAATTTGTCAGCGTTTGGGCAAGCATACCAAGCGACTCAGTTTCTGGCTCTATATCAACATGGGTTACACCGCTTTCGCCGAATTTTTTTTAAGGTGGTTTCGAGATTTATTCAGGTATTGGTCGTTAAGTTCTTTTTCAGTAATCGTAAGCTGGTATTTCGTAAGTAATGCATGAGAAAGTTCTTGCTTTGCGGTCTGCTTTCCCGAGGGTAGAGCTTTGCCAAGAATTTGTTTCGCTGCGCCTGCAAGCGTAATCGCAGGAATAAAATACGCCTTATTTATATGCTACTCTATGGCCGCTTCAAATTGGATTTTTTCTGCATCTAATTTTGTGAGTCGCATAATCTGTACCTACAACTTCTAGAGTAGATTCTCCTCCGGAGCAAAGAAAAATGCATGCTCAGTTAGGTAGTCTTATTAGTCGGTGTTAATAATTATTACTATATTATGCGACGAATATATGCCTGATTTAAGAACATGTCAACGATATCGAATGGGCACTTTTATTAGGGATAAAAGTTAACAGATGCCACTTGAAAAGTGCAATAAATCAAAAAGTCGAAATTACAACAAGTCCTGGAAGAATGCTAACGGGGTTTCGAAAAATCGCGTCACCAACATTTCTTCCAGAAATCCTCACTCAATTCAGTTTCGTGACGTGCGAACTAGACATAATGGTTGACGGTTGAAAAGGAGACCCGCCCCTTGTACTCGTGGGTTATACTGGATTTTAAGGGAACCCAATACAGAGCCACAAACAAGGAGGCAGGTCATGAATTATTCTATCACAAGTGTCGGTCTTGATGTCCACAAAGATTCCATCGAAGTTGCTCTTGCCGAACACGGCGGCAGCAAGGAAGTCCGCCGGTATGGCAAAATCGCTGGTGACTTGGTGTCTCTGGACAAAGCTGTCAGAAAGCTTCAAAGCAAGGGCACGGAACTT
>DASPQB010000079.1:0-6256 GCA_035625205.1 Nitrospirota bacterium | reverse complement strand
TTCCTTGAAGGTCGGCATATTTGGACGTCGGCCCTGCCCCCAGAGCCAGATACTGTTCGCAGCGCGCTTGCCGCTCTCGAGCCTCGCTTTATTCACTGGATGAGCAAGAAGCAAGTCGATCGATTCATCCATGAGCGAGTTAATAATGTCGTCTCCTTCCCCCCGCGGGAGGTAGTCCTGGATGTCCTTGTCCTGGATGTCGTGCGGCGGCGTGCACTCGACCCTGTCCTTCCCGCCTTTCCAGACCATCAGGTGGCGGTAGCTCACGCCTGGATAAAAACGGATGCGGTCACTGCCGAGCTTGCTGTCGATTTCTTCAATAAGCAGACGTGATTCCTGAGTCGAAATGTGGCCAGCGCTGAAGTCTTCCATGATTGCCCTCCGACCCGCACCTGAAGACTTGCCGCCGGTGATACGCAGGGTCACGAGATTGCAGCGGAACGCGACGTCACTTGGTCCCAATTCGACGCCGATACTGGCCGCCTCGAGCGGAGAACGGCCCGTATAATATTTCCGGGGATCATACCCCATAACGGACAGGTTGGCAACGTCGCTGCCGGGCGGAAACCCCGGAGGTATCGTATACACCATGCCAACCTGACCGCTTGTCGCAAGATGGTTCAGGTTTGGTGTGTTTGCGACCTGCAGGCATGTTTTACCACCCAGTCCCGCATGGGGCCGGTCTGCCATTCCGTCACCAAGTAAAATGATGAATTTCATAAATGCACCGGAGCAGGAGAGGACATGGATCCATAGGAAAATACCGGATTGCCTAATCCCGTGTCATTTGACCACTTACGAACTGCCACTCTCCCCCTCAACTGCTTCAATTTTGACTCCACGCTCCTTGAGATAAGCTATACTGTCCTCGAGTTTCTTTTCTGTACCTTCAAGTTCTAGCACAACTTCGCCCACGTTTTCTGTAACTTTGGCGCGCCGGATATTCGGCATGACATCAAATTTCCTAGCCATCGTGAAAATTACAGGCTCCCTGATCAAATCTTGGGGAAACGTCAGTTTAATCCTCTTCGTTGCCATGTCGCCTCCGTCGTGAGAAAAGGATGACGCCATATCAGAAATATGACGTAAACACCTTCCTCGAACCTTTAACATGAATCTTGACAGTATCGGCTCAACCCCATCCGCCGGCAATTGCCGGCACGATCGAGATATTGTCTCCATCTTTGAGTGTGGTTTCCTCTTTGTTCATAAAGCGGATATCTTCCTCGTTCACGTAAATATTGATGAATCGCCTGATCTTTCCGCCCTCTGATAAACGTTCTTTCATGCCGGGATAATCCTTCTCCAAAGCGTCTAGAAGTTCGGCGACGTTCTTTGCTCTGCACTCGACTTCTGCTTTGCCATTTGACAGTTTTTGCAACGGAGTCGGAATCCTTACCTTGATCGCCATGTATCGCTCCTCCTGGTTAAATATTCACTCGCCTCGTGAAAAAATGGTTTCTAACAGTCCCGGTACACATATGTTTTACTGATCTGCGGATTGAGTTCGATACGCTCTTTTATTATGGCATTACCCGAAGTGATTCACCGTCCAGCCAGGCGAGCATCGGTCTCTACGGTTCAATGAGGGACACAGGTACTTCGTTAACTTTTCCCTCCTCGATTGAAAACCCCCTGATGACTGGCTGAGCCCGGTTTATGAGGGAAACGATGACATATACGACATCGGGATAATTAGGCAGCTTTGACCCTGGCCAGTACGCTTTTTCAACATCCATCCTTGACGGATATGCATGGCCGGCGGGATGAGAATGGAACAAGCCGACCATCACCCTACCCGATTCACGAATGTCCTTCATCACGCGGAACTGCTCTTCTGCATTCATTTCATAGTAGGCCGGTCCAGGCTTCGCATTCGTCATGAAATAAATCTTTTCTACCTTGTTGTTCTTTCCTGCCAGAATGCCGCAAGCTTCATCGGGCAGTCCTGCCGTGCAATGATCGATAATGCGTTCAACGTCGGATTTCTTAATGATCAAGGCCATACGATACACCGAGAATACAGAATCTCGGCCTCTCTCGTCGTCAGCCACTCTACTGTGTTCAGTGGCTCATAGCGCAGAATTGCTCATAATCGATCAATTCCGTAATCGTCGGATGTTCCCCGCACACGGGGCACTCTTTACTTCGAGGAACCTTCACGGTCCGGAAGCTCATATCGAGCGCGTTCCACAGCAGAAGCTTTCCTTTGAGCGGGTGACCGATGCCAAGGATTGCTTTGATCACCTCGGTTGCCTGCAGGGTACCGATCACACCGGTGACGACACCGAGGATGCCCGCTTCCTGACACGAGGGGACCATCCCCGGAGGGGGTGGGACCTCGAACAGGCATCGGTAACACGGTCCTTCGCCCGGATAGATGCTCATAATCTGGCCTTCGAACCGGAAGACTGCGGCGCTGACCAGTGTCTTCTTGAGCATGACGCAGGCATCATTCACCAGATACCGCGTGGGGAAATTATCGCTGCCGTCAACTACAATATCATAATCCTTAATGATACCCTTGATGTTATGGGACGACAGCCGTTCCTTGTGCGGTATGACTTTCACGTCATGGTTTAGCGTTTCGTAGGTTTCTTTCGCAGAATCGGCCTTCTGCACGCCAATCCGGCTCGTATTGTGCGCAATCTGCCGCTGCAGGTTCGAGATTTCGACACGGTCATTGTCGATGACACCGATGGTGCCGACGCCTGCTGCCGCAAGGTAGTACCCGACCGGAGAGCCGAGGCCGCCGGCGCCGACCAGAGCGACTTTGGCGTTCAGAATCTTTTCTTGTCCGTCGCCTCCAACTTCGGGAAGCAGAATGTGCCTGCTATAACGCAGTATTTGATCTTCGGTAAAATCCATGGAAAGCCCTCTGACGACCATAAGTCCCGATTTTTTCGGGATCCATTTGTGGACGGAGACTAAAAGACTTTTGCACAAAATGATTCGTTATGCTTGTCTCTCCGCGCTCTACTCTCTTCACAATCGGTTATTTCTTTTTTTCCTTGTCTTTCCGGACAATAATGTGCCACTCTTTTTCAGCGGTCTGTTCGACCTTAAGGACCTTCTGGCCTTCGTTCTCCATGCTTCTTGGTACGTTTTCTGATGCGGGCTTGTGGTCTGTGACAATTTCCAGCACTTCTCCGAGTAGCATTTTTTCCAGCGCCAGTTTTGACCGAACGAACGTATAGGGACAGACCTGACCCTTAATATCGATTGTCTTGTTTATTTTAATCTCGTCTGCCAAAATCACCTCCGAGCGGATGAGCACAATCGGTATGCGATAGCACCCACAATTTCATCCAATAGATCCACCCCGTTCCCAAAATCCGAAACTATCCGCTTATCCCTTCCTCCACTCTAATAACCATTGTCGGACCGGCGACACAGTCCATCTTGTTAATCTCGTCAAGGGCCTTGCGCACATCGCGTTCAATTGCTTCATGGCTCATCATCACCAGCGGGACCGCTTCGGCAGTCCCCCTGCCTTTTTGGATGACCGAGGAGATGCTGATATTGTTTCTGCCGAGCACACCCGATATCCGCGATAGAACTCCGGGCTTATCCATGGCCGAGAACCGCAGATAGTAACAGGATGTGATATCGACCATTTTGCGAATCATGAGAGGCAATCGTTCCCGGAAAGCCGCAACGGGCGCACGGTTCGCGCAGCCCGCCAGGATGTCGCGGCCTATGTTGATGATATCGCTCACGACGGCGCTCCCGGTAGGCATATCACCTGCCCCTCTGCCGTAGAACATGGTCGATCCCACAGCATCGCCGACAATGGAGAGCGCATTGAAAACCCCATCAACGGTGGCAATGGGATAATCCTCGGGAAGCATGGTAGGATGAACGCGCGCTTCCACCTCACCGTTCACCATCTTGGTTATTGCCAGGAGCTTGATCTTGTAACCGAGCTCTTTCGCAAAAGCGATGTCGCTTGGTGTGATCTTTGAGATCCCCTCGGTATAAATATCGTCGAACTTCACCGGCGTGCCGTAGGCTAGCATAGTGAGGACCGCGAGCTTGTGTGCCGAATCGATACCTTCGATGTCGAATGTCGGGTCTGCCTCTGCATACCCCATGGCCTGCGCCTCTTTGAGGACGTCTTCGAATTTCCGGCATTCGTTCGTCATAAGCGTCAGGATGTAATTGCACGTTCCGTTAACGATGCCGTAGATAGACTTGATATTATTTGCTGCCAGGCCGTTCCTGATGGCAGCAAGAATCGGGATCCCGCCTGCGACCGATGCTTCGAATCCGAGCGTAACGCCGGACTTCTCGGCCGATGCATAGATCTCCTCACCATGCACGGCCAGGAGCGCCTTGTTTGCTGTTACCACATGTTTTTTATGCCTGATCGCATCAAGGATGAACTCCTTGGCGGGCTTGTACCCGCCGATAAGCTCAACGACGATGTCGATCTCAGGATCGGTAAATATATCCTGCGCATTGGTAGTTAGCTGAACGCCCTTGAGCGCAATACCCCTGTCACGCTTCACGTCCAGATCGGCTATTTTCTTCAGAACGACGGACACACCGAGCCTGCGCCGGATGATTTCCGCGTTCTCGGTCAGGATGCGCGCGGTGCCCGTTCCAACGGTGCCGAAGCCAATGATGCCGACGTTGATTGATTTCTTGGTCATCATCATCTGCCTGCCTTTAAAATCCTTTCTAACAGCAGAGGACGCTAGGGAGACTTGTCCTCATTTTCTGCCTTTCCATGCCCCTTGCTGCCAAATCCCGCACCTCTCATTTCAGCAGCGCCAGTTTTATCCCCTTTGCCGCCTGGCGCAGCCGATGCTCGTTCTCGATGAGCGCGAACCGCACATGGCTGTCGCCGTACTCGCCGAATCCAATACCGGGTGAAACCGCGACTTTTGCCTCTTGAATGAGGTGTCTTGCGAAATTCAGGGAGCCCATCCTCTTGAACGACTCGGGGATCTCAGCCCAGACGAACATCGTGGCCTTGGGCTTATCTACCTTCCAGCCCGCTTTATCCAACCCCTCGATAAGCACGTCCCTGCGGGACCGGTACATGTCTGAAATCTCCTTTACGCACTCCTGCGGCCCGTTCAGCGCGATGATAGATGCTATCTGGATCGGCTGGAACATGCCGTAGTCAAGGTAGCTCTTAATCTTGATGAGGGCACCCACTACATCCCTGTTCCCGCAGCAAAACCCCACACGCCATCCAGCCATATTGTAGCTCTTTGTCAGACTGAAAAACTCGACGCCCACATCCTTGGCTCCCTTCGCCTGAAGAAAGCTCGGCGCCCGGTAACCATCAAAGTTCAGATCTGCATATGCCAGATCGTGCACCACGATCATGCTGTTTTCCCTCGCAAAATCAGCAACTTGCTGGAAAAACTTCACATCCACAACCTGCGTCGTAGGATTGTTCGGAAAATTGATGATGAGCATTTTCGGCCGAGGCCAAGTGTTCCTATAGGCCTCCTGCATGTCAGTGATGAAGTCGCTGTCCTTGCGAAGCGGAATGGAGCGTACTTCGCCACCGGCGATAATCACGGCATAGGGATGGATGGGATAAGCCGGCGTGGTTGTAAACACTACGTCCCCCGGTTCGACCGTAGCCAGAGCAAGGTGCGACAGTCCCTCCTTGGACCCAATCGTTGCAACCGCCTCTGACTCCGGGTCAAGATCAATATCGTAGCGGCGCTTATACCAGTCGCAGACTGCGGTGCGGAGTTTAGTTATTCCCTTGGACGCGGAGTAACGGTGGTTTTTGGGGTTTTGCGCAGCCTCGATGAGTTTGTCGACGATGTGCTGTGGCGTGCCCTGGTCAGGATTACCCATGCCGAGATCGATAATGTCTTCACCGCGCCTGCGTGCATCGATTTTCATGGTGTTCACAACCGAGAAAACATATGGCGGCAATCTCTTGATCCTGCCGAACTGCTCAGGCATCGTGAATCCTTTCTTTTTCAAAGAAATCAGTCTTCTAACCACTCAATTTAAAAAGTAAAATTGATAATAAAACAGTATGCATGTTTTGTCAATAAAAAATACTTGCACCGTAGGAGAATGGGATGGCAACCCGGTGGAAAGTACGAGAAAAAGCTTGATTTTTCAGCCTGCGTGTGATAATGTTCAGCTTCTAAAAAAAAGAGTAAGGTCGATTCCCGCTTTGAAGCATGATTGCGGGATACTCCTTGCTCCTCGCACCAGACGGGGGGCTATAACCCATAAGGAGGGAAAGCACATGCCAATTTACGAATCTATCTTC
>DASPQB010000078.1:0-9165 GCA_035625205.1 Nitrospirota bacterium | reverse complement strand
GTCATGTTCGCCGAGATGGTGCTGGCGCTCTTTGCACTGATCATCGCAGGCACACTCTACTCCAGCCCTGCTGAATACGGCGCAGCAGTATCCAAGGGGCCGGGAGCCGTGTTCGCCGCCGGCGTTGCGAAGTTCCTCGGTGCGGTCGGTCTCTCGCCAGCTCTCGGCAAATCCTACGGCAGCATGATGATGATCATCGTGGCAATTACACTCATGCAGCTGGTCGTCCGGTTCATGCGCGTGGCCACGGCGGAGCTACTGGGAGACATCAGCCCGCTCTTCCGGAACATTCATGTCGGGACCGTTCTTGCCAGCTTGATGGGGCTCATTTTGGTGCTTACGGGCTGGTGGCAGTACCTCTGGGTCCTCTTCGGCGGTGCTAACCAGCTGATGGCCTCCGTGGCACTCCTGCTGGTTTCGGTCTGGCTGACCTCGGAAGGGAAGAAGGCCGGCTGGGTGATCTATCCGATGATCTTCATGTTCATCACGACGGTCACCGCGCTGCTCTATACCTCCTACGACCTTATACACAAGGTGTGGACCGGTGCGGCAAAAGGAACCGAGGCCATGATCGGCAACACCATTATGGGTTGTGCTGGTTTCTTCCTGGTCGTCACGGCGGTTATTCTGGCTATGGATGGCGTGAAGGCGCTTCACAAATATCGGTTACTGAACCTCCAGGCCACGGAGTCCCATGCATAAGCAGGCGCTTTAGAGGCGCCTGTCGGGGAGTGCATCGCCAGCGGCCGGCACCGCAAGTTTAAGGGAGGAGGCAATCGCGTGACGGAAAAAATAAAAGAACAAGATTTGGAAAAGAAGAAATTCGGGGCTTTTCAGGCAGTAAAGGAATTTCTCTATGGTGCCGCCGCTCACGATTCTGCGCGTTATGCACTAAAAACGCGGGCGAGTATGGAACACTTGTTCATCCTCATCACGATGGGTGATATGCTGGGTGTGCCGATTCTTCCTCCGTACTATTCCTTGCGGCTGCTACCCTACGTCGTGCCGCAGATCTCAACGTGGAAGCGGAGAATGCTTCGTGAAAAGGATCTGATGGATGCTCTTGCCTGAAAGGCGGGAGGGGGAGCGGGGACTGTGAAGTTACTCTGTGCTCACCAGGGAAGAACGAAGATGCCATGAACTCCATATCGCTCGCAAAGACCTTTGCACAAAATCCGGACCGGCGGTACATTATGTTCGGCGGAAAAGGGGGTCTTGGAAAGACCACCTTTTCGGCAGCGGCCGCCTACCATCTTGCGAGGAAAGGATTCCGCGTTCTGGTCTTCTCCGTAGACCCCCAGGCCTCGCTCAGCGACATATTCGAAAAAGACATCTTCGGCAAGGGACCGACGGAGATCATGCCCAATCTCTTTGCCCAGGAAATCGATGCCGATCAACGCGTGAAGGCATACCAGCAGGAGATCCGCCAGAAGATCCTCGACATGTACGGCATGGACAAGATCCCGGAAGAGATTGAGAGCTACCTCCAGGCCGCCGCAGCAGAGCCCGCGATGGAGGAAAGTGCAATCTTCGATGAAGTGGTCGAGATCGTCGTCAAGAAAGACTATGATTACTATATCTACGACCTCGTTCCGCTTGGCCATGCACTCTACTATCTGAGCATGGCCTCGGTCTATGACGCTTGGATCACCAAGATCACGCAACTCCGGGAACAGATGCGGGAGTATGATCAAGTGGCTGCCGTGGTCCGGAGGGACAAGGAACCGACCGAGGACGCTATCCTGAAGGAACTCCTCTATATCAAGGAACGGATCAATACTTCTTCCAGCATTCTGACCGATAAGAAGAAAACGGCCTTCTACTTCGTCATTACCCCCGAGGAGATGGTTATCAAGGATACGGTCAAGGCCGCCGAGCTCTTCGCCAAATTCGATGTTCCCCTATGCGGCTACATCATCAACCGCGTTCTCCCTCTTGAGTTAAAACAGCAGAACATCCCCGAGTACCTGAAAAACCGTCTCACGATGCAGGATCAATATTTGAAAGTCCTCGGAGACACCTTCGGATCGCAGATACTCGCTTCCGTTCCGGAGATGGAACGGGACGTGACCGGGCTTGCGATGATCGCAAAAGTAGCCCGGGCAATGTTTGGTAATAATGCCTGATCGCGGCGCAGAGGCCATGACTGTGTACCCCATCACGAACAGCATGACGAAGTACCTAAAAGACCATCCCCGCATGAAGTACATCTTCTTCGGAGGCAAGGGCGGAGTGGGTAAAACCGTAGCAGCAGGGGCGGCAGCGCTGTGGGCCGCCAAGCAGGGGAAGAAGACCCTGCTTGCTTCAACCAATCCGGTGCACAGTCTTTCCAACCTCCTGGAGCAGAACGTCTTCGGGAAGGACACGCTCATATCCGGCGAGAAGAAATGCTACGCGCTCGAGATTGATACGCGGGACACCATCGAACGCTCGAAACGGGATATCCGGGAAAAGATTAACTGGTTTCTGAAGTTCGCAGATATCACGACAAAGGCAGAGGATTTCATCGAGGCCGCCACCATGAACCCTGCCTTTGAAGAATCGGCCATGTTCGAGAACATGACCGATATCATCTTTCGCGATGAATACGAATTCTACGTCTTCGACACTGCACCGACCGCGAACGCCCGCCGGCTCCTCGGCATGTCCAAGGTCTATTCGCTCTGGGTGGAGAAGATGCTGAAGAGCAGGGAAGAGGCAAAGTCCCTCAGGCAACTGCTCTCCTTCTCCAAAGCGGAGGAGAAGGACCCCCTCCTGGATTACCTCTTGAAGTTCAAAGACCGGATCGCCCATGCAAAAGATATCCTCACGGACAAGGAACTTACGGCCTTCTTTTTCGTGACCTTGCCGGAGAGCCTTCCCATTGCGGTGATCACGCGGTTTATCACCTGGTTCCACGAATTCGGCATTCCCGTTGGCGGTGTTGTCGTGAACGGCGTGATCCAGAAAGAGACCGTGGGCAAGGACGCCGCGGAGTTCGTCCAAAACCGGATTAAGATGCAGGATGAACACATGGCTGAAATATGGAAAATTTTCGATGGCCAGGTGAGGGCAGTCGCTCCTCTTTTCGAAGCCGAGGTAAAAGGCGTAAAAATGTTGAATCGCCTTATGGACCACCTCTTTGTCCAGTAACCCCTCAACGCACTCTACCGCTCCCTTTTAGCCGGCCTGCAGGAAGCTGATGTAAATCCTCATGTCGGGTGTGAAAATGATTGTGTCTCCTGTTATGCCGGATTTATGAAAGGGTATTCAGGTCACGGCGAGAGAGGGAAGATGCAAATTTTTTATCGATGACGATATGCATGCAGAGTCAGGAAACCTTGCTTCTCGTAAAACAGTGGTCACGATCTCTGCAGGTGGTGAAGGTCTTTCTCCATAATGATCACCGGAATGGAGCGGTATACGGTTTTTTCTTTCACGTTCCAGCCTAATTTTGAATAGAAAGCCCCGGGAAGAGCGGCATCGGTTGTGAAAAGATACAGTTTGCCTATTGCCAATTTGGCGGCCTTTTTCTCCGCGGTTTCTATCAACCGTGTGCCAATACCCCGCCTTCTCCATGGTTTGATGACGTAAAGGCTGGTAATCCAGTGTGTCAGGTCTCTCCTCGTTTCCATGTCAAAGGTCCTCAGAGATACCGTGCCTACCGGTTTTCCTGCTTCGAAGGCGACGAGCGTAAAGGGGAGCTTTTCTTTGTTCATCCGCTCCTGCAAGAAATTTACGATATCCTGCAGCGTCATCTCTGGATACAGATATGACCACTCGTCGTGTATCCAGCCAGCAAGAATCGAGACTACCTCCCCACAATCTGCCAAGTAGCGGATGTCCATGTACCTACCGTTCCTTCCGGATGGAGATTGGTTGCGCAGGAACATACCTGGCCGGTCTCCTCGAATTCTTGCCATCCTGGAGGTCTGCACGTAAACCGCGCGAGGAGAGGTGCAGGCTTCTCGAAGCACTGTTTACGGGACAACTATATCATACCAGGAGCATTTTCTACAGGAACATTCTCTTCATGTGGCCTCTTCATGGATGAGGACGTTCCTTGTCTTTCTCTGCAGCCATCCATTTCTGTCGCATGACCCAAAAAGCCAGCAGGTAAGCCATCGCGCCCGTGAGCAGTACGATATGATATCCCGCAGACAAGGCGAGCATAACAGCAAGGATGGGGGCGATCACGGAGAGGCAGCCGTTTACGGCCCAGGCCCAGGGAATGAGATCGGGATCTGCCGCACCTGTGAGTGAAATGCCGAGGGGGAAAGGAATGCCCATGAGGATGCCGGCGGGCATGACGACGACAGAGGTGAGAATGATTCTCGTCAATAGATTAAACTGGTTTATGGCCCCGATGAACCCCGGCAGCAGGAACCCATAGAGAAGCACAAGACTGGAAAGGACGAGAAGGATGCGGGGACTGGTCAGCAGCCTTATGCGGCCGCTCAATGCGCTTCCTATTCCGGAGCTGACAAGGAGCGACGCGATGACCGTGCTTGCGGCATACGAAGGGTTCTCGAGGCTGAGAATCATTTTCTGGATGAATGCGATCTCGACGAACAGATAGGCTATGCCGAGGAGACCGAAATAGGAAAGTGCGAGAAAAGTTTTTTTCGCAGTGGTTGCATCTCTCCTTTTTCTCAGCGTGACAAGCGGTAAGAGGATCAATGCTGCGCTGACGATGAGTACCTGCACAAAGAGAATCGGCAAGAGATAACCCTCTTCGATGAAGTACTGCCACTTTTCCCCCATCATGCGGTAGATCGCCTTCATGTTCTCGATTTTCAGGTAATAATGGAAGAAAGGTTTTTCATCGGATACGGGCCGGATGTCGAAGAGGTAATCAGCCAGGAACCGGTCCCTGGTTTCGCTGTTCACGAGATGCCGGAATGCCTCGGCATACTCATTTCCCCTCTGCTTGATATAGACATTGCTCTCTTCTGGCCTCATACCGGGATAGTACACGAGGTCGAACCGTTTCTCGCGAGCGAAGGCCTTGATCCGGAGAATGTCTTCCCTCTGCAGTGGCGATCGTTTCATGAGCAGGGTCAGCGTATCCCAGCTTCGGAGTGCGGCTACATTGCGTGAAATGTCTCCAATGCCGGACGCTTCCGCAGATCGGGCCAGGGTCGCAAGCAGACGAAGTTCCGTTCTTGGCGGCGGAATAATATAGAGGTTGAGGGAAAGGAACCCTTCAGGTTTCAAGTGTTCCACGTACTGTTCGAAGGCCTCAATGGTGAACCGGTAGTCTTCTGCAAAACCAAAGGCTGCAGCAGGCCAAGAACCCATGAGCGAGAGGTCGATCAGGTCGAAGGCCATGTCCGATCCGGTGAGCCAGGTCCGTGCCAGCCCGGGACGCACCTGGTTCTCATAGGAAATCGTTAAAGGAGTCCTGCCATATTCCCTCATCACGCGAAGGAGGAGAGGATTTGATTCCACGGCAGAGACAGTCCTGGCCCCGAACAGCCGGGCCGCAAGCAGCGCGATTCCCCCCCTGGGCTCGATGATCAAAACGTCCTCGATTTTTCCCATTTGGTAGGCAAGCGAGGAGGGAAGGGACCCCATGAATGCGAGTTTGCCCTGGTCTGTTTCATCGGTCATGGCGTAGATATCGCCTGCGTCAACGGCAATCCCAGTTTGCTCCGGCAGAGGATCAAGGTATGTAAAGCTGAGACCCGGTGCGAATCGTACAGCCGGGCTTTTGAACAGATCGACGCGCGAGTAGGGGCTGTACACTGTGCCAACCCGTTCTGCGCCAGGGATTTGCAAGGCAAGCGAAAAAGGCTTGTACGGCGATATGCGGATCCGGAAAAACGATGGGTTCAGGAACAGGACGGCCATGTTCACGGCAATCAGCAGGAGGGAGGCCAGCCTGATCGTCCGGGCGATGGGACCGTAGAGCAGCGTCGTCGCAAGGAGTGTGGAGACGATAAGCGCGCTTGCCTCGGGTCCGCCCAGGGAAAGAAGCCAGATCATGACGACTGCCCCGGTGCCGGCTCCGAGGAGGTCCGACGCATAGATAATATTCGCATCGGGCGACAGGATGGAGTAGGCAGCCGAGACGATCAGTCCGAAGCAGAAGAAGGGCATGCAGAGGATGAGGTAGTAGAGACCGACGGCGAGGAGCTGTAACCTGTCCCAGGAAAGCCGTACGGGATCGAAGGGGACAGCGTTGGCAAGAAGATAGGACGCAGGAATGCCGATTGCCAGAAGGAGCGCGTAGTGCGGGAGGCGACGGGTAGTTTTCAGTCCGGGGAAAACGGCAAGTGCACTTCCACTCGCTCCAATTCCCAACATGGCGATGCTGATGACCATGAATGCGAAGTGGTAGGAGAGGGCGATGGAGAAGATCCGCATGAGAGCCAATTCATAGGAAAGACTCGCGATAGAGGCAGCGAAGATGATTCTCAGGATGACGCGCGTGTTATCGCCCCTTATCTCCATGAGCTGATTTTAACATAATCCGGGCTGCCAAGAGTGAGGCATATGGTACTGCGGAAGTTCGGCGGCAGCGCGGCACAGGACGATGTACGCACGAGAGAACCGCCCGGAGACGGCCGGAAAGGCTCCAGGAAACAGATTTGAGATTGCCGTTATGCCGAAGACTTTGCTTTCCTGAACGCTATGGTATAGATCCATACATTGGCAATAATAAGAACGACGGTCAAGATAAAGATGAGCGTGGGCGAGATGTCGAGATAAACAAGCTGCTCTGCGTAGTGGGCTATGAACGAGCCGGGATAAGCACACGCTGTACTTTGTTTTTCTCTGAGCCACACCTCAAGGTAAGTGAGAGGGCAGTACCAGCCGAATGTCTGGCTGGCGATTGCGAAGACAAGACCCGCACCCTGGACCATCATAACCACACGGTTCTTTCTGCCCAGGTACGCAGCGCCAATGAGAAACAGGATCCAGAGAAGATGAGCAAGGACGACGATGTCTGCGAGGACTCTAAAGAGCATTACCTGTTCTCCCCATCTGGAATCAGTCGGTCCCCCGATATCTCTCCCTTAAGGAGCGTATTGCAGTGAAGGGGATTAGTCGGTGCATGTGCGGGTAACTACTTTAGTTTATCACGGCAGCATGCAAATTGCCGTGCCATGCCGGTAGGCAATTGAGTACAGTAAAAAACGATATACCGTGAGCTTTATCTGAGTTGATCCGCAAGAACCCGGCATTTAGCCGATAGATGATAAAAGGACTTCTGATGCAATCGCTCTGGCCAATGATCGTTGGCGCGGGCCAACGGGGAGCGCTCGGGTGCGGTGTCTACGCCAAGGTACTCAAGTTTGCCCAGCGTGCCGCCCGCGATCGGAAGAAGTGAAGATTACCAGGTGAAACGTTCCGTGCTCACTTCTCGCCGAAGTCGGTAGAGCCTCAGCGCCCCTTCTTTTTCTGCTTTATCTCGTCGCGCAATTCGATTATACTTTTTCTTGGTGAGCTATAAAACTTTTTCTTCAATCGTATCCATCCGATGTTCAAGGAGCAGGCAGCGGCAGGATCATGGACGATGACATCTAGAATTGTCTTTTCAGCGAAGGTGAACCGGGCGTATTGAGGCTGGTTTGCGTTGGCTCAGCGGAAAACATTTCAATACTGGCCTGAAATAAGAACATATCGTCATTCGCTTCGAGCGGGCCGCGAAAACGCGCCAACGAAGCCAGGAAGTGTAAATGTTATGCCTTTAAAGGAACTTCTTTTTGGAAGACGTCTGCGGACCACAGAGGAACAGGCCGAACAGATAGGACTCTCGTCCGGCATGCCAGTAGTCGGCCTGGATGCCCTTGCCTCGGCCGCATACGGTCCCGAAGCAGCGCTCACGATGCTGCTGCCCCTGGGAGCGTTATCGGTCGTGTACATCGGCCCGGTCACCCTCTTCATTATCGCCGTGCTTTTCACCGTTGCCATTTCCTATCGGCAGACAATTGAAGCATACCCGCAGGGAGGGGGTTCCTACACGGTCGCAAAAGAGAACCTTGGGGTGGCTCCGGGGCTCCTGGCGGCGAGCGCACTTTGTATTGATTACGTGCTGAATGTGGCGGTCGCAATCTCGGCAGGCGTCGGTGCCCTGGTGTCCGCCATGCCGGCATTGCTACCCTACACGCTTCCGCTTTGTCTTGTCATCCTGGCGTTCCTTACGGTAGTGAACCTGCGCGGCGTTCGTTCTGCCGGACTGATCTTCATGTTTCCGACCTACCTGTTTATCGGCTGTCTCGGAATCACTATTTTGGGCGGCATCGTAAAGACGCTCCTCGCCCATGGCCATCCTGTTCCTGTGGAGCAGTTGCCGCACATTGCACCGTCAACCTCTCTGGCAACTGCCTGGCTGCTGATACGGGCCTTTGCAAGCGGTTGTACTGCTCTCACCGGGATAGAAGCCGTCAGTAACGCTGTCCCAATCTTTCGGGAGCCGCGCATTCCTCTGGCCAGGCGGACGTTGATGATTATAGTGGCAATTCTTGCATTCCTGCTCGCTGGCGTTGCCATCCTGTCTCATAGCTACGGGATCACTGCCACACCTCCGGGTCAGGCGGGGTACCAGAGTGTTTTATCCCAAATGGTCATAGCGGTCTCTGGTCGTGGCGTTTTCTATTTTGTCAGCATGGCAGCGATCCTCATGGTCGTGTCGCTGTCGGCCGATACCAGCTTTACTGATTTTCCCCGCGTCTGCCGCCTGCTTGCTCTTGACCAGTTTCTGCCCCCCGTATTCGCTCACCGCGGACGGCGGCTGGTCTACACATATGGCATAGTCGTTCTGTCTCTGTTATCCGGCATTTTGCTGGTCGTCTTCGGCGGGATCACCGACCGGCTGATCCCGATGTTCGCGGTCGGTGCGTTCATGGCATTCACGCTTTCGCAGCTCGGGATGGTCTTTCACTGGCGACGTTCCCACGAATCACATGCTGCCCGCTCCCTTCTTCTGAACGGTGCGGGTGCCGTAATTACTGGGCTGACGCTTGTCGTTATTACAATCTCAAAATTTACGGAAGGTGCATGGCTGACCATCCTCATAATTCCATCGCTTATCCTCTTGTTCACAGCGTTACGGCGCCGAGAAAATAAAATCGCACGGGAGATTGACGAGGTCGGTCCCTTGAAAATTCCACACCTCTCTGCACCAATTATCGTGATTCCGATGCAGCGACTCGACCGTTTGGCCAGAAAGGCTCTGTG
>DASPQB010000077.1:0-15775 GCA_035625205.1 Nitrospirota bacterium | reverse complement strand
TACTTCACCGTGGCACTCCGTGCACTCAATCTGCTCCATAAAAACATGTTTGGCGTGGAACATCGACTTGTTGATACGTTCTGCCTTGCCTTCGGTGTGGCACTTTTCACAAGTCTTCTCGGTCACAATGACCTGACCTTTATGGCGTGCCGGAACGCTGTTCGGACGATGCAGCACGAAACTGACGAGGAGCTGGTTCTGCTCCGCGATGGACAGATGATGGCAGTCATGGCAATTCAAACTCTTGTGCTCGCTCTTCGCCCAGCTGTCATACGCAGGCTGCATCAAGTGGCAGCCCACGCAGAACTTGGGATTGTTCTGGGTAAAATCGTAAAACTTATACGCGACAAACCCACTACCGAACACGATAATGAGCAGAAGAAATGTAATAAGCAACTTTGCCCGCAAGGAAATGGGTTCCTTGAGGCGCTCAAGAAACATCGCGATCTTTTCTTTAAACCAGTCGGCCATCTTCATGCTTCCCCCCCGTACAGAAGAACCAAAATTATAACTTGAGCTGTCTCATTACTAAGCGACCATTTATAACACACGGAAAAGTTAATGTCAACACTTTCTATTAAATTTTTCGGGGCTTTCATAACTACTTTTATACCATACTGCAACTTATTAACTTGACAAAAATTTGCATTTTTGTTAGGTTGAACGCACCTAAAAAATTTCACCGGCTGATCGGAGGTATGATGAAGAGGCGCAGATTTTTGAAAGTCATCCTGGCCTTTCTCGGATCAATTACCGTTTTCTCTTTTGTCTTTTCCATTCTAAAATTTCTCACCGCACTACCCACTAGAGCTGCAGATGTCCAGAAGCTAGTAATCCGCAAGAGTGAAGTCCCGCTGGGGGAAGCAACGAACATCATCTACCAAAATGCTCCCGCTGTCTTGATCAACAGGGCCGACAAGGGATACATCGCTTTTTTGCGAACCTGCACCCACCTCGGTTGCCTCGTCGAGTTCAGCAAAATCAGGCAGAAATTAATTTGTCCCTGTCATGCCGGCACCTATGACCTCGATGGAAGCGTCGAGTCAGGACCCCCGCCAAAACCGCTGATCGCCATTCCGCTGAAAATTGAAGGCGATAATATCATACTAGGGTGAGACTATGTGGAAAAATTTAAGACATTGGCTTGATGTGCGGATCGGTCTGGATGGAATCATTCAGACCCAGGTGATCGACTATCGAATCCCTAAGAACACAAATATTTTTTATACACTCGGTTTTTTGGCCGTCATCGCCTATATCCTCCAGGCGATCACGGGCATAGTCTTGCTGATCTACTATGTCCCCCACCCTGATTATGCATTCAGCAGCGTCCAGGAAACTATCATGACGAAAGTGCCCTACGGCTGGTTGTTCCGTGAAATGCATACCGTAGGCAGCAACCTTTTGATTCTGATTGTCATGCTCCACATGATCACCGTATTTTTGATGGGCAATTATAAGCGTCCACGGGAACTCACATGGCTCGGCGGTGGCCTGCTGCTCATCATTACGGTTATATTCGGATTCAGCGGTTATCTCCTTCCTTGGAACCAGTTGAGTTACTGGGCGACGACCGTTGTGACATCGATGCCGACGGCCTTCCCTCTCATTGGAGAACCAATTGCGCGAATTCTGAGAGGCGGAGACCATGTGACAGGGATGACGCTCAGCAGATTTTTCGCTCTCCACGTCGCAATCCTTCCGCCTATTTTCCTCACGCTGGTCGGCATCCACCTGTTCCTGATAAACCGAACGGGTATTTCAGCGACGCCCTTTGGGAAAATTGACGACGAACAACGTCCCCTGACGGAGTACAAGCGGAAAAGTTATCCTGAAGGCTATCCGTACTATCCGAGCTTTTTTCAGAAGCAGATGTACATGATGATGGCGTACTTCGCTATCATGTTCTTCATTATCACCTTCCTGCCAACCCTTAATTTCCCCGATGCGGTAAATTCACCGGCAGACCCCTTAAGGACACCGGCGGAGATCAAGCCCGCCTGGTACTTACTGGCGCCCTATCAGCTGATGAAAATCATCCCGAATAAATTTTTCGGCATCATGTTGCAGCTGATCCTGCTCATCGTCTTTCTCATCTGGCCGTTCCTTGACACACAAAAGGAGAAAAACGTCATGAAGCGGCCCATCCTGCGGGGCGTGTTCATATTCCTGCTTGCTGCATGGGTCGTCCTCTTGTACTGGGGGAGGTCATAATGAGATATCTTATCCTTTCCGTGCTGATGATCTTCATGCTCCCCTCTTGGGGAACAGCGGGATATAAACAGGAATTCGAAAGCGAGTTTATGACAAAGACCTGGGCCGGTGTCCAGGTCGAAGAGAACGTCTGTATATCATGCCATGCATCGGATAAGATGAAGCCCGAATACAGAGAGATCACCGAAGCGTGGCAGGCGAGCTGGCATGCCCAGAACAACATATCCTGCGAGAAGTGCCACGGTGGTGATCCCAAGGATGCAGTATTGGCCATGTCGCGCGAACGGGGTTTCGTCGGCAGCCCTCAGCCAAAAAACGTCCCTGAATTCTGCGGAAAGTGCCATATTGCGATTGTCACCAAATTCCTGGAAAGCGGCCATGGTAAAGCGCTCATGTCCGGCCATAAGGCCCCCAACTGTGTGACTTGCCATGGGTCCCACAATATCCAGAAGGCGAGCATCAGTATAATCAGCGAACAATTGTGCACGAAGTGCCACACCTACGAACGCGCTAAGGTCATGAAACAAGCACTGTTCCTAACCGAAAGCAAAATTGAAGAGCTCGAACATAATCTCGAAGGCTTAAAACGGGAAGGCATCTATCCTGTGACCGATGAGAGGAACTTGTTCAGTACAGAGGCAGAATTCCGTGCGCTCTTCCACACGGTGGATGTAAACCTCGTGAAGGACCGGACCGACGAATTTACTTCGCGGCTGGATAAGATCGACAATAATATCCAGGCAACTTATCGGGAATTAAAATTCAGAAAAAACTTCGCTGCCTTCCTGATGCTGACGTTTGCCGGAATGGGCATCGTCGTTTTCCTTCTGAACCAGACCAAAGACTAACAGGATTTTCAAATTACTTAGCCGCCGGCACTGATAGTGCCGGCGGCTAGCATAATTCCTTCCTACTGTTTTCCTTCGCTACGAATACAGCAACACCCTTCATCAGATCCTGGCAGGACGTTCAAAGCAGAATTATTGCGTAGTTCTCAAAAAAGATTAGCTACACTGCTACACAAATCGAGGCACCAGGTATTCGTCGCTCCAGCGTGATCGGCGAACATCGTTCCGTAGGATTCTTCAGGTTTTAGGTATGCCGGAGCAGCCTCACAGGGTCCTTCGGGAATGACGGAAGGTCTCGTCTGCCCTGCCGTGGCCAATACCTCTACGGACCGTGGAGGAGGGATGGAGAGAAACAAAATCAGGGACAGTCTGGATGACTGCCCCTGAGAATGAGTATAAGCAGTGCCTGGTCCCTGATCAACGATTTGCAAACCACCAGGCCGACGATGGGGCCCCGGTAATGATCACGTGACTGTACTCCATCACATGCCGGGGATCAGCGATTGCATTATTTTGCTGCTTTTGTTTCGAACCTTAGCCTTCCCGTATAGATTGGAACGGCAAATTTCAGCAAAAGGGTGTACAGGAGCGCGCCGCAAGCCCAGATGCCCATTGTGATGAGGATTTCCGCCTTCGTCGGAGAGTACTCATAGATTTCACCCAAGGTATCGGGAACAAAGCCAGGCACGACGAGCCCCATTCCCTTCTCGATATATACACCCATGATGATGAGTATACATCCAAGGTTAAGCGTCGTGAAATTCTCTCTCGTCTTCGGGAACAGGAACAGTAAGAATGCCGTGGTATTCATGATGGTTGCGGCCCACATCCATGGTACGAGACTGACTTTCCCGTGAAGGCCAAAGTACAGATACTGGATAGAATAGCTATCAACGCCGCCCGAGTAAAATTCCTTGAACGCCTCTGCGCCCAGGAGGAAGAGGTTGATCGCCATGGCGTAGGCAATCAATTCGGCGATTTTGAAGATCGCCTTGTTATCGATCTCCACATCCGACCGCTTTCTGATGATCTGGAATAAAACCAACATGATGGCTGGGCCGGAACAGAACGCTGAGGCGAGAAAACGCGGCGCCAGGATCGAGGCGTTCCAGAAAGGACGAGAGGACAATCCGTTATAGAGGAACGCAGTTACCGTGTGAATGCTGACAGCCCAGGGAATCGAGAGAATGATCAGAGGGCCTATCACCGACATGCTATATTCTTTGCCGATCGATAGCCGGTAGAGGACATAAAAGGCGATGATGCCGTTGATGGCAAGATAGCCGTTCAGCACGACCACATCCCAAGCTAATAGCGACGCGGGGAAGTGCATGGCACCGATGAATGGCAGTATGTGCCAGACACGCGTGGGTTGTCCCATGTCGACGAGAATGAACATGATACACATTGTGATCGCGGTTACCGCAAGCAGTTCGCCGAAGAGCACGATTTCCTTGATCGGTTTAAAATTATAGAGGTACGCCGGTACGACAAGCAGAACCGCGGCAGCTGCCACACCGACAAGAAATGTGAAGTTCGAAATGAACAACCCCCACGAGACCTGGTCCCTCATCGCCGTTATGATAAGACCGCGATTGAGCTGCTGGATATAAGCACTGAACCCGAGGGCAATAAAGATGGCCAAGAACGCCACCCAAAGATAATAAGCACGGTTCCCGATGAAAATCTGACGCAAGGCGATAAAAAAATTTTTAACCAAGTTGCCCATGAATGAGCCTCCTACACGCCATACGCGAAGAAATAGTAGAACTTAGGATAGGTATTCAGGTCTTCTTTTAGCCGGAACACTCTCTTATGCTCTATGGCATAACGAATCTCGCTGTTCGGATCAAGCATATTGCCGAACTTCCGAGCGCCCACGGGACACGCCTCAACGCAAGCGGGGTAACGGCCGTTTCGCGTCCGCTGGATACAGAACGTGCACTTCTCCACGACTCCCTTGTACCGCGGACGATTACCGAGGTAGTGCGTCTGCGAATTGATCTCCTCGGACTTCCGGCCCGGCTCGGTCCAGTTAAAATGGCGCGCTCCATAAGGACATGCCGCCATACAGTACCGGCAGCCAATGCACCAGTTGTAATCCACGACCACGATCCCATCAGGCTCCTTCCATGTGGCCTGCGTGGGACATGCACGCACGCAGGGAGGGTTCTCGCACTGCTGGCACTGAACCGGCATGTAGAAATAGTCCTGCTCCGGCACGAGCTCGGGGTTGTAGTATTTCTCCGAGTCTTCGAGGTCGACCCATTTTTCACCCTTCTTGAACCGCAGGACTGAAATCCAGTGGATCTGCGGGTCCTTGGACTGGTTGTTCTCGTCCACGCAGGCATATTCACATCTCCTGCAGCCGATGCAGCGGGAAAGGTCGAGACCGTATCCGAACAAGACCCCGGGAATCGCCTTTTCATTACCCACAGTGATCGTTTTTTTATACTTTTCTTCGTATTCATGCTCAAGACGGCTGATAACCTGCTTTATCTCGTCATCGTTCATTTCTTTGAAGTGTTTCTGAAAAAACGCCTCCCAGAATGATGCATCGGCACTCTTTACGGGCAGCGCAGCTCCCGCAAGCCCGAGAGCCGCACCTTTGAGAAAGCTCCTCCGGTCGAGATGGATTCCGTCTTTTTTCTTCACGATTTTTCGCATCGGTCCCCTCATCCTCGTTATTAATCACTTGATGTCCGTCGGTCTCACCGGCGGCGGTAGCGGTTTGATCGGCTTGAATCGCGGATTATGCGGCCAGTGGCAATGCACGCAGAGCCGATACTGCTTCTCACCGTTCCACATGCCGGTCCTTTTCCCATGCAGGCCAGCCTTCCACTCTCGAAGAATTATTCCGTGGCATTGGCCGCAGAGAATGTAGGACTCTTCAAAGCTGACTAATTTGCCATTCGCGAGCCGCAATTTATCCCGGTTGTCAGGGTTGTGGCAGTCGAAACACCAGCCGCCGGGCATGTGCTTTAACGAGTCCGCGATCTCCTGATGCATTTCCAGCTTACGCGGGTGTTTGTTAACGGGCATCCCCTGATGACACTGCGAACAGGGGAAAATGCCGGGGGTAAACGGAGGTGGCGGGACAAAGAATTTTTTTGGGATATCCTGTTCTTGGGCATGAAGACGCGCGGAAAAGAGTACGAGGAACATACATGCAGTCAAACAGAGAAGCCGGCTTACGTTCTTTTCTTCCATATCATCTCCCCGTTACCGGTTTGAGGTCGAAGTTCAGTGGCTAACTACTGCATTATTGTAAAGACGCACAGCAGAGAAAGCAAGTTCTAATTCCAATTTGAGAATATCTCCCGGGGACAGAGCTCCCGGGAGAATACGCTCCTGACTTCCCTTAATGGGCTTCTTTGTATTCGAATATGGGAAATATGTGGCTGAAGATCCAAAACAGTACGAACGGCATGATAAAAATGCTGAGCGCGCCACCAAGGCCTTCTTTGAAGGTCTCCCAATTATGCGGGATAATTGGGAGGTGATAGTGCATGAACCCGGCAAAGGTCAACGAAAATGCCTGGCCGCCGATCACGACATTCCACCGCATCATAAAGACGCCAAAGAGCACGAGCATGACACCGACTATTGCTCTCCGTATCGTTATCCCCGGAATCAGAAACAGGATCAAGGGCACGACGTTGCCGATGCCGTATTGCATGATGAAAATATCCTTGAAATCCCGCTCATAGATAACACTGCGCAGGACGTCCCAGGACTTGAGCGCTGTATACCCGCGGAAGATGAGGTCCAGAATCTCCAGACTGATGGCTGCCACGAGGAACGCGAGGAGATATTTCGCCGTCATCTGAATAACGCTGATCTCAGC
The DNA here is from genome assembly GCA_035625205.1 of Nitrospirota bacterium. Lineage (GTDB taxonomy): Bacteria > Nitrospirota > UBA9217 > UBA9217 > UBA9217 > JAJYKN01. The sequence continues at coordinate 8,866 of DASPQB010000077.1, read as the reverse complement.
GCTCTGAAGCTGTTGCTGAGACTGGGTCCCCATCATGGAGCCCCTCTTGCGCTTTGCCAGGAACTTCCGGATTTCCATGGTTAGGATATACGTGAGCATGCAAAGGGCAATGCCTGACACGATGGCGGACATGATGAAGATAACCGGCATGAGTGGCGTCATCCAGAGCGCATTTGCCTTCACCGAGCCGAAGATGAATCCCGCATATCCGTGAAGGAAACATGCGACGGGGATACCGAGAGCGGCCAGAAATTTGATCGCCTTTTCGTCGCGGTGAAGCGCCTCTTCACTCACATCGTAAACCCCGATGGTCAGGGTGCAGAAGATCAAGTACGTACCCCACTCCATCATCGTCTTGTCCTGTTTTTCACGAAGCTTGAGCGCTACGTCGACAAAGTGCTTCCGGTACAGGAACCACAGTTCTGATGCCACGATGGCGCCGTAGGTGAAGAACACAATGCCGAAAGCGGCAATTGCCGAGGTGAAATGCGGGGTCATAAAGATTTCGATGCCTCTAAACGGAAATTGCAGATGCAGCACAATCGGCATCGGCGCAGCGAACAAGAGCGCGAAGGAAAAAACGAGCGCAAAACGCGCCATGTCCTTAAGCTTCTGAATGCCGAACACGTGGTAGAGCGACGACAGCACGAAGGCCCCTGCAACGAGACCCGTCATAAAAGGATACATCACGATCTGGATGCTCCAGTAAATATATTCGTTTGGCAAAACAAACAGATCTTTTACGGTCCAAAGTTCTCCATGTACCATGTTATCTGACCTCCTCATCCAGGCCGATGTAATAGACCTGCGGTTTCGTTCCGTATTCGCTTTTCAACACGCCTACCCGCTGCGTCCTGATAACTTGTGTCACGGGGTCGTTCGGGTTCTTAATGTTCCCAATCTGGCGCGCACCGAATGGACAGGCCTGCACGCACGCAGTTTTCATGCCCTTGGTAATCCTGTGGTAACAGAATGTGCATTTCTCCGCGGTATGATAGACGGGGTGGAAAAACCGCACACCATAGGGGCAGCCCATTATACAGTAGCCGCACCCGATGCACCAGGTCCGGTCCACGAGCACGACGCCGTCGGGCGTCTGATAGGTAGCGCCGACAGGGCACACCTGGACGCAGGGTGGATTTTCGCACTGGTTGCAGAGTTTCGGCACGAAGAACGCTTTCTCAATGCCCTCGCTCTTAATGTCCTTGAGGCCATCGGCATTCTCGTCGATCTTCGCAGTTGTAAAACCATCGCGGGCACCCTTGGGACTATCAGCGTATAATTTCCCCGTTTTCGTCAGAACGTATCGTTCGACCCATGTCCTCGCCACATTTGCGTCATAGGGCACTTCGTTTTCCAGCTTGCATGCCTTGACACACAGTCCGCATCCGACACATTTGTGGGTATCGACCAAAAATGCCCAACGCACGGACGTCGTTTCAGCCGCGACCTCGGCGAATATTTTTTTAGGATCTACAATTTCCAAGGCGGCCAGGGGTAGCACTGCCCCGGCGATGCCCAGCGCCGTTTTTTTGAAAAAATCCCTTCGCGTTATCATCTCAGACCCTCCATCGGATTGTGCGGATTATGACAAGTCGAACACTCTATACCAGGGTTGTGCTTTTCCGGATCGATGCTCCTGATATTCGTCCGTCCACTCGTGGGATACGGGAGCGGGAAATGGCACCGGAGACAGAGTTCCCTGCTCTTGTCGATAGTCAGTTTCGGCGGATCCGCTGGATGGTCAATTGCCGGGCCATGACAGTTCTCACACTGAATGATCCGGTGCGGCGTTTTATTGATGCTGTCGTACTTATCGGAATGACAATCCTTGCAGTATTCTTTTCCTTGATACTTCACCTTAAACTTTTTCCAGTCTTCCTCATTCCCCTTGCGGTGCCAGCCATACATGAACCCACGCTCATGAACGCCGAAATCCTTGGGGACAATCACCATTCTGGCCAGTAATATCAGGATGACGATACCGATGACCACGAATAGCGGTCTGAAAACGTGATTCTTCATGACATTGACTCCTCTCTTATATTCCTTCCCTGCAATGGCGGCGGTTATAGTCTCCCTATTTGTCGGGTCTCCGTGTCTGCTTCATCAAGGTGGCTCCTTCCCATACAATGGCCAGGAAACAGAGAGAAAGCCCTCCCACAAGGCCGAAAATATGAACGAGATGCCATTTCATGACGACAAAGAGAATGATAAAAATGAGCGCTAGCTTGAGAACGCTGATGACCGCCGCTGCCAGGCTTGAAAGTACCGCTGTCGCTCCCTTCCGCAAGTACACTCGTTCGACTGCAATTGCAAGCCAGCGAAAGTTGAGAAGCCCAAGCAAAGCGCCAAAGAGGATGCTCGCAGGTACGAACCACCAGCGTTCTCCCCGCTGTTGGACAAGTGCATATGCCAGTGCAACAGTGGTTACGGGAAGGACAAGCATTGTGGTTTTCCCCGCCACAGCCTTCAATATATCCACTACTGCCTGGCGTCGAACCAGCGTTTCATCGGTCATGCTTTTTATCTTCGTCTTCTTCGAGCATTTTTTGACTTCGTTTGACGTATACGAAAAGGTTGCGGAAACCCGCGATAAGGCCGAACAGCACAAAGACCGCAGTAAGCCAGGGAGATGTGCCAAACCATTTATCGAGTTTGAGCCCGATATAAAGACCGATGGCCGTTGCAAACACCATGGTCAGTCCCACGGTGCTCAAGACGCCCAGCATGCGCATGAGGCTACGGTCTTTTTCTTCCATAATATAGCATACGCTACGCCAATGTCTTTTCCCGAGGCTTATGCGACAACTGAATTCTGGATATTAATTCTTCAACCCTGATCTTTCTCAGCGATCAGCGTGGTATAAACTTCTTAAAGGCTTTTCAGAGCCTTCCTCGCCGCCTCGATGGTCTTGTGGATATCCGTCTTGGTGTGAGCCAGGGACAGAAACGCGGCCTCAAATTGCGACGGCGCGAGGTTGATACCGTTCTTCAGCATGGACAGGAAGTACTTTCCGAAGCGTTCTGTATCAGATGTCTTTGCACTGGCAAGATCCTTCACCTCTTGGTCCGTAAAGAAGCCGGTGAACATTGATCCGACCCGATTGAACGTGATCGGTACTCCCGCTTCTTTCGCTGCATCGCCCAACCCCCTCTGAAGATCAGCAGAACTTTTTTCGAGCGCCTTGTAGACGCCGGGTTTCGAGAGAAGTTTCAATGTCTCGATGCCGGCAGTCATGGCCAAGGGGTTCCCGGAGAGCGTACCAGCCTGATAAATGGGGCCAATTGGAGCGATATTTTCCATTATCACGCGTTTGCCGCCGAAAGCCCCGACCGGCAACCCTCCGCCGATCACCTTGCCGAGGCAGGTAAGGTCGGGCTTGATCTTATACAACTGCTGGGCCCCGCCGTAAGCCACGCGGAACCCGGTCATCACTTCATCGAAAACGAGGACGATTCCGTACTCGTCGCAGACCTGTCTAAGGCCTTCGAGAAATCCTGGCTCCGGAGGAACGCAGCCCATGTTTCCCGCCACCGGCTCGACAATAATGCACGCGATCTGATCGCCTTCGCGGGACGCGATATCTTTGAATGCAGCAACATCGTTGTACTGAATCGTGATGGTGAGCTTCGCCAGGTCAGCCGGAACACCGGGGCTGTCCGGCAAACCGAAGGTGGCCACGCCACTGCCCGCTTTCACGAGCAGGCTGTTGCCATGTCCGTGGTAACCGCCTTCGAACTTGACGATCTTGTCCCGCCTTGTATATCCCCGGGCGACCCTAATGGCGCTCATAGTCGCCTCAGTGCCGGAGTTCACCATACGCACCAGTTCGATGGAAGGAAACGCTTTTTTCACCATCTTGGCCAGCATGATTTCCAGCTCCGTGGGAGCGCCGAAACTTGTGCCGTTCGTAATAGCTTTTTTGAGCGCTGCATTCACAACAGGATGGGAGTGACCCAGGATCATTGGGCCCCAGGAAAGGACGTAGTCGATATACGCTTTTCCATCTGCATCAAAGATCTTTGATCCCTTTGCTTTCTTGATGAAAAGCGGTTCACCACCAACGGAACGGAACGCCCGCACCGGGCTGTTCACGCCACCGGGTATATGTTTTTTTGCTTCTTCAAAAAGTTTTTTTGAACGTGCTCCTGACATAGGTACTCCTTCTCGGGTGCGCAGTGCATTTAAGGGCACAAGATGTTGCACATAAAATATTGAAAACCGTCAAGAATGTCAATGAAAAAAAAATACAATCTATAAAATAATTCGATATTTCAATCAGTATATTTGATAAGAAATTTGGAGACAATGCCATGATCTCAAGGCCTGATTTTTTAACCACAGGCGACTCTACGCTCGGCGTTAGAACCAGCTTCAACAATCGAAATCTACAATGCCAAACACGGTTTCCCCGTGTGACATGCGCAAGCGAGACCATGATTCTTATTTGTGAGTCTTATAGTCCTATACTGCCCTCTGACAATGGTTTCGCTTGTTATTGTGCAACACTACGAATTTTATTTACCAGAAAATCCGCGACGCCATTGGCATCGTTCAGGTCGAAGCGGGGAATGGAAACAGAGAAAGGCCGGTCGCTTACCAAGGCGAGAAACGACGATGTACCATCCATGCAGAGAGGCCGTTCTCCTGAGGCGCCGTGGCGGAAGATCTCGATCATGTTCATCTCGGTCTTTTTAAACCCTTCACACATTACGATATCCGCGTCTCCTGCTGCCTGGAGCAGCTCTTGCGGCGATGGTTCGTGGTCGATTGTCCTCATAATCGCCATCTTCCCCGGTCCCACCAGAACCACCGTATCCGCGCCGGCTTGTTGAAAGCGCCAGGAATCCTTGGCGGGCCTGTCGAGGTCGAAACCCATTGAGGTGTGCTTCACTACGGCCACGCGCAGGCCTTTCGCTTTAAGGATGACCACGACTTTCTCAAGGAGAGTCGTTTTGCCGCTATTCGAGGACGCGGCTACAAAAGAAAAAATATGCATATCATATCCTGCAATTGAGGGAGGCGTTCTTCTGTTCCCGATTTATTAGCTATACTTTTTGCACACTTATATCGAAAAATTATAAAGCCTGAACAAGCCGTACGTGGAAGAAAAATTTGAAATGCGTTCGAGGAACAAGCAATTCATAAACAGCCCCTTCACCGTTCACTCATCTTTCTGCTTATCCCCAAACCGTTATTTCGCGTGAATAAGATGACCATGCTGGGATATTTCCTGAGTAGTATAACCGGAGCTCTGTCCTACGTCACGTCCGTTTCCCAAGATAGCATCTTATTCCGCCTCCGCAAGGTCCGTCGTCTTCGTTTTTTTCGCCCTCCCGAATATACGGGCAAAGAGGATACCCAGTTCATACAGAAGATAGATTGGGATGGAAAGGATGGTCTGGTTGAACACATCCGGCGTGGGCGTCAGAATCGCGCCGAGGATGAACGCGCCGAGGAGCGCGAATTTCCGGTACTTCGCCAGTACGGCAGGGCTCACGATGCCCATGCGGCTCAACAGGACGATAATGAGAGGAAGTTCAAAAACGAGCCCGCTTGCCAGCAAGAACTTCAGGACGAAATCGATATAGTCGCCGATCTTGATGATCGCGATAAGGTTATCGGTCTTGTAGGTCAAAAGAAAGGGGATGGCGACCGGCAGCAATACCATGAAACAGAAAAGGACCCCTGCCGCGAAAAACAGCGTGGAAAATAGGACAAAATAACCTAGGTAGCGCCGCTCTTTCATCAGCAACGCCGGAGAGAAGAACTTCCACAACTCGTGCATCACGAAAGGAAACACGAGCATGATGCCCGCTATGAGTCCGATTTTCAAGTGGGACCAGAATGGCTCGATCAGCGTGGTGTAGTGCAGCTTTTGAGGGACAGCGTTCGGGATGGAGGAAAAGAACGGAAATGAGTGCTTGATGACAATCTTTGAGTTCATGGGCCACATAAGCGCAGCCAGGATGTTCTCGGAATAATTAAAGCAAATGCCGAAGCCAATGATGATCCATATGAATGACCGGACTAGTCTTTTCCTCAGTTCTTCCAAATGGCCCCAGAAAGACATCCTAATATCTTCTTCAGCCATTGGCCTTGGTCTCCTCGTTCTTGTGCTCTTCCGGCTTCTGTTCGGCCTTCCGACCCTCTCCCTGCGTTTCCGGGGCACTTGCTTTTGCATCTTCGAAATAATCAGGAAGTTGGATATTGCCGAGTTTCTTGATCTCGTCGAGTTGCGAGGTCTTTTCGACTTCCTTCATTTCCTCGCGCATGGATTCCTGAAATTCCTGGGATGCTTTTTTGAACTCCATCATGGCACGCCCCACGGATCGGCCGATTTCCGGAAGTTTCTTGGGACCGAAAACCACGAGGGCTATGACGAATATGACCAGTAATTCACCTAATCCGAGACCAAACATAGGCTTCTCCTTTTTCCAGTGCTCAATGACCGTGCATCGCAACAAAGATGCGGAGGCACGACGGAAAGTATTGTCTCTTGAAGCTGTAGCACCTACATCTCATAGCAGCCGACAGATCCATAATGATAAATTGGCTTAACTGAATGAGGGGCAGAAGCGGCACTTGATGCGAGGGGCACGATGATTGAAAACACGAGAGCGGGAAGTACGATTTTGATCGAAAACCTCATGAACGTCCTCCGTGTTATTGAGCGCACAACAACAGTGCATTGATAACATGACGCTGTAAAATAGTCAAGATATTTCGTTGAGTTAGGTGCAGTTTTAGGTAGAATTATGCAACAAAAGAGGGACTCAGACGCCACGATTTAGGAGATTTGAAAAGTCGACCGGCCGCTTTCCCGGTTATAGTGTGACTCGTATCAAGGTCTTCACATTGCCCCGCACATTGAAATCACCGACCACTTCCAGGGCGCGCGGCTTGAGGTTTGTCGCGAGCGTGTCGAAGATCAGATTTGTCACGGCTTCGTGAGAGATGTGCTGGCTCCGGAAACCATTCAGCCAAAGTTTCAGCGCCTTGAGTTCTACGACTTTTTTATCCGGGGTATAGGTAATCTTGATGGTCGCAAAATCCGGATAGCCCGAGCGCGGGCAGAGGCAGGTGAATTCAGGATAAGAGATGTCGATTACATAGTCCCGATCAGGGTTCGGATTGGGCCAGAGTTCGAGCTTGGCCTGTTTGATTGCCTTCGCACCGTATTTCATGACCTGCATAGTACCGGTTATTACAGCTTCTGTAAAGTTAAAAACGGTGCTATGACAGACCGTGGTTAAGCCGTAATATAATTTTATGGGAACTGCACGATTTCACCACTTGAAATCATTTGAGTTGTTTTTTCCCATCGCTAACTATATAATTAAAGACGTAACTTTTTTCCTGCGAGGTCTAATGTCATGACATTTCGTTTCAATTGTATTGCTACCGGTATCGGCAGCTTGCCGGTCACGGACCCTGACAAGGCAGCGGTCCTTTCGCTTCAATATCTCTATGAAGCGCCGATCTGGCCCCAGCTTCCCCAGAGAGGCTTTCGTGAGCACATGGATCACCAGTTTAGCGAGTCCCTTCCTGGCTTAAGGCTCGACACAAAGAAAAACCGGTTTTATTTCGACTCATCCCAAGACCTAACCCCGGAACTGGAAACATTCTTCGAACATTACATCGAAAAAGATTATGATTTTTTTAAATTATCGGAAGAATTTGCAGCCGGGCTCTATGCCTTTCTCCGCGCTTTAAAGAAAGGGCTATCTAACAACACGCGGTTCATTAAGGGCCAAATCACCGGTCCCCTTACGGCGGGGATTTCCTTCAAAGATGAAACAGGAAAGGACATTGTCCATAATGATGTGCTGTTCGATGCAGTTGTCAAGGGGCTTGCCATGAAAGCGGCGTGGCAAATCGAACAATTCAAACAATTCGGGAAGCCAGTCATCATCTTCATTGATGAGCCCGCCATGGAGTCGCTCGGTTCGGCCTTTTCTGCTGTTTCCTCAGAAGTTGTCGCCGAAAAACTAAACGAGGTCATAGACTTGATCCACGAACGGGGCGGAATAGCAGGTATCCACTGCTGCGGTAACGCTGACTGGCCCCTGTTGTTCGACACGAGGATCGACATTGTCAATTTTGATGCGTTCGGGTACATAGACAGGGTGTTGCTCTACCCCGATGCCATCAAGACGTTTCTCAGTCGCGGCGGGACGCTCGCCTGGGGCATTGTGCCTGCGGGCGCATATACGGGAAAAGAAACTGCGGATATGCTCCTGGCAAAGCTTCAGGGTGGCATGCATCGGCTGGAGGCGCACGGCATTGCGCACGATACCATCGCAAGCCAGTGCCTCCTTACACCGTCCTGTGGGTTGGGGAGTCTCACGCCTGATAAGGCCGAGTCGATCCTGAAGCTGCTCCGGGAGGTTTCCGACCGAATGCAAAAATCGGTGTAGCCGCGGATGGGCCCTGTCTTGGCGCACACCCACCGCAAGAGGATGCGGGATTTCCCACATCGTAAGTTTGTCACAGGAACTGGTGAAGAGGGATGAAGCGACTGATTTTTGAATGAATCCTTGCCCCTTCGACCCTCTAAATCTTATGCCCCGGCATTTACATTTCGCAAAATTCCTCATCGTTTCCGTCGCATTACACGCGTTGGTCATAGCCGCGGTGTTGTTTCTTCTCAAACCCTCACTGACTGAAATCCCTGCCTTCACGCCGGTCAGGATCGTTAACCTTCCACCGCAGGATACTAAGAAGCTGCCACCCTTGCAGCGTCCTGAGCCCATCCAACGGCCTTTACCCATTCAACATCCTGCACCCATACCTCCTGTTCCCCAGCGCATCGTCCCGGAAAAACCACTGCCCCCCAGCGAGGTGCCAAAACCGAAAAAA
>DASPQB010000076.1:0-39922 GCA_035625205.1 Nitrospirota bacterium | reverse complement strand
GTCCTTGAATTCTACTTCACCAAAGAGCTCTCGCCCAGTGTCCTAATCAAGAAAGACCAGGAAGCGCTGGGCGGACAACAAACGGAAGGGGGGTATAAAGGACGGAACCACCACGGTTTCTCTTTCTTATTCGCTTAGGTGACAACTGTCAGGACTTAGGTGACAACTGTCAGGACATCGTTCAGTGAAAAAATGGTCACGACATCGTTCACTCGCAACTCTGAAACAATCTGAAGTTAAGATGCCATGACCTGAAGTTTCAGCCGCGTAATCGATATTTATACTCTTCTACCTGGATCGTATCCAAGAGGAGCTTCAGCCTTTGTTCTTTGACATTGATAGTAGCCACAACATATTCGTACTGGGTCTGCGGTGGAGCAGAAAACATTTCTCCGAAGATGTTCAGCCGGCAGTCGCTTCGGATGAACCTGATCAGGTGATAGCCGCCTTCCTCCGGTTTGTCCAAGGGATGCTTCGGGGCATTGCTTTTACTCAGGAAGATCAGCTTTACCTTCTTGTCGGCTAATGCCGCAAGCGGTGTCTTGCCTTTGATCTTGCTATAGCGATAGGTGCTGCTATGCCGATGCTCAAAGGCCAGCGATTCCTGCCGAAGCTGCGGTACCGATACCATGGTAACCTTATCGAGAAACCTCTGCCGCTAATGATCATTGAACTTCTCGATAATTCCGTTCCGCCATGGATCGGAAAGCGGAATGAACCAGAGATTGACTCCGTATCGCAGGCAGAGACGAATAAGCGGCCCCATGCCCCGAGGATGGGTTGGGCTCCCGTAAAAGGAGAGTTCATTGTCCACCTGCAGGTTCTCTGGGATGCCCATACGCATCCAGACCGCATAAACAGCATCTAAAATGCTTTGTGCCTCTCGGGAAGATATGGGCTCTATCCCGCAGCGGTTGATTGCCGTATCAACAGCATTCAGGCTATAAAATTTGATGGGGCCGGCAAGATAACAAGGACCAACCATATCAATCTGCTGGGTCTGGTTCAGCCTTTGTGCTGGGAGTTCGGGATATTTTTTTGCCCTTCGGAATATATCTTCCGGTTCGCCGGTGCGTGAGCTCCCGGCGTTTCAGGATGCGGCCGATCGTACTGAGTGATGGTACCGGTTGGACAGCATGTCGAGCAACTGCCAATGGATGGCCTGGCTACCGCAGAAACGATCGTGGTTGTATAGATTCAAACGAACCAGTTCCACGATTCTTTCGATCTCCGCTGGGGTGCGAAAGGGACTGGTTAGCGGCCTCCGGGACCGATCCTCGAACCATGATAGATCATCTGGGACATAACGGGAAATCCATTTATACAGCCATCGGGTTGTCTTGCTCAACGAGGTACAGCTATCATCGGGATATTCTCCGGTCAGATATCTCAGGACAGCTGCAGCACGTTCCTGCTGAAGCCTCTTTTTCATGAACACCTCCTTACAAGAGAGATGCTCATGATAGTAAGTTGTGGCTAATCGATTGTCAATGAACGGCTGTGAACGATGTCTTGTGCGTAAATTTAGTGAAGGATGTCCTGAAAGTTGTCACTTAGGGATTGCGGAGTGAGGGGTGCCTTCTTTTCGGCTTCGGGGAAGAGCAATATAATGCTGATCCTCCGGTTGCGTGGGTCTTCGGAATTTTCCTTGATAAAGGGGACGGTGTCGGCATAGCCTGCCAGCCGAGTGAGTCGGTTCGGGTTCAAACCGAACCCTTCCAGCTGTTTTTTAGCGGCGAGTGCGCGTTCGGTCGAAAGCTCCCAGTTGCCATAGGCCGAGGACTTATATGCCAGGGAGTCGGTATGGCCTTCGACGGAAACCGGATTGGGGAGGTTCTTGATCTGCTCGCCGATCACCTGCATGATCCTCGACGCAAGCGGTGTGGGTTTCGAGGACCCAAGATCGAACATGGATTTCCCCTCTTTGTCTACGAGCTGGATCCGGACGCCTCCTTCGACAACATCGACTATAATCTGGTCTTTTATGTCTCCGAGTTTTTCCTCAATAGCCTGTTTGATCGACTCTTTGAATGTTTCCGGATTTGACTGTACGGTGCCCTGCATTTCCCTGGGTATCTTCCGCTCGCTTTCGCCAGGCTGGTTGAACATCTCGCTCGATTTGCCCATGAACGAGTTACCGCTCTCCTTAAAAATGGAAAAAAATTTAAAATAGGTGGAAAGCTGTATCCGCTTTTCCTGCGACGTCATCGTGAGTAGCCACAGGATCAGGAAAAAGGCCATCATAGCTGTGACGAAATCAGCATAGGCGACCTTCCAACTTCCGCCATGCCCGCCTTCTTCGGAGACTTTCTTTACCTTTTTAATAATGATTTTTTGCTTCTGATCAGTCATCGTGCCCTGCCCCGTACCAGTTGCTCAAGCTCATCGAAAGTCGGTTTTTCCTTGTCCGGAATCGCTCGGCGGCCGAATTCAACAGCTATTTGGGGTGCCGAGCCGCCTACAAACGCGACCAATGCGACCCTGATGACCTGGGAAAAAGTGCCATCCTCGCGGGCCAGATGCTCGAGGTTCGCAGACATGGGTCCGATAAAACCGTAGCACAAAAGCACACCCAGAAACGTGCCGACCAGGGCAGCGCCGATAGAGTGGCCAAGCACCGCGGGGGGCTGGTCGATTTTACCCATTGTAAGCACGACGCCCAGGACAGCCGCGACGATGCCAAGACCCGGCAGGGCATCAGCGATCCTGGAGACGCTGTGAGATGGTATCATGGCCTCATGGTGGTGCGTGTCGATCTCGATCTCCATGAGGTTGTCAAGCTCGTGTGGCGGGACGTTCGCTGTGATGATCACCTTGAGATTATCGCAAATAAAATTGAGCGCGCGGTGGTTCGAGAGCAATCCGGCGTGCTTCTGGAAGACCGGGCTTTTCGGCGGGTTTTCGATGTCGGACTCAATTGAGACAAGCCCCTCTTTCCGGATCTTGGAAAAGAGCTGGTACAGAAGCGAGAGCAGTTCCAGGTACTTTTCCTTGCTTTGGCTCTTTGCGGCAACAAGGGAAAAGATGTTTTTGAAAACTAGGCCCACGACTTTTGCCGGCGAGGCTATCAAGAATGAGCCAAGTGCAGCGCCGACAATGATCACGACTTCGGCAGGCTGGAAGAGGACGTGGAGATTGCCATCTTCCATGAGATATCCACTGATGATGGATCCAAGCACCACGACTATGCCGATGATGACAAACATGATTATCCCACCTGCCCGCTTTTCTTGTAGCTGGACGCCCCGGGGGGGGCGTCCGTTCCAGTAGGAAGTTCAATAGTGAAGACAGCGCCCCCTCCTTCGGCGTTGTGAAACTGAATAGTTCCGCCGTGTTCCGTGATGATACCGTGTGAAATCGACAGCCCCAATCCGGCGCCGACGTCCACCGATTTGGTCGTGAAGAAGGGGTCAAATATTTTGGAAGCGACCTTCGGGGGTACCCCAGGTCCGCTGTCGATGACCTGGATGGATACGCGGCGGGCTTCCTTGTTTAACCGCGTGCGGAACGTGATAACTCCCTTTGTCTGACCCGTACCGACGATCGCCTGCTCCGCATTCAACAGCAGGTTCAGCATGACCTGCTGGATCTGCTGGGCGTCCACGAATACCGTAGAAACCGGGTCGTACTCCCTCACGATCTGAATGTGGTTCAACTTTAGCCAGTAGCTGCGGAGATCGATTGCCCGGTCAATGATGTCGTTGATGGATTCCAGACTCTTTGACGGCGTGCGCTGTCGGGAGAAGGTCAGGAGATTGTCCACGATCTTCTTGCACCGTTCAGCGCTTCCAAGGATTTTTTTCAGCTCGGCCTTGATGCTCTCATCGGTGACTTTCATGGACAGCAGCTCGGTATAGGCAATGGTACCCGTCAGCGGGTTGTTGAGTTCATGGGCAACGCCGGATACAAGAAGCCCTAGCGAGGCGAGCTTTTCGGCATGGTAGAGCAGATCCTTCAGCCTTCTCACCTCGGTAATATTTTTTATCACGTGAATGGTGAGCGGACGGTCGTCTTCAAGCCAGGGGAATACGCTGATTTGATAGAAATCGTCGCCGATTTTTTTTTCATAGGTGCGGGGTGTGCCGTCTCCAAGAACGGCGGAGTGTGTCGATTCGCTGGATACATCGAGATCAAAAACGTCCGAAAGCCTGTTCCCGACGATTTCGCGCGGATGCCTGCCGATCGCCTCGGCAAATGCATGATTGACCTTCACGAGCGTTTGTGCGCTGTTCAGCACGAATATGTAGTCAGTAATGGCGTCGATGATCGACATCCATTGCTTCGGGTTGTACAGGAGGTACTCAGTCTGCTCCACGTTGTAGCGTACAGTCTTGAAGCGAGTTATGGCGCGCCGGGCGGCCGCGGGGTAGCTATCCAGCGAATCAGCAGCGACACACTCGAAAGCGCCGGCCTGGAGCATCCGCAGCACCGTGTCATCATCGAGGCGCGGCAGCATTATGATCACGGGCACCTGCCTCGCGGTCTGCGTCAGTTTCTCCATAAATTCAGCCGTAACCAAATCGTGCTCAGCAGGATTCACGAAAAGAGCGTCGACGGCCTTATGCCGTATGACCTCGAAGGCAGCTTCCGATGAGGGAACACAGTCGATAATCTCGTTGCCTCCGACCTTCGCGAAGGCTGAGCGTATTCGCTCACACTTCTCCTGGCTGTCTTCAATAAAGAGCACTTTATGTTCCATTTTTTTTTGAGACAAAGACTATGTCTATCCTCCTGTTGCGCGCCCGTCCCTCGGGCGTCGCGTTCGATTCAACGGGCCGGTATTCACCGTATCCGGCGATGCCCATTTGCGACGCATCGACACCTTCCTCGCTCACCAGAAAGGAATAAACGTGCGATGCTCTGCTGGACGCCAGCTCGATGTTTGATGAATAGTGCGAATTGTGAACGGGTAGGTTATCTGTATGCCCTTCTATGAGGACATCGCGATGATACTTTTTAATGAGAGTTGCGATGGATGAAAGAAAAGGCCGAGATTCCCGCCGCAGCTCAGCAGACCCGCTCCCGAAGAAGAGAAAATCCCCGAACGAGATCAAAACACCGCGTTGGTCGCGGACAACGGCAATGTCTTGTATTATACCAAATTTCCCGAGTTCTGTCAGAACATCTTTTTCCAATCCCACGTCCGCATAATTGATTGGCTTAATGCCGCTGATGACCGTGCCTTTGCCGATGTCTCCCTCGCTGGAGGTCTTGAATGCGGACTCCATAGAACCGGAGAACCGTTCCAGCTTGCCGAGGTCGACGTGACTGATTGCGTACATCGTCGTGAAAAAAGCGAAGAGGAGCGTGATGAAATCGGCATACGACACGACCCATCGGTCCTTATTCTCCTCTTCTTCAATTTTATGTTTCTTGTGCATGGGCCATCAATCCCTGTCAGTTACTTCCATAAACGATTTAAGCCGTTCCTCGAGGTAGTGGGGGTTGACGCCAGACTGGATCCCGATCACCCCTTCAATGATCATGGCCCGAAGTGCAAGCTCGCGGTTCAAACCATTGATCAGCTTTTTCGCTATGGGCAGCAAGATGAGGTTTGCCGAACCAACGCCATATATGGTCGCCACGAACGCTACGGCGATGCCTGCTCCAAGCTTAGATGGATCGGATAGGTTTTCCATGACGTGGATCAAGCCGAGGACGGCGCCGAGAATGCCGATGGTGGGCGCAAAACCGCCGGCCGTCTCATACACTTTGGCGATCCTCCTGCTTTCTTCCTCGAAGGTTCTGTTGATCTGCTCCATGGTTTCGACGAGCAGCTTGGGGACCATGCCGGCCGTCGCCAAGGTGAGCGCCTTTCTGAAAAAGGAGTGGTCGAGATTGCTGATCTCCGCTTCGATGGCGACGAACCCGCTACGGCGCGCGATCTGCGAAAACCGGATAATGCTCGCGATCACCTTTTTGCAGTCCCTGGTATTCATAAATAGCACAAAGCGCAGGGCGGCAATAGCCTTGCGAACGTCCCGGAACGGGAAACTGAGAAACGTCGCCCCGACGGTCCCGCCAAAAACGATGAGCGCAGCCGTCGGCTGGAGGATCGAATCGATCCTGCCTCCTTCGATCAAGTTGCCCCCGATAATGGCCCCTACCCCGAACATGATCCCTATAATGCTTGCCCTATCCATACTATGTGTCAATCCCGCTGCCGCCGGATGATCTCCCGTTGTCTCTTGAGTGTATACTGGATGATGATATCACGGACTTCATCAACGAGGTCGATAAAACATAGCGATGTTTCATACCTGCCGCCCACCGACGCTTCTATCCGCACCACAACGCCGTGAGCAAGGACTCCGACGGGAGGATATAGCGGGAGCAGCATCTTAAGTTCGAGCATACTCCCAATCTCGACCGGCTGATCGATGAAAAATCGGATTCCCGACGCGCTGATATTCACGGGAACGCTTTGCGCACGTGATAGCCCTTCGCTTTCCTTGTTGAGCCTTTCCAGGATCATCTCGAGCTTGGCATTGATGTCGACCAGCATTTTCCAGACCCTGGGGCTGACTGTCTCATCGGGCACATCAAGCTCGTCCGCCTCCAGCCCGAATCCGGGAAATATGCGGGACCCCGTGCACCGCTCAGTGACGTCTACGATTCGGTAAGTAACGGGAAATACATCGTCAACACGGAAAAAGCCGCGCTTCCCGGTCCACATCCGCCGCAACCGCAGTGATCGTCCGTCCCAGAAAGTTACTTCGGAGTAGTGCTCGATATCGGAATCTAATTCGTTAATCATGACGTATTGACCATTTTTGACGATGGCCGGCGCATCGGCCTCTGTACGGAGTTCCATGGTTTTCTCGTCAACAGACAGCACTGTAGCACCGTAGAGGTCAATATCCGGCATCAGTCGGTAGTTAATTTGATCCCCAGAGCGTAACCCCATGATGGCCCCTCCCTTCCAGGTACGAGTAATATCAAAACCGATCGCAGCAGGAGATGCAGGGAAAAACTTGCATCCCTGTCACGTAACAGTCTACTCGGTCACTCCCGGTTCCCTATCCCTTACCAGCCTCAAGATCTTTCACCTGGCACTGTAAGTTTTAGGGACTAGCATGCATGGTTGACGTTCAGCTTATGCATTGCGGCATTCGGCCAGTTTTTGAGCCGATTGCTTTGTCTTTACCTCAGAATCAGAATATCTCTGCTTTTCCCTGGAGTTTATTGACGCCATCCCAATCATGCCGGTCAATGTAAAAAAGCCCGTACGATTTCACCGTCGAACTGCGTGTTTGCATTCCGCATGAGTTCTGCAGCCGCATGTTCGTGCACCCGTGCCTGCCTATAGGGACGCGACGATGTCATCGCATCATAGGCGTCCGCGACGGCAAGAATCCGTGCAGTTACGGGGATGGTAGTGCCTGCGAGTCCGTTTGGATAGCCGCTGCCGTTAAAGTGCTCATGGTGGTGAAGGATTATTTCCCGTACCTTGGGAAAGAACCGTAAGGGCTTAACTATGTTCTCTCCGATGACGGGGTGCAAGTTGATTTCGTTCCGTTCCTGGGGCGTGAGTCTTTCCGTCTTGAGCAAAATCGTGTCGCGAACGCCGATTTTGCCGATATCGTGAAGATACCCCCCGAACCCGAGCGCGTCCCGGTCCTCCGCAGGAAGGTCCATGGCCTCGGCGATCCGGAGCGCATATGCCGTCACGCGCTCCGAATGCTGCTTGGTATAAGAATCCCTCGCCTCGATGCTGTTGACGAGCGATTTGAGGGTATTGATGAGGTTGTTATAGAATACTTCGTAGAGAGCGTTGTTCTCGATGCGCTGGGCCGCCCTTTTCGCGAAAGTGAGCGCGAGTGAAATCTCATCATCGGTAAAGGCCGTACCGTCGACCTTGTTTGCAAGATTGATGATTCCGTACACTTTATTATTGATCGTGAAGGGCATAGCGAAAAACTGAGTCGTGAGCGGTTCGCCCGTGTGAGGGCTGATTTCACCGAATGTCGAAAGGTAATGCTTTCCTGTCGATACTATATACTCGAATAGACTGCCAGCAATGGGGATATCCTGCATGCGCACGCCGACAGCTGCTCTGGCCTTGAAGGTGCCGCTTTCTATGATCCCGAAAGAGACTTCCTTGACCATGAGGAGGCGGGAAACCATGTCGACGACCTTCTGAAAGATCTCTTCGTTTCTGTACAAGGAGTCAAGCTCGGTGCTGATGGATTGGAGGACTCTGACTTCTTGCAAGCGCTTGAAAAGCTCCGAATTCAGACGGCCGATTAGGGAATTGCGGGGGTCGCCGATATCGGTCTTCTTCAGCAGCCGCCGCTCGCCGATGAGGCGGTCAGCGGTGGAGGTGACCGTCGAGACACTGAACGGCTTGGTGATAAAATCTTTGGCACCTTCCCGCATGGCGTTAGTCGCGTTCTCGATAGAGGAGTGCCCGGTGATTACGACCACGGCCAGGGTGGGGTTGATCTTGAACGCTGTCTTCATGAAATCAATGCCGTTAATCCCCGGCATCGTGAGGTCGGTGAACACCATATCGAAGTCGCTTTCTCGGATTTTTTTCAGCCCCTCGTGGCCATCACAGGCGATCTCGGGCTGATAGCTTCCCGATTGAGAAAAAATATCTGAAAGGACATCCCGCACAAGCGGGTCGTCATCAATGATTAATATCCTGCTCCTGTACATATCCCTTGACCAGCCTTTCTTTCAACAGGTCCGCTTCCTGCGCGAGAAGCACGTTCATGGTTTTCAGTTTTGCTATCCGCTCAAGCCAGCCGGACGTCACTTCCGGGTTGTTGCTTGCCGTTATGTTTTTGAGCAACTCCAGGTCGCGGTAAGTGTCACGCAGGTTCTTCCTCAGTTCCAGGTTATCGTCTATCAGCCGTGCACGCTGGTAGGCGCGTTCGGCGATAATAGATATTTCCTGTGCCTTGAACGGTTTCGTTAGATAGTCGTAGGCCCCCCCTTTGATTGCATCAAGGGTCGTATCGAGTGTCCCATAGGCCGTAAGAATGACGACTGCGATGTAGGGATTGTTCCGGACTGCGAATTTCAAAACTTCGATTCCGTCCGCTCCGGGCATCATGAGGTCGGTAATGACGAGGTGAACGTCCTCGATCCTGAGATGGTTGATTGCTTCGAGGCCGTCAGCCACGTGGACCACGGAGAATCCATCTCTCGCAAGGAGGGTGGTAATGACGTCTCGCGCTATATCATCGTCGTCTGCGACGAGTATCCTGAAATCTTGTCTCTGCATAGCTCGTTGTCCGCCCTCGCTGGAGTGTTTTCTCGATCTGCTCCATTACTTCGGACCGTGCTTGATCGAGGACCACCCGCTTCTTCGCCTCCGTCGATATATTGACGGTGTCCTTGGCTCGCCTTCGTCCTCTTCGAAGAGTGTGGACGGTTTGAGCTTCGAGAGCCTGTCGTCGAGGCGCATCACCTCGTTGATCGGGAAGGGGAAGACCGTCATGATTCATCCTCCTGCCACGCAGGGCAGAATGGGCGTACCTTTGTGATTCTTATCGGACGATTTTTTTGAAACTTTAGAGCAAATCACAGATCAACGAGAAAAGGAACGATCTTGAACGCGAACACCGTTTAATGCTGCAATTAAAGTTTTATCATGACCGGCCGATAAGAAGTTCAAAGGCGGACGAATCTACGGCCAGGAAGGAGGAAGATAACAGCAGCGACCAGCCAGAAGCCTTGAAAAGAAATCGTGCACATCTGCACGAAATGTCGGCAAGAAATGCCGATATCAAAACCTAGAAAAGGAGAATTACCATGGCTATCGATTCAGTATCATTAACATCAGCAATGAGGTCCAACCTCATCTCTCTTCAAAACACCGTTAGTGAAATGAACCAAACACAGGAAGAACTCTCTACAGGCAAAAAAGTCAACTCTGCACTCGATAATCCCCTCGAATTTTTCACGGCACAGAATCTTGACAACACCGCCAATACCCTCTCGGGATACCAGGATGGCATGAGCAATGCCGTGCAGACGATCCAAGCCGCGAACGCCGGTATTACCTCGATCAGTTCATTGATCAGCCAGGCGCAGGCCATTGCGCAGAGCGCACAGGCGTCTACAGTAGGCAACAGTAGTTCTTATGCAGACGTGGCAATTACACTTTCCAGCGTTGTGGCGGGCAATACAGTATCGGTTGGCGGAGTTACCTTCACAGCAGTTACAAACGGTACAGCACCCGGTACGGACCAGTTCCAGGTCGGCAGCAACGATGCTCAAACGGCAGCAAACCTTTTTGCAGCTATTAGCACGCAGTATGCTAATTCAAGTGGTTCTATGGGCGGCATAGATGTTAGCTCCGTCATGGGTAACGTTGTAACGGTTTCCAATTCTACTACAAACGTACTCACTACAAGCATCACCGCTTCAAATACCATGACAACGACAGCCTTGCCAGGATCCGAGTCAGATCGTACCAACTATATGAATCAGTATAATGCGCTTCTTACTCAGTTGGACAAGATTGCTCAAGATTCTGGTTATAACGGCACGAATCTGCTGAATGGCGATACTCTTGACGTCACCTTTGGCTCGAATACTGGCGATCAACTCACTGTTAATGGTTTCCTTGGTACATCGGGAGGCCTTGGGTTGAATGCAGCCAGCAGTTGGGCCACCAATACTGAAATCCAGAGTAGCGTAACCGCATTGACTGCTGCTCAGAATACGGTTAATAACCAGTCAGCGAACCTTTCATCAGGTCTCAGCATCATCAACACGCGTCAAACATGGGTAACGAGCATGATCAACACCCTACAAACAGGCGCCAACAACCTTACGCTGGCTGACATGAACCAGGAAGGCGCGGACATGCTGATGCTCCAGACGCAGCAGTCCCTTGGCACTACCGCATTAAGCCTGTCTTCTCAGGCAGCGCAGTCAGTTTTAAAACTCTTCCCGTAGGTCTAAGGAAAGCCACGTTCATTGAGCTGGAGGGGAGTCTCGCCCCTCCAGCATTTTCTCGATGACAAAGGAGGAGATAATGGAAATCTCTAATGTTATAATGCAGGCAAGTCAAATTGAGACTTCCAGCCAGCCAGGAAAGGGTGAAAATACCCCCGAAGTGTCTGGGCAAAGCTCTTCTGCTCCAACCAGCGGTCAGAGTTCGACGATAACTCCGCAAGGTCAGATGCTGTCAATCAGCAGCAATATAGATTTCATACAGAAGCAACTGGACGCACTCATGGATAATTATCCCCCGTTCTTCCCCGCGGGAGCTCCGCAGCGGATAGACCTTATAAAGGGGTTTCAATGGGTACAAAAGAAGATAGAAAATTCTACAATCCCCGCTGACATTAAAGAGGGTTTGTCAAATACAAAACTCTCCGATAACGCCTCGGATAGTGACATTATGGCCGCACTTCACGATCTTACTCGGATTAATAATTCGATTAAGCAGAAAAGTCCGGACGGCGCTGCTCCTATTCAGAAAGGTATTGTCATCAGCACTAAAATCTAATGACCTAGAACGTGAGACTACTCCATGGGATTAAAAATCACTCTTAAACCGCACGAACGGCTGATCGTAGGGGGGGCAGTTGTAACGAACGGCAATTCCAAAAGCGATCTCCTTATTGAAAACAACGTCCCCATTCTGCGGGAGAAAGATATCTTGAGTGAGAAGAATGCAGATACTCCCTGCAAAAAAATCTATTTTGTCATCCAACTTATGTACGTGGATGGGGAAAATCAATCTGAACGCCATGCTTTATACTGGAAGTTGGTTGGTGATGTTGTAAAAGCTGCTCCAAGTATGATCCCGCTCATTGAGCAGATCAGCGAACAGATTTTACACAATAACTATTATCAAGCGCTCAAGAAGGCAAAAAAACTTATAGAATATGAACAGGAGGTAATCAGTCGTGTACGCAAATCAGCTCGAAGCATATAGGACTGTTCAAAAAACGACTATGTCAGGACGGGAGATCGAAGCATCAGTGCTCACCCAAGCTGCTTTGAAACTCCAGATATGCCAGAATAATTGGGGCATTGCAGGGAATGATAAACAGTTAAGCGAAGCAATACAGTATAATCAGCGGATATGGAGCATATTTCAATCGGAACTGGCTAAAGAAGATAATCCGCTCCCGAAGAAATTGCGAGAGGACATTTTGTCCCTCAGCCTGTTTATTAGCAAGAGACTCATCTATGCTATGTCCTACCCATCACCGGATAAGCTTACGTCAGTTATAAATATAAACCTTAGCCTTGCGGCAGGGCTTCGGGGCACTCCCGCATAGGACATGGGATTCATCAATCTCGTCTTCCGTAGGTGACGTCCAAGACTGTTACGGTTACGTCCCAACGGGCTGTGTCATCTGAGACGCTTCTTTCTGAAGCTCGAGAATGGTTCTGTCTGAATAATTCCCCGCTATGACGGCGTTGAGCAATTTGTTAGCTTGAGCGGTCCTACCGACGGCGATTAACCGCTTTGCCGTATCATGAACAAAAGGCAGAAAGTTAATACGAGCTTTCAGGAGTCTTTCAAAATATTCAAATCCTTTCTGATTATTCCCTTCGATGCAATAGATCGCAGCTTGCAACGCGATGGCAATGGGGAAGTCAGATTTTTCCCCTGACAGTCCGCTTAATAGGCGTTTAGCACTTTGTGCATCTCCGACGAGAATCTCGCAAAGGGCATAATTTGTGACAGCTTCTTTACGCTCCGGAGCGAGAATGGCTGCTTTTTTCGATGCTTGAAGTGCTTCGTGATACTTCCCCTGCAATAAATGCTGACTACCCATGTTATAGTATGCCAGCGATTCATTTGGAAAGATCTCTATAACGCGCTTCCATAAAGAGATGGCCTCCTCATATTTACCAAGTTCACCTGCTTGAATTGCTAATTCAGTAAGCGCTTTTATGTTGCCGCCTGATTCCTCGAGTTTTTTGACTCCGAGATCGTAATAGTGTCCCTGCTTTGAGGTCATTCTTTCATGGTTTAATCTGCCCCTGTGGTGAATTGGGATATCATTGCTATTGATCTTGATACCCAACCGTTGTATTGATGGCTCCACAAGTTCATGTACCGGATTTTCAAACCTAATGCTAGGATCATTTGGAAATAAGCGGACTTTGGTTGATGGCAGCCAACCGTTGCCTGCGGACTCGCGCTCATATCTATCTTCGTTTGGCGACCAGCCTTCAACGCCAAACTGTTCAATGTAATTTCGCGTGATCAGTCGATAAGCGATCCGAGGTGCATTTTTCTTCTTTAGAATGTTCTTTAAGGTTGGGATATCGAGAGGCGAGACCATCTCATCAGCATCAAGCACAAATATCCAATCTCCCTTTGCCTTAGCGAGAGAAACGTTCCTTGCCTCCGCAAAATCGTCGGTCCACGGGAAATCGTAGCATTGTGCACCAAACGCGAGTGCAATAGCCTTTGTCCGGTCTGTGGATCCCGTATCAACGATAATTATTTCGTCCACAACTGATGCGACGCTGTGAAGGCAATGAGCCAGGTATTGTTCCTCATTCTTTACGATCATGCAGAGTGAGAGACTGGCCCGATCATGAAAAGTTTTATCGATGGTTTTCGGGCCAATGCGGTCCCGGACGGCCCGTGCAGCAGTCAGCAAGCCATCATCCAAATCGAATTTGTTCAATACTTCCTCAATTTCGTTCATCGCTTCCGCAAACTTTTGCTGTTTTATGAGAGCGTCTATCAGAAAGTAGTATGTTTTTTTGTGGTTTGGATAAATCCCGATCGCGTTTCTCAGAACGCCCTCTGCTCTTTTGTACTCATTCTGGGCCAACACAGCCTCGTAATATCGTGTTGCCAGGTCGCTGGTCGTGGGGGAAAGGATGAACCCTTTTTCCATGAGGTGCAGACTTTCCTCACGGTTGCCCGCTGTCCATCGCATTACGCCGATGTTTGTATACGGCTCACCGTATCCAGGGTCAGCAATTATCGCGCGCTGAAAGTACTCCTCCGCCGTTTTTAAATCTCCCCTTTTGTAGGCGACTATGCCTTGTATATTAAGTGCAGGTGCCGATTGCCCGTTTAATAACAGGATAGCGCTGGCCTGATCTTGTGCTTCGTGGTCTAAGCCTAAACCTTCTTTACAATAAGCGATTATTTCAAGTCTCTTTATGTCGCGATCATCTGACTGCATCTCCTTCATGACATCGAAAGCCTCCTGAAACCGTTTTGCATCCAATAGCATGGATGACAAGGCAAAATAAAGTTTTTTCTGTCCAGGATAAAATCCAATGCCTCTAATGAGGAGATCAAAGGCCGCATCAATTTTGTCTTGATGAATCAAAATTTCAGCCCTATCGAGGACCGAAATGGCATCCATCTGGGCGAGGATATCTTTTTGAGTACGGAGGCCCGTCCATTTCCCCGTAAAGACGCTTTTTGTTCGTGGCATATTGGTCGTTTGACCGTCATTGTAAACAATAACGTCTGCGGCAATAAAATTTTGATAACCCTTCAGCGTAGCTCGTAGGCAAAAATCATCGAACATGAAGCCGTTTAATCCGTATTGCTCATCGAAGAAGCCAATCTCCAGAACAAGTGATTGCCTGAATAGCATGCAGAACCCATCTAGGGTTTTAACCGGGATCCTGCGATGCCGATATTGTTCTCGAAACAGTTTTGCGAATAACGGCAGGTGATTAGAAGCCTGAAAATCTTTAGAAATAACCCGTTGAGCGAAGCGAGCATTATTAGACATTGGTCCTACAATCCCCGTGTTGGGGGACTTGTGAAGACATTCCATCATTCCGGAGAGCCACTCCTTTGCGACCACGACGTCATCGGCAATGAGTACAATATATTCGCCCGAAGAAGCCCTCAACCCCCTATTGATCATGATCGCGCAATCTTGCGCCGGGCCGCCATCGACAAATTTATAAAGAGGATTATCTTTACTGATTTTTCTAATCCACTTGCTTGATTCATGATCTAATGTCTTATCAAAGACCATGATAATCTCGTAAGGTTCGGCGGTATGGTCCCTTATGCTTGCAAGACAATGGTTGGCCTTTTGCATATCAGTAGACATCAAAATAATGATGGAGAACAACCCATTTGTTATTAAGCGCTCAGGAGGGGGCTCATGTGGCAGGCTATCTGATCTAGCTAGGAAGTCCTTAAACCGTTCCGTGCTGCTGCCTTCCCTATCGGACAGTGATCCCGGCCGATCCTTTATTGGTGTGGTATTCTTTGCGGCAGTTGTCTTGTCTAACAGGAGTTTCGTGGCAACTTCGATAAAACGGGGAGCGTACTTATGGCAAAGACCGTTCATCATTGCTTTGGCCAGTAGCCGAAATTCTTCATTCACGCGATTACCCTTCCTGATATCATTGAGTAATACTTCATCCTTCTCAATCCAGGGCGTGTCATTATCCCAGCTGGTTTGCGTGATGCCGATATCTTCGTTAATAAGCTTGACAAGACGGGCTAGTTCGTTTCTCGCATCCGGGTCCTTGCCTGCCACCGCGGTCAGCTGTTCGAACGGCAGATATCGGACTAAAATATTTTTGAAAGCTGCGGTCTGGTAACGCGTGAGAATGATGCTGTTCTCTTTGCTCTGCGCAGCCCGGTTGCTGTGCTCGATGCTCGCCGGGGAATCAAGATAGAGTCCGAGGTATTGTCTAAGATGATAAAATTTCATTGTCTGGGAAATCCTTAACCAAAATTCGTAATCCCCCGATGTCACCATCGATTCATCAAATAATCCATAAAGATCATGTACAGAGCGCCGCCACATGGGCTGCGGCCCCATAAAACACCCCTTGCCAAGAAGGATAGAACGGTCCCAGTCATGCCAGTTATAGCCGCCTATTGGCGTATGCTTTTCGAAAGTCTCGTTTTCCGTTTTCGTGATAATGACGTCTGCATACACAAGGGCTATGTCATGATGGTTCTCTAATACTTTGACCATCACGTCCAATGCGTCTTTGCGGTGTCGATCGTCGGTGTTGGCATTGGTAATGTACTTTCCATTTGCGGCTTGAATGCCCCGATTCCAGGATTGATAGACCGTTTCACGACGTTCTGTGCGAATATATTTGATGTTTGAATATCGTTTTTGAAACTCCTCGACAATGGCGCTTTCATTTTGAGGGGAACAACTGTCGATGACGATGATCTCGACCTTGTCCGCAATCGTCTGTCCCTCCAAATCCTCAAGGCAGCCCCTGATGAACTTTTCGGAATTGTATGTAGAGACCAGCGCCGTAACAAGATACTCTTTCGCGCTGTCGGCGGGCCGAATCAAGACTTCCACATCGTCTTGTTCTGCGCCGACGTTCGGATGTTGTAAGGATTGAGGTAGCTGTTCGGACTTCAGTGCAGCGAGCGTTTCCCGGGCAATGGCGTTGCGCGAATCGAGAGCGATGACGCGGGAGAAAAACAGTTTGCCGTCTTCGGCGCGGTTCAGATCCACGATGCAGATTCGACCCAGCAGGGAAAGCGTTTCCACGTCATCGGGCTTGATGCCAAGAGCTTTGGTATACAGCGCGAACGCGCCCGCGATGTCGCCTCGTTCTACATACAGAAAGTCTGCGAGGTTCTTGAGAAAAGTAATATTGGCGGGGTCGATGTTAACGGCCTTCTGATAGGCGGCGAATGCCTTTTCCTTATTCCCCAGCCGTGTGTACAAGACTCCGAGATTGTTGGCAAACAGGGCGATGCGGGGATTGCTTTGAACCAGGCGCTCCAAACCGAGAACGGCCTGAGTCACATCGCCCTTTTCAGCAAGAGCGAGTATGTTTTGATATTCCTTGTTGAGCTTCTCCTCCTCGGGCGAGGTGACGCGCAATACTGATTCGGCAACCTCCAGGTCCCAGAGCATCTTTCCATTGCCGGCCGTGTCAAGGAATTTTGTACGCCATTCCGTTCTATAGGAATCTCCCCTCGGGCTCTGGAACGGGAACGCACGCCTTTGATCACCCGCAGCTTCAATATATTCCAGTGCCCCGCGGTAGTCCCCGCGTGAAGCCTTGTTCAGCGCGATCCAGAACAAAATGACTCCATAGCGGATGGAGATGCCGTGGGAGGCGATAGCCACCGCCTCCTGGAAGCTGCGGAAGAGGCCGTCATCCATGGATGCAATGCGTCTGTCGGCTTCAAGAATGCGGTCTTTATTATCTGCATCAGTGTCGTCCCCCCTGAGGGAAAGAAGAAAATCCTGCTGGCTTAAACCTAGCGCGTTTGGGCCACCACGCTCGTTTCTTTTCCTGATGAGAAATTCGCTGATTTTCGACAGGGTGTTCAAATCTCGCAGATGGACGTCAAAGGGAATCTCAAGCGTCAGGATGTCCGTCGCGTAGGTATACACTTGAACGAGGCTCAGGGAGTCCAGTAATCCCGAATCCACCAGTTCCGTTTTGTCATCCACCATCATGTCAAGGTTCCGGTCTCTGAGCATGCCGGAAACAAACAGGATGAGCTTTTTCTTAAATGCCGATGGCGATAGGCCTGCATGGAACGGCATTCCCAGCTCGTCGAGCAGGAGCGAACAGAAGGATTCCACTTCGGAAGCAGGTTCGAAGGGCGCTTCGCGGCTTACCAGTTGTATCGTAACGCCCGTGAGAGCGGAAATGTGTTCAAGATAGATTCTGATGCCTTCCACATTCAGGTGGATGCCGTCGTGCTGAGCAAAGTGCGGGACAGGCTCGCCATTCCTATCAACGATTGCAGCGCAGGGATCAATAACCGGGATGTTCAGCCCCTTGCACAGGAACTTGATGGCATCGTTAAAACGCTGCGCGATGCCGAGGATATCATTGGGTGTGAGACCCGGGAAACTGGTCTGATGGAGCGGCTGAGGAAAAACAAGCCATGCGAAGCGGCCATCCTGCTGGAACTCCGTGAACACCCGGCGATAAAGATCTTGGAGTGACGCCAGATATTCTTCTTGTTTGCCCTGGGAAGAGAAATGGCAGAGCGCGAAGACATCATGCGTGCCGATGCTCAGGAATTTCCAGCCCTGCTCCGCGGCAAAGAGCCTACGAACCTTGGCGCCCGCGGGGTGGTTGTTAAAAAAATGATTTATCTGGAGAGCGCCGACCCAGTGCACCGAGGCCTGCTCATGGGAGGCAACCTCCAGACCCTGCTGGCGAAAAGATGTGATGTTGCTGTTTCCGGCGAATATCATAAAAGGGCAAGCTCCTTTGTCCGGTACAGATCACTGTTCCTCGATCTGGACAGTTTTCCGCTGCTCGTTTTGACCAGGGACATGTGCTCGACGATTTCGACACGTTTCGGCACAATACCGACCTCGTTCTGCACGGCTTTCTGGATCGCTATTTTGAGCTCCGTGACAGGTTCACCGTGCTTCCTCTCGGCGATCACGATCAAGTCCTCGCTCCCGATGCTCTCGTCCCAGAGGCCGAAAGCAACCGCCCTGCCGGGATAGACTCCGGGAACGACCGACAGGGCATATTCAACATCTTGGGGAAAAACGTTTTTGCCGTTCACGATGATGATGTCCTTCTTTCTGCCCGTGATAAATACCTCTCCTCGCTCGTCGATAAAACCGACGTCGCCCGTAAGGTAATATCCATCCTCGGTCAGAGGAAAGCTGCCATCCATGAAGCGGGAGAAGAGGCTCGCCGATTTCACGCCGATTTCTCCGTCATCGTGGTTCTCCGAGGGGAACACCCTGACTTCGGCCCCGGGGATGGGTCTGCCGCAGGAGATAACTCCCCTTTCAGGGTGGAGACGGGTCGAATTGCAGTGCCACGGCACAGTCTGAGACACAGCGAAGGTATTTTCAGCAAGAGCGTAGCAGACAGTTAGCGATTCAGGCCTTACAGTCGGAAATTTATTCAAAAACCTCTCGTGGCTGTGCATGCGTGCCGGCTCTGAGCAGTTTATCCAGAGCCGTATACTGCTGAGATCATGTGCGCGCCCTTTATTAGCAAGCACTTGATAAGCGAAATTCGGCAGAAAGCAAACTGTGGATTTCTTTTCTTCAATAACGTTCAGAAGGAGATCGGGCTGGACAATCCAGTCAAACGGATCCATCTGATAAAATGGGATACCACACATCAACGGCATCAGATAGCAGGCGATCAGTCCCATATCGTGGTAGAGAGGTAGCCAACTGACTATCTTGTCTTCACCGCTCAGTCGCAGTGTTGCAGCGTAATTCTGCGTATGAGCAATGATTCCGCGGTGGCTCAGCACCACCCCTTTCTGGAGACCTGTAGAACCTGAAGAAAACTGGACGAGCGCATCTTCGGTTTTACGGGGGACAACCGGAACTGAATGCTTAGGAAGGTCTTCGGGAAAAAATACCAAGCCCTCACGGATGGCTACGTAGTGCCCTTTCTCTGATGTGTCCGTAAAAATAGATCCAAATCCGGTAAGATCGTAAATATGGCGAATCCTACGCATGTATTCAAATTCGTTTACCTTTGCCGTCGGCGGGCTTATCAGTGCAGGTATATGGCCTGCCTTCATTGCGCCAATATAAGCAGCCAGAAGGTGGATATCAAGTTTCTTGATAAACAGGATCAGCGTTTGTACGCTGAGGGAAGCAGCAAAAAGCGAAGCATATCGGCAGATATAATCCCAGAACTCCATTCTAGAGTATGAAAACCATGTGCCTCCTACCCGAATGGAGCAGCAAAGGGCATCAGGCTCAGAAAGCACGTAATGCTCGATGCACTCCGCAATCGTGCTTTTATCAGGACAAACTTTTCCCATATTTTACCTACTTATTCACACCGCTTCACATCGCCAGTAGCAGTAAATCAGGTGTTTGGAGCGTTCTAACTCCCGGCAGTTTGATGAACGCACGGCTTAAGATGAATCGCCAGCGTTTAGGCAGAGTCAATTGTTCCGCAGCCTTTCTGAGCGCCTGAAGAAATCGGCATATCTGCTTAAGTGTGTACTGAATTTTAATCGTCTTCGCTTGGGCGCTCGTAATGGTTATCATGGTCTGGCCTTGGGTGTGTTCCCTCTGCGTGGCGACCGCGTGAAGGAGTAGGGGTCGGCTAGCAACAGAGAGCCTAGTACATTACCCATTGTGTGAGTCCTTATTTTCAAGTTAGTCACTTTAATAACCCGCAATTAACGCCTTCTTGCAAGAGTTGCCGAATCAGAACATCAGATTTATCGCGGTTTGAAGGATTGCATGAGAAATCCTGGCGGGCACATATGAGAGCCTCGGAAAACCGGTTCAGCCGTGCAAGGCATAGGGCTTTCAAATATTCCAACCCCTCCGCCCGTATTTGTCTGTTAATATTGGTCCTGAGTGCCTCGTCGATAAGGACAAGAGCCGCTTGATTATCACCGGAGTTCATGAGCTGTATGGCTCTTTCCCCGAGAAATCGGGCCCCCTGATTCTCCCCGGCTGTAGTGTAAGGCGGCATGTTTAGGGCAAACAGATCCTCGTAGACAACCCGTGGAAACGTCTCTAAAAAACCTCCTTTAGTTGCATTGAATACATTAAAGCCCCACATAGCGGCATACTTATTCAACTGTTCATATTCATAGTCCATCCTCGCAATGCACCGTTTCCACTGCTCCCAAGCCATGTATTGATGATCAGTCGGTACTATATCTTCCCCGTAAAAATGATTGAATTTATTCTTTAGGTACTCCTCCTTGGACATTCTGGCGAAATCATAGTCACAGCCGATAAAATATATAGGGTTGCATCCCAGATAAAAAGCAAGCATTAAGCAAACAATAACCACATTCTGGCCATAGGGGGGAATCCCCTGTGTAAAATCGATAATGCTTGTATGGTCCTTTGTCGCATCAAATTTAAAGAAATGAAGATCGATTAAAGGCCCTGTATTGATTGACAAAAAAAAGGGAATGCCGCCGGTTGGTACAAGCAACTTGGTACAGCATTCTGCTTTTATGGCCGCGTTAAAAGCGGGGTAAAACCAAACATCGGGATTTTCCCAATAAAGCGGATCAGCCATTACCCAGTACGGGGGCGCCACTTTATTTGCCTTGGGATGACTAAAAAAAAGGTTTACGGCAATACTTATCTCATTTTCCAGGAGCGTGAGGTCCTGGACGTTAAGAGACGGGCCATTACCAATAATAAAACATCTTTTGCCGGCGTGTGCATTCCTAAGCCCCTTATTTTTTCTGAGAATATTTTCAAAAGTCATTTGCCACTCCTCCGGAAATGATTCGTGTTCTCGCTGATGAAGTTTCTTTTCAAATATTCAACTATATGCATGGCTAGTAAAAAGGATGTCTGCCATACGGTCATTCGTAATCTCACACTTAAAGTTGATAAAACAATTTGATTACTAGTTTTCCATAGAAACTTCTTGCCAATGATCATAACGTTTGAATTACCTTTAATGAATGTCCATTTTCTTTAAAGCTGATTTATACTCATCCCATTGTCCTATATCAATGTAATCGTTTTCGGTGATAGGATATGTCATGATTATTTCTTTGTTAATAATCAACTGTTGGATCAAATTATTCATATCGAAATATTGATCCGCCGGTATGTATTTTAATATATTCTTTGAACAAATATATATCCCGGTATTAACAATAAAAGAATATTCCGGCTTTTCTGTTATTTTTGTAACAAGTCCGTTAATTTCTGAGTTTATAACACCATATGGTATTTTATAGTGTTGAATACAAGAGAGCATGGTCAGCATTGCGTTGTTCTTTTTATGGGCGTTGATAATTTCCCAATAATTGGCTTTCACTATAACGTCACAATTTGAGACTATAAATATGTCCCCGACGATTTCCTCCAACAGTTTCAAACCACCAGCAGTGCCGTAAAAATCTTTTTCCCATAGGTGGTGAATTTCATAATCCTTTTCAATGCTGTTAAAATAGGACTCAATCATCTCACCTTTATAATTAATTATGGTATAAAAAATTTTCAAACCATGCCTTTTGAACTCGTCGATAATCTTTTCCGTAATGGTCTTCTCACCTATCGGCATTAATGGCTTGGGAAGTATTTTTGTAAAGGGATCAAGTCTTGTTCCTTTTCCGCCAGCCATTATGACGACCGGAATGTTCACGTCCATTTCTGAAATGCTTATGGGCTCTAATCCAAGACAAACCTGATTCCAAGTAATAAAATCTAAAACCTTCAAAGAAGAATCAACCAAGGGTATTAATTGTATTTTATATTTCAAAAAAAGAGACTTTGCCTGTTCCAAGTTAAAGTCGCCTTTAATCAAATAAATAGGATTTTTCTGATAGAGCCTCGATATGTCAGTATCAAGACTTTCGCCTTTAAGAATAAACCTTCTTACATCTCCATCCGTTAAAGTCCCTTTAAGTTTATTAGACTCATCAACTACTAAAATTACCTTATCGGATATTTTTTCCAGCTTTTTTAAGGCAGTTGTAATAGATTCATACTCATGAATAAAGAAGTTATCTTTCAATATTTTCATACGAGTCACTCACAATCAAATAAAATATTTTAGAAACAATCTATAATTGCCGACGATTCTAAAAAATTTGCCGTGTCTCTCGAAGCAACTCAAGACCCAGTGTAGTAATATTTAGGAAACCATTACAAAACATCCAGTACTTTCCACGCGGATGGATGTCATCCTTGTAGAGCGGGTTATAAGGGGGACTGGAAGTCCTCCTTATCCGCCGAGGCCATCGCCGCGGCCGTGGCCTGCACAGCATCTTCATGCTGTGCCAACATGCCCTGCATCTTGATAGGAATTTCTTGGTTTACGCATGCTTAGCTCCGTACGACGCTCTTTCAGGAAGCCATCATAGTCAAATCCAGGAATATCCAAATTTATTCCGCGTTCCAGCATAATATTCCAAAACTTGTTTTCTAGGATTTTCTTTAACTCTACATTTTCATCTGGCTTCTTTTCAATCTTTTCAATATCGCTCCAATCTTCTTTAGGGAGTGAAGCGTAAAGCACGAAAGTCCTTGCAAGGTTTTCAAGCTCATCATTTGATATTTGCGGCATAGTTAAAACTGCGCGCCAGGAATCTTTCAAGTCACGATGATAATTATCATCTAAGTAGCCTTTTTGAACGGCATACTCGCGCAACTCTAAACCATAGTAAGGAATAAATATAGCTGAGTTAACACTTTTAGGCTCGCACTCCCTTATTAGTTCAATTGTTTGAAATATTGTTTCTCTAGTTTCTTCAGGGACACCAATTATAACGTTAGCTGATGTCCTAATACCGTGTTTATGCATTATACGAAATGCCTCTATCGTCTTTTCGCGAGGGGTTTTCCTTTTCATGATCTTTGTCAATATATACTCACTGCCGGTTTCCACACCCATACTAATCGAAACACAACCAGCTTCTCGGACTAATCCTACTTTTTCATCCGTTGCATGCCATGCTTCAGCTTGGATCCAAAAAGGCAAATTTACTCTTTCCTTATACAGTTTGGTGAACTCTACCAGCTCTTCTACAGGTCTCAATAAGAAATCATCGTCAGTGAATTGGATAAAATTAAGTCCATATTCATTTTTCAGATATACAATTTCATCTATTAATCGACCAACATTTTTCCTTCTAAGGTAATTCTTAATATGATCTTTGTAGGTATTCAAAAAAACCTGATTACAACAATATGTACATCTTCTTGGACATCCCCGTTGACTTTCTATGTATGTCATTTTGTACACATGGCCGGCAAATGGTGCAAATAAATGCCGATCATCGACCAAAGACAGATCTGGATAAGGTAGTAAATTCAAATCAATCAGCGACCCAACAGGGTTTTTAATTATGGAGCCATCTGATTTCTTTATCCACAGATTTTGAATATCGTCTATAGATTCTCCTTTTGCTATTCTATCCACTAAAGTAGGCAAGGCTATTTCTCCTTCACCGACACAAACCATGTCAACCGATTCATGGCTAATCACTTGATCTGGTCTTGTCATGCAATAAACTCCTCCTACAATTACTGGGACATTTGGAAGAATTCGTTTACATAAGCTTGCAAAGTATAATCCACTGTTACTAGTATCCTCGGTGATGGATATTCCAATAATATCTGGATCAAAATTTTGTAAATGTCTCGCCACTTCCGTATCAACATAGTCTTGAGTCACTCTATTATAGGTAACGCCATACGGCCTCAAATCTAGCAGCTGAAAGTTTAAAAAACTTCCCCTAATGTCATGATCGTTTTTATCCTTCTCCTGGCCATAAATAGAATTATCGAACACGCTAACACTATGTCCTCTTTGTTTTAGGATAGTAAGCAGATATAAAATACCTGTAGGTACTTTTGTGTTACTGGTGTCATTCACATAAAACATAAGAAATTTCATATTTCCTCCTATTTGTCTCAGTGCTCCCGAATGGTTGCGCGGTTCATTTTTCATGCTGCCTTCTGGAGAATGGGTATCCTCTTGCATTTCTTAGCAGGGATTAGACTTCTCAGTGAAGCCCAGGAGTCGCATGGTTATAAAATTAAAGCGTTTGAACAATCGCTACTTCGCTTTCGTAAATTCCTGTCACAAATTTTCCATGCTGCATTGTTTATTGCTATATTATGGCTGTTCAAGCTGCTCATCAATTTTCCCCTTACTGACGGCACTAATTGGATAATGTTCAGAGACTAAATCCATCATCAATAACAATGTTCTGGCCATTTACATAGGTAGATTCATCAGATAATAGAAAAAGGATTGTACCCTTTAGATCCTCTGTTCTGAGCATACCTTTAGAAAGGGATAACCTTGAATAATTTTTTAGAAACATATCAGGTTGATTGTCGAAAATTCCACCAGGGCTGATTGCATTTACACGTATATTTGTTCCCTTCAGATACTTAGCCATGTATTTAGTAAGCTGAATTAACGCCGATTTTATGACAGAATACTCAACGGGTGACGTCATAGAGGTCCCTTCATATATTTCAAATCGTGGAGCAATAACACCGTAGATAGAAGCAATATTGATAATATTGCCATATCCCTGGTTCTTAAAATACAATGCCATTTGCTGGGACGTAAGAAAATAACCGCCAAGGTGCGAATTAACATTGTCGCAGAAATCTTCAAAAGTTACCGATTCAAACTTTCTTCCGTAGTTGTTATTGCGCGGGTATGCATTATTTACCAATGCATCGATTTTGTGATATTTCCTTAATAAACTTTCTATCATGTTATTAATAGACTTATTGGAAGTAATGTCCAAATGTACAAAATCTATGCCGTTTGATCCCGTTTCATTTTTTAGTTCCTGCATTGTTTTTTTCCCGTTTTCCTTATTGATATCAGCAATAATACCAATACCGCCATTTTCGACAATAGCCTTAATAAAGACTCTGCCAAGCAGGCCTGCCCCACCGGTTACAATAATTACTTTGTTATTTAACATACAACTCGAAAGTCCTTTTCCTTAGACGAGCATTAGGTTAATCTTTTGAAGCCGGAATGACAGACGGGACCTTTTAAGTAGTTTTCAGGCTTTCCATCTCTCATGATTCTGGAAATAAAAGAAAATACTTCATCCGCGGCCATCAGGTAGCCTTTCACGTGGTCTTCCTTATGAGCATATGATGCATAAAAAGAATTACTGGCCAAATATCCCTTTTCCAGCATGAGCTGAGTGAATAAGGTCTTTAGAACCAATGGTTTCTTACCTTGAAAATTGAAATGACTCAGTGGATAAATTCCGGACACTTCTATCGGAATACCGTTCTTGGCTGCCGCGGTTTTCCACCCCTCCTGAATTTTTTCCCCGACTGCAACTAGATGATTAGATACGTTATTCTCTCTCAATTTTTTGATAGTTGCGAGAGCGGCCGTCGGTCCAATTCTTTCTGTCCAATAGGTACTGCTAATGAAAGTATCCTGGGCAGCTTCCATGACTTCTTCTTTGCCTATAATTGCACCCATAGGGAACCCGTTACTGATCGATTTGGCAAAGACAGCAATATCTGGCTCAATTTTGTAGAGCAGATGAGCACCTCCGAGATTTAACCTCCATCCTGATGTGATTTCATCTACAATAAATACAACACCAAGTTCACGTGTTACCTCCATAATCGCGTTTATAAACTCTTTTTCAGGCTCTACATTACGAATTGCTTCTAATACTATTACGCCTATTTCATTTTTGAACTTATCAACAAGGTTCTTAAGACCCTTCGTATCGTTATAAACAAAAGGATACGATGAACCTCGTAAAGCTCTTGGCACCCCTCTTGGAGCAAGTCCAGGC
This sequence comes from Nitrospirota bacterium, assembly GCA_035625205.1. Classification (GTDB taxonomy): domain Bacteria; phylum Nitrospirota; class UBA9217; order UBA9217; family UBA9217; genus JAJYKN01. Next base: position 13,773 of record DASPQB010000076.1, on the reverse strand, counting down.
AACAAGTGTCCGTCTAACGCACGGTCCTCAGAAAGGTTAGCCGAAAGATACCAATCATGCCAGCCATGGTATCCACAAAATAAAACCTTATCTTTTTTCGTCTTGGCACGCGCTATCCTGACGGCTACGGTCACTGCCTCACCACCGCCTCTCGTATAGCGTACCATTCCCGCCCAAGGATGCAAAGCACACAGCAATTCTGCAAGTTCTACCTCCTCGGGAGCATTAAGAATCGACATACTACCTTTATCAATAATATTCTTTACTGCTGTATTGACATTATCATCCGAATAACCGAGTATGCATGCGCCGATTCCCATTGTGATCATGTCAATATATTTGTTGCCGTCTAAATCCCAAACCTCGCAGCCTTTAGCTTTTTCATAGTAAGCCGGCCAGAGATCAGGAAGGAACATCTCAGGTCTCTTAGATAAGAGCTGGGTCCCTCCGGGTATCAGTGCTTTTGCTTTTTTGTATAAGTCCTGAGATTTCCCCATTTTTGCGCTCTTTCTATAGTCTGTTTTCAATACGATATAAGACCTTTAAAACTTCTATGTCATCTGCAAGTGTGCTAGGAAATTTCTCTTTCCCCTTCAAGGCATTAGCAAAAGAGCTCAATTCTTCAACATACATATCTTCGATAATATTCTTGTTGTAGCCTGGATGCGCAGATGCTTCTTTCTGCTTGTACGCGATCCATCTTTGATTATTCGCTTCATAGACATTAACAGTCGCCTCATCCCATCGCCAAACGATCTGAGCAAGCTCTAAATTTAAAACAAGACTTCGCATAGCATATCGTGAAACAACATCCACTAAGAAAATCCCGAAACCTTGCCTGAATTTTAGCGACAGCACATAGGTATCATCAATATTAGCGCCCACATCCATCGTCTTTCCATAAAAGCCGGCTACGTTTTCAGGATAGCCCAAGATATCTATCAACCACGTTAACTCAAATGGAACGATTTCCCTTCCACCACCGGTATCCTTTTGCGACACATAATAGTCCGTTACCTTTTCCCAAGGATGCCAATCTGGGAGATACTGTCCCGAGTGGTATGAAAAATTGGTAAATTTACCGTACATGCCGCTCTGTACAATCCGCTTAATATCCTTAATGGCTGGATGAAAACGGAGGGTACAAGACGGTGCAATTAATACTTCCTTTAGAACTGCAAGGCGATTGATTTCTTCAAGTCCATCAAGTACGACACTTGCTTCAACAAAGGCTGGCCTATTGTGTTCTACGGCAAGTTTCAGGAACTCTAGATGCAGAGCTGGTGGAACAGAAATGATGAAGGCGTCCATGGCAGATAAATCAAAATTACTGAGACTATCTACCGTTTGCAGGCCATATAATTTTTCTGCTTCACTTCTCCTATCAAATCTGACATCGTATCCAACGATTTCCGTGTAATTAAGGGCTTTTAAACACCTTATTCTTCTTTTACCCATGGAACCAAGTCCTATGACAAGAAATTTCATAATAATCTCCACTGATATTTCATTATGTTTTCAATAGCCAAAAAATCATAGATATCATCTATTTCATAATTCTGATAGCGATTAATTTTATAAAAGGTAGTTCTAGAAGTATAAAATGTTTTTTCTTTTAACAATACGCTCGTTTTTACAATATATGCAACACCGTATGGGAAATAAGCCGGTTGGTTATCTTGTCGTCTTGTTGTCAGCTTTAATTCTTCACAAAACGGTACAAGAGAATTACCAATAACTTTTTTCATTATAGAAGGATGCTCATGTACCTCCCCTATGCTTACAATGGAATCGTAGTGATTTTCATTTTCCACTAATTCTTTTATCATATTGTCAATATCGTCTTTTTCTCTTAGTGGCGAAGTCGGCTCCAGCAGAATGATATAATCAAATGTATTACCAAGCATATTTCTGTAATGCTCAACAGTGTGTTGCACAGCATCAAATGTTGTTGAATAATCTCGTGCTAATTCTTGCGGTCTAAGAAATGGGACAGTTGCTCCATATTTTTTGGAAACATCAGCAATTTCTTCACTATCTGTGGTGACCATTACATGATCAAGATATTTTGACCGCAAGCCAGCTTCAATGCTCCATGCGATTAAAGGTTTCCCACAGAGCATCATAATGTTTTTCCCGGGCAGCCCCTTGCTGCCTCCGCGTGCAGGTATGATACCTATAGCTGATCGGTCTTTATACATTTCCCAATTCCTCGAGACTCATTCGATATTCATCCCATTGTCCGATATCGAACCCGCATTCTGACTGGGTGTAGACTCCAGCCCAGTCTGCGCCCTGCGCTTCAATCTCCAGAATAAGCTGATACATATCGAGACGTTGTCGTTCTTTGATGAACTCGAGGGCGTATGGTTCGAAGAAGTAGGTTCCAATATTAATGAAGAGGGCAAGCGTAGGCTGATCGTCGATTTCATCAAGAAATCCATTTTTCATGTAGAGCATACCATAAGGTACGGTAACCCCTCGCCAGGATCCGTTGACAGCCCAGATGTCGATATAATCATAGTGCCATTTGTGGAAAACAAAATATGGAGCATCGATAAACGTATCGCAGGTTATCACGATAAATATCTGTTTTGTGATGTTGTGGCGTAACTTAAGACGTTTGTTTTCCATAGACTAACCGCCTGGTTATTTCTTTGTCACTATCTTTATATTTCTTGCAGGAACACCGGAAACCTCGGCGCTGTCTGGCACATTATTAATGACAACCGAACCAGCACCGATCAAACTATTATTTCCGATCTCTATGCCCTGGATCACTGTGACTCCGCTGCCAACATGAACGGAATTTCTCATGCGTACACCACCTGAGAGTGTCACTCCCGGGGCTAAGTGAACGTGGTCTCCGATTACGCAGTCATGATCAACTGAGGTCTTGGTATTGACGATGACATTACAGCCGATGCGACTACCCGGCTGGATAATCGCCCCGGCCATGACCTGCGTCCCTTCGCCCAGTTCAGCATCGGATGCTATGATGGCCGACGGGTGAACGACTTTGGCAAAGATATAACCGGATTTTTTGAATCGTTGAAACAATTCCCGTCTTCTGATTGGCAATCCAACTGAACCGAGGCCATTTACCAGACAAATTTCACTTTGTGGGAATTTACTTACGACCTCATCTCCACCGAGTACCGGCACGCCGAGAAGTCTAGTTCCGATAAGATTTGGATCGGGGTCAGTAACCCCGGCGATAATCGCAGACGATTCAAGCAGAGTATCAATCAGTACTTTTGCATGTCCCCCAGCCCCCAGGACGATAACAGGCAGGCTCATAGCTCGATCACCTCATCAGCTTCAAAATCTCGAATGGCCTTTCTGCCGAGCAATTCCCAGTAATGGAGCGGAGAAATACCGCTCCCTGGCCGCTTGACAGCTAAGTTGTCAGTGGTAAAAGGTTCTCCGGTCCTGATTTTTTTTGCCGTCACAATGCTCTTGCGAATTGCATTCATGTTTTTTACCTCGGAAGGAGCCGGCTTTTTCAGGGGAGAGCCGAGCGCGCTCTCTACCTGACGGATCAAACACACCATCGTCTTCAGTTCGTCGGGTTCAAGTGATGCATTATGATCGGGACCGGGCAGGTTTCGATCCAATGTGAAATGTTTTTCGATGACTGCGGCCCCTTTAGCTACGGCTGCGATAGGCACTGCAATTCCCTCGGTATGGTCGGAGAATCCAACCGGCAGACCGAAGGCGGCAGCAATCGTTTCTATGGCACGCAGGTTGGCATCCTGAAAGGGAGCAGGGTATTCTGCGGTGCAGTGCAGCAGGGTCACATGCTCGTGCAGGAGTTGCTGACCCTCAGCCGAGCGGAAGGCTTCCTGGAAAGCCGCTATCGTAGGCGACGAACTCCGATTCAAATAGCCGAAGGCAAGCACGCCGAGGGCGGCTTCAATGTCAGACAGTGTACACATGCCACTGGAGAGGATAATCGGCTTACCGGTGGATGCTGCCTTTAACAGGAGTGGGGCATTGGTGATCTCACCGGAGGGCAATTTAAGAATAGGTAGATCCAAGGTCACCGCCAGGAGATCAACGCTCTCTTGATCAAAAGGAGTTGAGAGAAACTGTAACCCGCGTTGACGGCTACGTCCGATAAGCTCACGATGTACAGATTCGTCGAGTTCAAGCTTCCTCAGCATTTCAAACTGCGATTCAGAGGCATCAGTAGAGTTTATCTGGTACTCAGCCTTCGGAGCGCTTGCCTTTACCAGACGCTCCGCACGGAAGGTCTGAAACTTGACCGCATCCGCTCCGGCTTCTGCGGCAACATCGACCAGTTGAAGCGCCAGGTCGAGAGAGCCGTTATGATTCACCCCGGCTTCAGCGATGATATAAGTGTGTCCAGTTGTCACACAATCTCCTTCAGAAGCATGAAGGCTTCTGCTGCACTGCAGCCAGCATTGGCACCCCGCAGCGTGGCCAACGCCCGCACCGCCTCAACGCTGCGGGGAAAGGGGAAAACACCCATCTCGCCGAAATAGAGTCCAAGGATAGCCAGTTTTTCTTCAAGAAATTCGCTGATATTCACAAAGACATTGGGCTGGAACCCGCGGCAGTCAGGGTTGATTCCAAACTCGGTCTCTGAAAGGGTTTCATAGGCCAGGACACGTTTGACGGAGGATTGACGAAACCATTTGGTGCAGGAAATTGCTGCGTCAAACGCCATTTTGTGATCGGTATGCACATCTCCTCGGTAGGGAAGGTAGATGATCTCCGGATTAACAAGCTGAAAAATCTTCTTGATAGCCGCCACTATCTCATACTGAGGCAGAGTATCGAGACGGGTGGTGGGGAAGCGTAGGCAATTGACCGACTGGAACCGGTAGCGAGAGGCTACCTCGGCAATTTCCCGCTCCTGAGCAGCAACCTGTTCGTGCTTAAATACTTCGCCTTCAATTATGCTCGTGACGATCAACCAATGAATATCATCTCCTGCATGGCGATGTCGCAGGATTGCACCGCCACAGCCGAGGGTTTCATCGTCAGGATGGGGAGCTATAACAAGAACTGTTGTCATAAGTAATCTCCCACGGATAGAAAAGCAGGGAATTCGTGTGCAATAATTCTTAAAGCCCCCTCACCACACTTTACAACAATCGTTTCGTCCTCGACAGACAACACTTTTCCAGGCTCGACATTGTCAATTTCTGGCTCATCAAGCAACGCTACATTAGCTTTCCATATTTTAACTTCTCGTTGTTGAAAAATGCTATGAGCACCTATGTAAGGTCTTGTCAATGCTCTGATAAGGTTATGAATTGATTTTGCGGACATTCGCCAATCAATTTTGCCGTCATCATTAATTCTCTTTCGCCAATAATTTGCTTTTTCATGATCCTGAGGAATACGTGTATACTTTCCTTCTGCCAATAAAGCGGTAAAATCTGTTATCTGTCGAAGCGACGATACGGAAAGCTTTTCATAAAGAATTCCAGCATCATCTGTATCATCAATCATAACAGTCTCCTGGCTTAAGATGTCGCCGGAATCTGCTCCTTCATCCATGAAAAAGAATGTTGATGCCGTTGATTTCAGCCCCAGCGCCAATGCCCAGATGATTGGGTGACGTCCTCGGTTTTTTGGCAATGCCGCAGGATGATAACCAACCACGCCAAGTTTTGGAATTTGCAATATCTCTTTTCTCAACAGATAAGACCACCCAAAGCAATAAATCACATCAGGCCGTAGCGTTCTTAGCCATTCGGCCATGGCGTTCTGCTTATTTCCTTCCACTATAAAACAGGGGATATCCGCTTCAGAGGCTAAAGGTTTTAATGAAGCAAAATCGGCATTAAATGATGATTTGTTACAAGTTACAATGCCAACGACTTCTGCATATGAACTTGTTAACAGATGTTGCAGCATTTTACAGCTAAGGGTTATGCATCCTATAAAAGCAATCTTCACTGCATCACCTTTAAACTTGCTATTCTCCGTAGCTTGCTACGGGGTCACCTTATAGAGGGAAGAGCATGAGAAACCGCAGGTTTCTCATATGAGTATTCTTCCTTTATACCCCGTCAGCTTGCTGCGGGGTAATTAATTCAAAAAATTTTTTAAAAAGAATCCCATTTAGATTAACTTCTTCGAGTTTTTGTTTTATCTTCTTTGATGCTCCACCAACACCATAAGGCGATTCTGCTGGAAAGATTTTTTCTTTAAATTCGGCTGAGAGCGCCTTCTCAATAGCTATAACTATATTGTGTGCATTGTCGTCACAATCAATAACGGAAGGTCCCTTCAATCTTCCTTTTTGTCTGTCACCGATATTGACCGACGGTTTGCCGAGTGCCGGAACCTCAATAATCCCGCTCGAAGAATTACCGATAATTACCTCTGAGTTGCTAACAGCGCTCAAATATTTCAACTGTCCGAGAGACGTATATGAGACAGAACGAGCAATGTGCTTATCAACATAGTCATCAATCATGTTACAAATAATTCGCCCCAAAGTATCGGCATTGGGTTTCGTAAAAACCACAGACGCTTCAGGAAATCTATCTAATGCCCTGAAAAGCTCATTCATTGCTCTTTCAGGCCCTTCTGCACTTAACGTCACAGGATGGTAAGTTACAAGAAAGTTGACTTTCCTAAAGCTAAAATTCAACTCTTCCTGGAGCTTGTCCCGACTTAAAAGCGTTAACTTCAAAATGTTGTCTAAACCCAGAGCTCCGTAGTTGAATACTCTCTCCGGTGATTCCCCCAATTGAACAACTCGTTGCCTGTACGGCTCTGTTGCAACAAAGTGCAGATGCGACATTTTGGTTATAGCGTGACGAATAGCCTCGTCAAGTAACCCTTGGGTTGTTTCTCCTCCATGAAGATGTGCGATCGGAATTTTTGCTAACATTGCCGCCTGGGCCGCTGCAAGAATTTCGAAACGATCCCCGAGCAGAACCAGAATATCCGGGCGCAAACGGTCCAAGGCATCTGCGCAACCTATCACCCCAAGGCCAATTGATTTTGCGATTCCGACGGGGGTATCGCTGGATAGAAGCATCTCCACTTTCGCATTAATCATGAAACCATCTTCTTCTATCACCCTGTAGGTTGATCCGAATTCAGGGGAGAGATGCATGCCCGTTGTAATAATCTGAAGTTCAAGATGGGCATCTTCCTGAATTTCTTTCAAGAGCCAATAGAGAAGGCCGTATTCTGCCCTACTGCCTGTGACTACGCAGATTCTACGCCTCGACATGAACTTCTCCTCCGAGGTACGCGCTGCTCGGTATGTTAATCAAACGGCTGACTATGTTTTCCGCAACGCTCAGGTTCATGCGTGGACATAGATCAAACATGGGAAGCCGGTGCATCAGGATCCAGGCCGGCCTCGTCTGGATAGAATTACGGTTGGTCAAGTCTAATATTGCGTCTCTCTGCGACAAATTTTGCTCGTCGATCAATAAAATGTTCAGCCAGTAATTGCTTTTTGAATATTCTGGCTCAGTAAAAAACGAAATTCCTGTCACACCGCTAAAGGCGGCTTTGTACCTATCCGCAAGAGAACGCTTTTTATAAATAAACGATGGCAGCTGCTCAAGTTGTGCGCATCCGAGAGCTGCGTTAATGTTGGGGAGACGGTAATTGTACCCAACCATGTCATGCATGGACTCCCAGCGGTGAGGAACCTTGGCTGTTGTAGTTAAGTGCTTGGCCCGTGCCGCCAGTTCTTCGTCGTTTGTTAGGATGGCGCCTCCTCCACCAGTAGTGATAATCTTGTTGCCGTTGAAACTCAGGGCCGAAAGGCGGCCCCAGTTTCCCGTGTGTCGCCCCTTGTAGAATGACCCTAGAGATTCCGCCGCATCCTCTACTAACTCCAGGCCATAGCGTTGACAGACGGCAAACAGTGGGTCAAGATCAACAGGATGTCCGAAGGTGTGCATCGGCACAACGGCCTTGATGCGACGACCGGTTATACGGTTGTAGCAGCCGTCGTGGTGAGATTCGGCGATTTCTGCGAGATAATCAGTGAGGTGAACAGGGTCGAGCCCCAGCGTCCGTTTTTCAGAATCGACAAAATGAGGAATCGCCCCACAATAGGTAACTGCATTAGCCGTAGCAGCAAAGGTGAGCGTCGGGATGAGCACTTCGTCCCCCGTTTCTACGCCGACCAGTTTCAGGCAGATATGCAGTGCCGCTGTGCCGTTTACAACGGCAACTGCATATTTTGCGCCAGTGAATTCCGCGAGATCTCTTTCAAAACGATCGACAAATTTTCCGACCGAGGACACCCAGCCGGTATTAATGCATTCCCTTACGTAGGCTTCTTCATTCCCACTAAACGAGGGCTCATGAAGCGACACATGTTCTCGATTTGACGGTAATACACTCCTCAGGGCTTCGAGTACGGTTTGTGGATTAAGCGGAATATTCATATGTTATATAGATGAGCCTTAAATGTCTTTAAATTTTTTGGATTGGTAAACCAGGAAATCGTTTCAGCCAATCCTTGTCGAAGTCCTTCTTTCCCTGCATACTGAGGTTCCCAGTCCAGCAACCGTTTTGCCTTTTCATTATTTGCACAGAGCCGCTCCACCTCGCTTTTGTTGGGACGAACACGTATTGGATCGATTTCTATCTCAATAGGAATCCCAAAAAGCTCGGAAATGAGCTGGACGGTATCAGCTATTGAGATTTCATAACTGCTGCCTATATTGATAATTTCACCCACAGAATGGTCAGACATGGCAGCTGCAATAAAGCCCCGCACTGTGTCTGCTACATAATTGAAATCCCGGGTAGGATGTAATGCTCCAAGCTTTATTCGCCTTTGACCACTTGCAATTTGCGTTATTATCGTCGGAATAATAGCACGTGCGGATTGACGAGGGCCGTAGGTGTTAAAGGGACGGATAATCGAGACTGGAGTATCAAAAGAATGATAAAATGAAATTGCAAGATTATCAGCCCCTATCTTTGTTGCGGAATAGGGTGATTGTCCCTGCAATGGATGTTCTTCGGTTATGGGAACAAATCTTGCTGTGCCATATACCTCACTCGTTGACGTATGGATGACTTTCTCGACTCCGAGCTCTCGGGCGGCCTGTAGAATGTTCAGTGTGCCTTTAATATTAGTATCAATATACGTATCGGGTGAATGATACGAATACGGGATCGCTATAAGCGCTGCCAAATGGATGACAACATCACAACCCGTCATTGCTCGTTTTACCCCGTGCGGATCGCGTATATCTCCGGCGAAGACATCGAGAAATTTTCGAATTTCCGGTTCCGAATGGTCAAGCCAGCCCCAGGAGTTGAATGAATTATAGAAAACGAAAGCTCGGACGTCATAACCTTCACGTATTAATTCCTCGGTCAGGTGGGAACCAATGAAGCCGTCGGAGCCGGTTATGAGAATCTTTTTTTTATGGGCATTCATTCTTATGGTGCCAAATAAAATAACATGCTTATCCGGTTGTCGCAGCTAATTGGTAACTTTCACATATCACGGTCATTGTCATCCCAAATAATGACTATTCATCACTGTTCTGGTCGCTCAAAAAAGTCGAAACCTGAGTTAACCGGATAAGCATATAAAATAATTTTTATGTCAATAATTAGATACTGTTGCCTATACTGCAATATTAATACCGACTCGATATGCATTATGAAAAACTAATGATGTTATTAGTAACATATTGTAATATTGTAATTATTTTAACTATTTAAAAATTTGTGCAACTAATTATTGTAGGCATCTCCAATTATATATAAGCCAAATTATTGACGCATGTATAGATATATAGAAATTCCCGCATCGACCAAAAAAATGTAAATGAGGCGTTACTAATGTTCTGAAATCAATATGCTACTCTGTGATCATAATCCATGCGATGAAGATATAATCAATATGCCAATAAATCATTAACTTCATCCCAGACAATAACACTCCCTGCTCGTCAGCCAATAATATGCATGCATTGATGCACTTCGATGTTAAATTAGTAGTCAAATTATTAACGAATCTATAGAAATTACGATAAAAGACCGATAAGAATATAAACCGTAGCAGAAAAGCTTTTACCGATGAAAGACATAAAATTTCATGTATTGTTTTAACTGACATGTCGATGAATATGACATTTTAAGGTTGAAGATATAATGCAAATACCATCAATCCCACAGATTAGTCAGGATGCCAGCCTGCTCGTCAGGACGAAGAACGTTCCGTCCCTCCAGGTGGGCGAAATCGTGCAGGCTGAAGTCCTTACCGTTACCGATACTGCGGTCGCAATCAGGATGAAAAATTCAATTCTTGAAGCGAGAACAGATCTCCCGCTCAAACAAGGCGAGGTCCTTTCTTTGCTCGTGGAAGAGGCGGGGCAGGACATGCGGCTCCGTCTGATTCAGGGAAATGGGGAAGGACCCGCGTTGATCAAGAATACCATTCTATCGGCGCTCAATGCGCTCAAAGACCTCAAGCCCGCAGCCGAGGATATGACGGTGCTTAGTTCTCTCATCGAGAGCATACCGCAGTCGCTAAAGGAATTGCTTCCCGGCCTGAGCGCGCTGGAGAAGATGATGGTTTCTGTCGATGGTCTGTCCGGCAGCGTATTAAAGGCAGCCGTCCAGGATTCGGGAGTTCTATTTGAGGCGAAGCTAAGGCTCCTTATACTGGGAGAGGGGCAGGAAGAGACGGCACTAAATCAGAAAGTGCAGACTTTGGCAAACAGCGACATGAAGGCTGCGCTCTTGAGCCTGAGGCAGGAGCTGGTGAACAGCAGCGTCGCAAACAGTCTTTCCCAAAGCGGGGTAAGGGCTGATGCGTTGACGGCTGCAGTCGATACTATCCTCAAGAATATCGAACTTCTTCAACTGCAGTCAAGGCTCAGCGATACGCTCCAGGTTTTTGTCCCCTTCGTCTGGAAAGATCTCAAAGAAGGTGAGCTCATTTTCCGGGAATCTGGGCGAGACAAGCCGGGTAAAGAGTCTTATTCCTGTACGGTGAATCTGGATCTCGAACGCGCCGGCAGGACGAGCGCACGGCTGCTGCTTCAGTCCGGCAAAATCTACGCTGACGTGTTGACGGAAAGCAAAGGATTTTTTCAGCTGCTACAGGATAACGCGATGCTTTTCAGAAAACAGGCCGACGCTGCGGGAATCAAGCTGGCAGGCTTTACGATCCATCGGGCATCCAATATCGAGATCAAGACCCCTCAGGGAGGAGGACTCAATATCCGCATATGAACGACACTTGGAGCAAAGCTGCGGCACTGACGTATCATAAAGGCGCCGATTCCGCGCCAAAAATTGTGGCTAAGGGGCGAGGATCGGTGGCCGAAAAGATCATTGCCCTTGCGCGCGAGCATGGAATCCCCATTCGCGAGGACCAGAATATGGTTGAGGTGCTTTCTACTCTCGACCTAAACGAGGAAATACCCCCCGAACTCTACAAGGCGGTTGCCGAGATACTTGCTTTTATTTACCAGATGAGCAAAAAACTATAAGCAACAGCGTTATCCTATTTCCTAGCATAAAGACCGATCGCCTCAGATTGGGCGAGAATATGGACTTTCATCGCTCCCTCAAGGTCTGCCTTGGTCGGGTTAGTAGTGAGCGTCAGTGAGCTGTCGGGCGCATAAAGCCTAAAGATGCACCGGTGCGTTCCCGATGGCGGGCACGGACCGCCCCGATCATTATTTGTTGAGGCAAGGATAGAACCGCTGGGAGAATGAAATGTATTTGTGACATTTGAGCAGTCTGTGAAAAGAGTGAGTCCCGGCTAGGCAGCAGTATTCTGTGACGGTGATGTCATTGTGGGCGGGGGAATTAGTGAAGCACCCGACGTTCCCTGATTGCATGGCAGTACTGGCCAAGAACGATGTTTTTGTTGGCTTGGTGAGGGTAGGTGGCAATATCCCGGAGATCGATAGCTTGAAAACAAAAAGTGTACTTCCTGAAAACCAGGCACCCTTTTTCTGAACTACACAATCTGAGATACTCCGTCGTATTGATCTTTTGATGGGTTCATATTATTTCCATACACATCTTTACCATTAAATTTAAATGTTATATGGGAAGGATCAGTTGTACCATTATCAGTTGAATTTTGTTCTACGAGGAAGGAAACCGTAGCCGTATGAGAAGATGTATCGTACTCAACACTGACCGGGATAGGAGCGACTTGCACGTCTGTCGAATTCGTCGGTACCCCCCAGTTATAGGCACCTCCAGGAGTGTTGTATTGTGCTTTGCTAATTGACCAATTACATGGGTTCTGCACTGACGTCGGATTCATGTCTTTGCTAAAAACAAATTCCATAAAAAAAAGCTGTGAACCGTTCGGAGTTGCAAGCGAGGGACTAAGACTAGAAACCTGGGTATTAGGCCCGAGGTTTGTATTAAAGCCATTACTTGCATCGCCGTAGGCAGCAATAATCTGAGGTTTTGTAACTGAATCAATATAGTTACTGAGAAGGGATGCATCATTTGGGTCATTGGCTTGAACAATGTCCAGCTGAGCATTTGCATTATTTGTCTGATCCAGATTAGCATAGGCTTCACCAAGATCAACATGAACTGTATAAAAGCTAGGTGCTATGGTGATCACCTTATTAAATTCCTCGATCGCATTGTTATATTTCCCCTCCTTGCTGTATGTTTGTCCAAGAGCGTAATATCCGCTTTCATCAGTAGGATTCAAGCTTATTACTTTGTTAAACGTATTTTCAGCGTCTTGATATTTGCCCTCTGACAAATACGCTTGTCCTAGCGAGTATAAGTCCTTTGATGATGTTGGAATCAAACTAACGGCAGTTGCATAGTTTTTTTCGGCATCAGTATAGTTTTTTTGGCTGAAATATATATTACCTAATGACACATATGTTGCATCGTTTTGCGAATCTGCGGCAATGGACGATTTGTAAGCATTGATGGCTCCAGCAGTGTTATTGTCTTCAATATCTGCCGTCCCAATCAAATTTTCAGCAGTGACAACATTGCTCTGGGATGGATTATAACTGATGGATAATGTGAAATCTTGTGCAGCACCCTGATAATTGCCAGCTTGATCCTCCTTCGTTCCACCTGCCATGGCGAACAACGCAAGAGATTGATTGCTGGTTTGTTCATTATCCGAAAGGGCAGAAAATATTGGGCTATCATTGTCACTTAAAACGGCTTGTGACAAAAGTTGAGCTTGAGATGGTTGTGACGCTTGTTGACCACCAAGTATCGAGAATAATGCGGTGCTAGGGCTTGAACTACTCGTGATGATGGAAGAAACGGTCATATCTCGCTGCTCCTTCTATTGTGATTATCGGCATAACGATGAATAAACTTTAGGCCTTTTTGTAGCCTGTCCATCGCAATAGATTAAGGATGGTTTAGAGGTGAGAAGAGGGAAAAGACCTGAAAATATGAGCGTTTTTCATGCGTCCGCAAAGTATGGAACTTTAACCTACTAAATATCAAAAAACGAGAAAAACCAATAAGGGGTTCTACAATTCAGACACTAGCTAAAAAAAACCATATTATCCTAGCCAATAGAGCCTTCCGTAAAGATCTAATATCCATTTTTCTTGAAGCCCTATTTTACCCCTTTGACTTGTTTAAATCTGTTAGTTTCAATAATAATTAACTTGCAGAAAATAACAAACACACCTGTCCAGCGAGCTGGAAGATCAGGCATAGCAATGCATCTGCGAGCGTAGCCAAAGCATCCATGGCTCTTCCCGTTATCATTTTGTGACTACCGCCATTTCCGCTCCCTGCGTCGAATCGGTCATCTTGAACCAGGAGGTC
>DASPQB010000075.1:0-6727 GCA_035625205.1 Nitrospirota bacterium | reverse complement strand
TTTAAGCTTTAGTTGAACGTCTCCTAACCCTTTTTCATATCGGTCCACATCAGGGCTCTGGTCGAGCATACGATATGGGACCTCTAGGATAACATCAGTATGATCTCCCGTCCCCGCTGTGAATACCCCGTTTACGTCCGTATCCGTATTGCCGCCATTTTTCAATTTTGAATAGGTGCCGTCAAGCTCAAAGAGGAAGTTTCCTTTCCCCTGCGTGTTAGTATCTTCCACCTGGAAGGGATAAACGGCCCATACCGAAGTTGGTATAAGCAAAAGTACACTGATAAAACAACCTGCTAGTACATTACGCATACACGATCTCCTGACGGCAATTGTGTCGCAGTAAAAGGGTGATGAAGTCGTCTATTCTGGCTATACCAGCTCTTTCCCTGTTGTCGTCATAGTCAGTTTGCCGTGCTTCACGCCGCGCGTGCCGATAAGACGGTCTGCGATCTTTTTGATCTCGTGGCTCTTGCCCTTAACGACCAATACCTCGAGGCAGTTGTGGGAATCAAGATGAACATGGAGAGCAGAAATGATCTGGTGGTAGGATTTGTGCTGCATATCCGTGAGCGCATGCTCAAGCTCGCGAGTGTGATGGTTGTATACAATGGTAATAGTACCCACGGTATCCCTATTTTCAGCCTCCCATTCCTGCTCAACGAGGCTGTCGCGAATCATATCTCGTATGGCTTCAGAACGGGTAGCATACCCTTTGCGGCCGATAAGCGCATCAAATTTTTTTATGAGGAGATCGTCGATAGATACGCCGAAGCGGGTCAAACCGGACATGAGAACCTCCGTGCTACGTTTTAGTAAATTAGTAGCACTATAGCAATTTCCTGTCAAGCGTTATTTTCGCACTCCCCACATTCACCTTGACAAATTCGCCTTCCTTTGATACTTTCAATCATCTTGCGAAACTAATTATTTTTTTAAGGAGACGTTACCATGAAAAAAATACAATTGGTAGCCATAGGTGTATTCGTAATAGCAATCATCGCAGTTCCATATCGCGCGTTTGCATTTCTTGGCGTCGAAGTGGGTGTGGGTTATTGGCAACAATCGCCGTCAGGCACAATATCATATCAGGGGACAAGTGACCTCGACCTCAAAAATGATCTATTCTTGAGCGAGAAGGGACAGGCATTCTATCGTGTTAAGGCTGAATTGCCGTTGATCCTTCCCAATATCTATTTCTTGGCTACACCGATGTCTTTTGAGGGATCTGGAACTCTCACAAGGCAGATCACGTACGGCAACACTACTTTTAACGTCACAACACCGATTCAAACAAACGTCAAGTTGAATCAATACGATCTGGCGTTATTCTATCCGATTCCTCTCCTCAAAACTGCAACCGTTGGTGTACTGAATGTTGAACTCGGCTTGAACGCGAGAAAAATTGATTTTGAAGGAACGATCAGTCAAGACTCATTGTCCGCCTCCAAAAGCCTGTCGATTTACTTGCCAATGGTTTATGCAGGGGTGCAAGTAAAGCCCATATCACTATTCGCTATTGAAGGTGAATTCAGGGGTATTGCTATAGGTGAGAATCACTATTATGATTATATTGCGAAGCTAAAAGTCAATCCGGTTCCCATATTCTATATCAGTGGGGGTTACCGGTCCCAAGACATCAAAATAAATCAGAGTGACGTCATGGCAGATGTAAGATTCAGTGGACCCTTCGTAGAGGCAGGTTTTAGTTTCTAACGTTGCGGTCTGCATTGCTTGTGATCCTGCACGGACACCGTGACTGAGACCAAACTATCAACTCTTTAAATTCTCTCAAAACCGGAATGAAGCCTCGGCGGTAATGCCAAGCCGGTAGCTTAGGGTATTGATATTTTCACTCGATCGTTGCTCAATAGCTAGGCAATCTCCTTTACATTTTTTAGTAATAGAGATTTTTTATAAAATTCTACCTTCTGAGAATAATGAGCATGAGGAGAAAAGATGGCTAATACGACAAAAGCAGGTGCATAGGTAATATTGATATTAGTAATTATGACTGGGAAGGATATCCTGAAGATGACAGAGAAAAGCTTTATATAGAGACGTGTGAAGATGGTTACTATGTAACTTGTTATCCGAACGAAGATATATCTCTAGGGCCAGAAGCTACGCCAACAGACGCAATTGATATGGCAGTTGCAGAATGGGGCCATACATTTGCAGGTGGGGATATATCGTTGCACATCAACGCTCGTCGAATTGCAGCAGAATACGATTCACTAATGTTCAAAAAAATGTTTTACCATTAATGCTGGATAAAAAGACAGATTAGAACTCTATTAAAAATTTGGACTTAGAAACCATATCGCAGGTCTTTTGTATAGTGTAGTCGTTTTTAAAACAGCGTTCATGTATTACCAGTCACAGACGTTTTAGCTTCGATGGAAATAATCAATGAATTCTGTTAAAGTATTCCAGCAACAAAGGAGGCGTTTTCTATAGAAATAACAAAAAAAGGTGAAAGATATATGGAACGAACAAAGTAATATTTTTCTGCGAGAAGTCGATCGTGTTCTGGGTATCATGAAAGAATATTTTGACTCTAAATTACAGCTTATAGGCGAACGGTATGGCACAATGAAAGAAATGGTAGGCGCGATCGCAGAGTATGTACAGATAGTAAAATCAAATATTGTATTCATTAAGGGCTCGCTCCATTGGAAGGTGGACTATGATGAGTTCTCTGCTATCGAAAAAGAGTCACTATATTGGAGTCAAAGGCTAAAAAATAGCCGACAATCCGAGAAAACATAATACAAGCCGATAATATAATAAGATTCCTTCATAAGATATCCTCTGCAGAGCAAAGGGCATCTAACTTATTGAAGTTAGATGCCCTTTTGTTATGTTGGTCAGTAGTTTTCAACACTTTAAGCTACCGTCTTGTGGTAATACAGCGGCGCTTTTTTGGAATCTTTGCCTTCCCCGCTGACCCAGACTTGCGGTATTTACAATAATCTTGACAAAGCATCCTCCCTTTGCTAGGGTAATCGCAATATATCTTTGGCTCGTTATCAATGTGCGCGGTATTGATTAGGAGGATGTACATGAAAAAACTCGTAATTGCAGTATTTATTGCGTTATTGGTAGCAGTGCCAGCGATGGCAACCACCACATTCCAACTTCCCACCTCTCAGGATGATTTTAAAAACCTCACTAGAGATCTTGGACTTGCAATTAGTTATGATCCTTTATCGCCCGCGGAACCGCTCGGCGGGCTCCTCCCTGGTATTGATGCCGGCGTCGAAGTGACCACAGTTAAAATTAATAGGTCCGCTTCCTACTGGCAGAATTCGGTCACCAATCCATCGAGCCTCCCCAATTACCTGTTCGTACCCAAAGTACATGTTCAAGTGGGGTTACCCGTTATTCCACTCGATATTGGTGTTGAATTCGCGACTGTTCCGGGAACTGATATCAATGTCATTGGCGGCGAGCTCAAATATGCCATTCTCAGCGGCGGAATTGTCATGCCTGCAGTTGCAATCCGTGGAGCGTACACTAGGCTATCGGGCATAGACGTCTTCGACATGGAGACCAAGTCTCTCGATCTCTCGATCAGCAAAGGTTTCGTTTTTATCACCCCCTATGTAGGCTTGGGTCAGGTATGGATTACGGGTACGCCGAAAGGGGCGACGACTCTCAGCACGGTAAATTCAAGTGAAACAAAAGAATTCATAGGCATGAAATTCTCTGTGCTGCCGATACTGAACATAGTAGCGGAAGGCGATTTCGCAAAGGTCAATGCCTACTCACTTAGATTGAACCTGCATTTCTAAAGCACGGCTTCGAGTGTTCATTTCCAAATCCTTGGCCGCAGACTGGTGGCTTTTCCTCCCTGCACCCTCCCCTTGCCGCATTTCCCTCTTTGTGTTATATTTCCCTCGTGGAAACTAAACGAGAAACACCGGTGCTTAAAGTAAACGGCAATACCATCGAGGGCGGCATTGATGAAGTTGCAGCGGAACTCCCGGTCAGGCTTGAATTAAACAATGAGCCACTCGTTACGCTCCTGTGTACTCCAGCCGAACTCAGGGAACTCTCCGTAGGGTTTCTCCTGTCGGAAGGGCTTCTCCGAGACAAAGCTGCGATCAAGAAAATCGAAATAGATGAGCGGGAGTCTGTGGTACGGATCGAGCTTGCTGATCTTCCTCCGGATTTTTCCAAGCTGTTCGAAAAGCGGGCCATCTCATCTGGTTGCGGCAAAGGTGTGACCTTTACGGCCTACCGAATGCCTCCGGAAAAAAGAATTGATGTCAAGAGCCGGCTCATGAGCCTCGACGACATAAGACGTCTGCTCGTCACCTTCAGGACGATTTCAAAACTCTACCTAGAGACCGGGGGGGTACATAGCGCTGCGCTCTCAGACGGGAAAGAGATCCTCCTTTTCTCTGAGGACATTGGCCGACATAATGCCGTGGACAAACTCATTGGCAAAGCTTTTTTACAGTCACTCTCAGTCGAGGATAAAATCCTGCTTACGAGTGGAAGGGTCACGTCAGAGATCGTGACCAAAGCAGGCAGGAACCGTTTCCCTATATTGATCAGCCGCGCTGCACCATCATGTATGGCCATCAGTTACGCAGAGGACATGGGGATCACGCTTGTCGGCTTTGCGCGCGGAGACCGGATGAACATCTACTCGTGGCCGACGAGATTACAATTAGATTCATGTAATTAGATCTAACCCGCCATAGACAAGGTAATACCATTATAACCTACCTCACTGCAGAATAAGTGCAGCCTTTGCAAGTTGAAATACGACGGTATTTCTGTTATCTTTAGTCTGCGGTATTCCTAATCGCAAATGCCTTGTTGGTTTGAAGGAGGAATATGAACAATCAGCACAATCTGCACGAATTTACCGCTGAACCCATGATTTCCTATTTTTCAATGGAAATCGGCGTAAAAAATGATATCCCTACGTATAGTGGCGGTCTTGGCATCCTCGCGGGAGATACCATCAAATCTGCAGCTGATCTTAAGCTGCCCATGGTGGCAGTAACGCTCATTACACGCAAAGGATATTTCAATCAGGAGATTGATGCCAGCGGATGGCAAAAAGAAAAACCTGTGATTTGGGACCCTGCAAAATATATGACGCTTATTCCGGAAAAAGTGCGGGTCCGGATAGAGGGGCGGGACGTCTACATTCAGGCTTGGAGCTATATGGTCGTAAGCCCGACGGGTGGCAAAGTGCCCATTCTTTTTCTCGACACTGACCTGCCGGATAATGCAACCGAGGACAGGGCCTTGACGGACTATCTGTACGGGGGAGACAGCGCGTACCGCATCAAGCAGGAGGTTGTCTTGGGCATGGGTGGTGTTCGCATGCTTCAAGCACTTGAATTCCATATCAAGAAATACCATATGAACGAAGGTCATGCCAGTTTCTTGGCACTCGAGCTCCTCCTGCGATTTAAGCGGGACATCGAAAGTGTCTGGGACGAGAGGTCGGTATGGGACGTAGCCAGGGTCAGGGACCTCTGTGTTTTCACTACCCATACGCCAGTGGAAGCAGGGCACGATAAATTTCCCTATCCCTTGGTCAAGAAGGTGCTCGGAGAGATCATTCCCTTCGATGTTTTGAAAGACCTGGCAGGCGCTGACAATCTCAATATGACGTTGCTTGCACTTAACCTGAGCAAGTACGTCAACGGCGTAGCAAAAAAACACGGCGAGGTGTCTCAGCACATGTTCCCCGGTTACCATATCCATGCCATCACCAACGGTGTGCATTCTTTTACGTGGACCTGCGAAGACATGGCTAAGCTCTTTGACAAGTACATACCCGGTTGGGCAAACGAACCCGAGCTATTCGTCCGGTCAGGAGCTATCCCCGAGTTGGAACTCTGGGAAGCGCACCGCGAGGCGAAGAGAAAGCTCCTAACTTATGTCGGCGAAGCCACCGGCGTAGTGATGGACGCCAATGTCCTTACCGTGGGATTTGCTCGCCGAGCAACAGCATATAAAAGGCCGCACCTACTCTTTTCCGATATCGACCGACTTATCGCGATCGCTAAGAAAAACAAACTGCAGATCATCTACGCGGGCAAGGCGCACCCTCATGACGACAATGGAAAAAGTCTGATCCAGGGGATCTATGGTTACCGCGATAAACTCAAGGGAACGATATCAATTGCTTTTCTTCCAGGCTATGACATGGATTTAGCGCTCAAGCTCGTTTCTGGTGTGGACGTGTGGCTTAATACGCCACTGCGGCCGCTCGAAGCATCGGGAACGAGCGGCATGAAGGCCGCTCATAATGGCGTTGTGAATTTTAGCGTGCTGGACGGTTGGTGGATCGAAGGTCATATAGAGGGATTTACTGGATGGTCGATCGGTGGGCTCCCGACCGAAAAGACGTTGCCGGGTTCGTTCGATACAGAAGATGCACTTGACCTCTACAACAAACTAGAAAATTTGATTATTCCCAAATATTACGATTCGGACAAAAGCAAGTGGAGCCGAATGATGAGAAATGCGATCAGTAAGAACGCATATTACTTCAATAGCCACCGAATGATGAGGAGGTATGTGACGGAAGCGTATATACGGTAATGAGCCTGCTTACCGTTCCTAAAAACATAGTCTTTTATTTTAAAGACTATTACGGCAGCCGAACAGTACTGCTGCCGGTTAACGTCAGGGAATCTCGCCCTGATTTGCCCAAACCCCGTGATTTACGTATGGGATCACACCCAGCGCC
>DASPQB010000074.1:0-26405 GCA_035625205.1 Nitrospirota bacterium | reverse complement strand
TAGGTCAGGAACTGGCCGATGGTATGCGCGTGGGAGAGGGACGTAAGACGGACTGTGGGGTTGCCCGCATTTCGCTGCCTTCGATGATCCGCGAAACCCCCACTACAACTGTTCTTACAATTTAGTGGTGGGTAGTTCATTAGACGGGTTGGATGAGTATGGAAATCGGGGCTCGTGGGGATGTTTACCGGAAGATTGGTGCTCTGGAACGACAGGAAATATGGCGGATGTCAATATGAGGACGTATTATAGGCCCAAATGGCACAGCGTTCTTTTGAGTGGGGGAAAAGCACGCTTCACAGAAGAGCGAAGATTGCATGAGAAAACTTCTCCTCGAGATTTCCTTTACGGGCCACGGAAAAAGGGTGAAGCTTTCTCACGCCACGCCGCATAAAATAATCTCTACCGGTTTCGCGGATGTCGTTATGTTTTGTCGAAGTACTTAGTCACGATAATCGAAGCGCGTTAGGCTTACGAAATGCCACGACACAGAATGTGCGAACGGCGTACCCATGGACTTTACCCCTTGAGCACAAACCCCCTCTCTTGACATCCACCGGATGGTCAGAATCACCCAATAAGATCTTTTCATCAATTTGTCATCAAACTGTAACGCCGATGTAACAGCGCTGGAGTATAGTTTCACTTCATACAGAGCCACTCAGGGACGGCAGCTAGTGTGGAGCTAATCGCCAGCGCACTTATGCATTGAGATTCGGTAAGGCACTATTACAAAGTCTTGGCAATAATGCGAAATACACTGTACATAAGATATGAGAGTAAGCGATTATGAAATACTTTACCAAGATTGTCAACGGCATGATCAAATTCATGATACCGCTCGTGATTATCGCCCTTTTGATGGGAATCGCGCGGGTCATTCTCGACCTGCGCTCCATTTTCGGGAAGCAGACCCTGGCGGTCGCCTTTGACTTGATGGTAACCAACATCCTTTCGATGTTTGTCGTCATCGAACTACTGCGGAGTATCATTGAATATTTCACTGTGCACCGGCTCAAAATAACCTTTATAACCGACGCAGCACTTGTTTTTGTCCTCCGCGAAATCATGATCGGCCTTTACCAGCATAGTCTCGAGCAAGGAATGATTATTGCGCTTGCGGCCTTGATTCTCGTAATTGGAGGAATCAGGACGCTCGCAGTAGTTTTCTCCCCGGAAAAGGTCCAGGAAATGGAGTTAGAGAAACATGGATAACAGCGTGAATAAGAGTCCAGCAGGAAAAAGCGAGGATATAGTATTGGTCGCGATTTCTCTGATTGCACTTCTCCTGATGATTCTCCACTGGAGATAGAAAGGACTGAAGGATTCACGTGAAGGAGCGGACAACAAAACCAATTTTTCCGGTAGACTTTCAGTGGGGCGTCGCGACGTCGGCTTTTCAGCTCGAAGGCTCTCCTAACGCGGACTGGATGACGTGGGACCCCGTCTTAATCGATATTCCTCAGATAACGAACCACTATGCCCTTTTCAGGGATGACCTCAAACTCCTGAAGGAACTGGGGGTCAATGCCTATCGCTTCTCCATCGAGTGGAGCAGGATTCAGCCATGTGAAGACACCTGGGATGAGGAGGCCGTCACGCATTACCAGGAAATCATTGACATCCTCCGAAGCTACAACATCGAACCGATGGTCACGCTCCACCACTTTACCCATCCCCGCTGGTTTCTGGAGAGGTCGCCCTGGCACCGATTCTCGTCCATCGAGAAATTCCTGCGTTTCACTGAGATGATGGTCTCGTCTCTCAGGAATGTACGATACTGGATAACATTCAATGAACCTTATGTCATCTTGATTGGCGGATATCTCGACGGTTGCACGCCCCCCGGTCTTAAGGACGTCTCCCTTTCTCTTGTCGCGCTTCAAAATATATTCACCTGCCACGGCAAAGCATACGACATCATCCATCGATACGTCCCCGACGCTCAGGTCAGCATCGCGCATAACATGTCCGTATTTGCCCCCTGGAAGAAATGGAACCCCCTCGACCGGCTCCTGAAGAAGTCGGCAAACTATTTCTACAATCACTCGATTATCAACGCCTTCCGAACCGGCGTGTTTATCATTAAATTTCCCTTTTCGCGTGAAGTGGAGATCGAGGTACCGATCAAGGACAAGCTCGATTTCTTCGGTGTGAACTACTATACTCGCATTCATCTCCGATTCAATCCTTTTAAGAAGATGGGAGTGGAGCTTCGCTACGCAGACATTGACGGCCACGGCCTGACCAATCTCGGATGGGAGATCCACCCGCGCGGCCTGGCAAAAGTCCTCCGCTATGCATCGCGGCTCGATGTGCCGCTCATCGTCACCGAAAACGGCATCGCAACCTACGATAGCGAGGAAAAGGTGAAATACATGAAGCGCCACGTGGACGTCGTTGAGCGTTGCCTGAAGGACGGGCTTGATGTCCGAGGCTATTATTACTGGACCCTCATCGACAATTACGAATGGCTCCAGGGACTCGATGCCAGGTTCGGACTCTACCGCGTTGATTTTAAAACATTCAAGCGTTCACCGACGAGCGCCGCAACCTATTATTCTTACCTTATCCAGAGCCGTTCGAAAATTTAGTCGACGCTTTACGTCCAATAACTCCTTGATTTATTCACGATCATGTAACGAGAATATCATACTCATGTAACATTCTCTGTGTATTATTGATTCAATAAGAGGAGGATTTTATGTACATTACTCATGCCGCTGTTGGACATAAGGCCTTGGCTACAACCGTCGAGAATTCTATTTGCCCCTACCAGAATGTCCACAGCATGGATTGCTCCGCATCCATCATGCGGATGCGCATTGACCAGCGAAGAAATATGACCTACTGCCTTACGGAAGATTTCGATCGCTATCCCGTCTTTCTTGCGACGGTCTTAAGAGGAAACTGAATACGGTCATTAATTCTACGAAGCAAATGCAGAGTTGTATCTCTCAAGCGAGAAGGAGGTTTCCATGTTGAAACAGACGACGTCGGTCATTTCCCAATCCGGATACGACGCTGACAATGATCAGCACGTACGAGCTATTGACAGGCTGATACATGAACTCAGAATGCCGGCGGAAGTTGTGAACAGATCTTACCGAGAAGTGCTGGAGGAACTAAAAAAGGACGTTAAAGTGAAAACCTTTCTTCCCATTCTCGTTAGTATGGGCGTTAAAGAACGATTATTACAGCAGCGGTAATGCATCATGTGCTGCAATATGGTTAAGGAATCCTGGATGATAGAATACAAAAGCCCCCTTTGTAAATGATGAGCGGCATTCGTATCCTTGCCCGGGAAAAAGTGTGGAGGCGATTGTGCATGAATAAGACTATCTTGAAAGCTATTGAATACGGTCTGACAACAGCAGGGCTCCTCATCGGAATCCTGTTCCTTGTCCTTATCATTCGCGGCATATGAATAATTTGTTTTTGAGGGACTCCACCCTCTCCGGGGAAGCCGTGGCCTGCGAAGCGATATGCCACTCAGCAGACGACCTGAATTTAATATGAATCGCGACCGATACAGACCGTGAATTACCTCAAGGGAGTGGGTAGGTTCTCAAGGCGACGAAGTGGCCTCCCGGAGAACTTCTGCAAGCACGTAACTGACACGAGTGAATCAATTGACCTCCAGTTCGGCCTTTACCGAGCTGCATTCAGGGTAACTAGCATACCGGCACATGTTGCCACCTGTTTTATCTCTGATCCAGGACCGAACAAAAATTTAATAGTATTTTCATGTTTTCTTCATACTCCCGTCATTCTACTCCTGTACCATCACCTCCATAGTTGATAAAAGATTCAGCGGCATCACGAAACTTCCATCAGAATGCGGTGAAGTACTGCAAATAAGCAATGCGGGGAGGAAGATATGAATCATATCATCATTAAGATTGAAAGCGGAGTTGTTGCCGATATCTGTTCCATCGAGCCGGTCAACGTGACCATTGTTGATCACGATGTTATCGAAGGCGGAGATACGTACGAGACTCGAATGAAAAAAGCAGTACTTTCCATGGCGCCCGAGCAACGCGTCAGGCACGAGGACATTGGGCAGGTGGTCGAGACGATGGTGCTCGAATGCAGGCGCCCCGGAGACCGGCAAGCTCTCGCTGCTATAGGCGACAAAGCGGCATGAGCAACCAAGACAGCTATCCGTAATTATCAGGAAAAGGAATCCGGAGCTGAGGAACCTGAACTGCATGCTCCTGCAGCATGTAATGGTCATCAAGAAGAGAGAAAGGGAGCGTCTCGGGAAAGAGGGTGAAGGGTTCACGAGTCAGCGGCTCAATA
Organism: Nitrospirota bacterium; assembly: GCA_035625205.1. Classification (GTDB taxonomy): domain Bacteria; phylum Nitrospirota; class UBA9217; order UBA9217; family UBA9217; genus JAJYKN01. The sequence continues at coordinate 22,103 of DASPQB010000074.1, read as the reverse complement.
GTATCGTATATCCAGATAATTAGTGCTTGATGAGATAGAACGCTTAGAAATTTAACAAGTTCAAGGGTGGTATGCACTTTTTGTAAATACGTTGCGTACTGCTCCCAACCTCAATCTCACCGTGATTAGATAATTTCCTTAACTTTTAACTAAAACTTAACAATACCTTCATTTTCCTGTAACAGCGGGTGTGTAAGGTATATTCAAATGCTTCTGTGCGATTTTCATATTCACACCACCTTTTCCGATGGTTCGCTGGAGATGAAAAAGACGGTCGATCTTTTCGGCCAGGCCGGTTTTGATGTCATTGCGATCACAGACCATGTCGTGAACGGCGACAACATGATGGGGAAATTCGCAAGAAGCTTCAACCTGTCCGTCAAGGGAGAAAATTTCGATGAATATCTTTCCGCAGTCTGTATTGAAAAGGAGCGAGCATGGGAGAAATACGGGATGCTTGTGATTCCCGGTGTCGAGATCAGCAAGAATTATATGTCGAAGGACGAATCGGCACACCTTCTTATTCTCGATATCAAGGAATTCGTACCTGCCTGCATGAGTTACGAAGAGATCTTTCTCGAAGCAAAGCGCCAGGACACCCTGACCATCGCCTGCCACCCTCACCATACACCGGACATGGTGAATAAAGATACGCTCTTTCTATGGAATAACCGCGACAAGTACGCAAAATATATCGATGCCTGGGAAATCGCGAACCGGGATGACGTGTTCAATGTGATCAGCCTGAAAAAATACCCCTATATCGCCAACAGCGATTTTCACAAGGCCCGGCACTTGTACTCATGGAAAACGTTGCTGAACTGCGAAAAGAACGTGGAATCGGTGAAAAATTGCATACGACACAACAAGGGAGTAGCAATCACGCTCTTCAGGAATTGAACGATGATGAGTCATTCAACAACTAAATATCAGCATAAAGGAGGAGCCACATGAGTGTATTTAGCATATGTGCGGCGATCTCGATCATAGGGACCATTCTCTACCTGTTTCAGGTGGGAGCGGCATATTCGCTCATCAAAAGAAAGTGGGAAACAGGCCACCGAATGTCATTGCGCGAGATGAACTATTCACCCCCTGTTTCGATTCTAAAACCTCTTAGGGGCCTCGATGACAATCTTTTTGACAACCTGGCGAGCTTTTGCACCCAGGACTATCCAGAATACGAAATTCTTTTTTGTCTTCAAGACTTCAACGATCCGGCCCGAAAAGTAGCAAAAAAAATTCAGGATAAATATCCCAACCGGAATATATCCATCATCATAGAGAAGTGCAACGCTGGACTCAACCCCAAGATCAACAATCTTATCCCCGCGTATCGAAAATCTCGCCATCCTTATGTATTGATCAGCGACAGCAACGTCATGGTGGACAAGAATTACCTGCGTGAAATAATGCGCCATACCGAGAACCCTGAGGTCGGGCTGGTCAGCAACCTGATCCAAGGAGTCGGTGGACGCAGCATCGGTGCACTTTTTGAAAACCTTCATCTGAATTCGTTCATTATCGGAAGCGTCAGCTTCCTCGACAGGTTCCTCGGAATGCCCTGCGTTATCGGAAAGTCCATGCTCATGAAGAAGGACGATCTGGAGGCGCTGGGAGGTCTGGCTGCCTTCAAAGACTTCCTGGCGGAAGATTTCATTATCGGAAGAGAGATGAGGCGGAGCGGGAAAAGAATCATCCTGTCGAGTTACCTGGTCAGCAATGTAAATGAATACTGGGGCGTCAAACGTTTTTTGAACCGTCATACACGATGGGGAAAGCTCAGGTGGAAGATTGGCGGGGTCAAATACTGTTCAGAACTTCTCGCAAATCCCGTATTTATTGCCTCACTGCCAGTCCTGCTGAAGGGTCCGTCGCGTGAAACGCTCTCCTGCGTGGCCCTTGTGGGCCTCGTAAAAATTCTCGGCGATGCTCTAATCGGGAGAGCAATCGAGGCATCCTCTCGAAGGACCGATGTTCACAAACAGTCCCCAGCCGTATACTTGCTGGCCCCTGTGAAAGACATTCTCATCGGAATCCTGTGGTTCGTGCCGCTGCTGAGCTCAACCGTGGTTTGGCGGGGAAACCGGTATTTGATAGGCCGGGATTCCCGCTTGTCGCCCTGCCCAGAGACCGGCTTCTGGTCATGGAGTTATCGCATCACGGACAACATTCGCGCCCGTATGGCTTAACTACAGAATACGGTACTGCATACTTCATTTAACGAGAAAGGAGCACTCCCTTGGCGGAACAAACACCATCGATCAGGATATTTGACCTGAGCGTCGATTTCAAGAATCCGCTGCAGAACAAACTGTTTTCCCTGGTTAAGGGACCGATAGAACATGTACTTGCCTTTCCCAGACTGAACAAGATCTATGATGATGTCAGCAGGCTGCGTGACAGCCGGTTATTTACAGACAAGATCCTGGAGCAGCTGGGCGCGTCCTATGATCTTCCAGAGGAGGGCCTCGCACGAATCATGAAAGCCAAAGGTCCCGTGATTGTCGTGGCTAACCATCCTTTCGGCGGCATTGAAACCGTCATCTTGGCATCGGTTCTCCGAAAGATACGCGGCGATGTCAAGTTTATGGCCAACTACCTGCTGAATGCAATACCGGAAATACGAGACTTACTGATCACTGTGAACCCCTTCAGGGGAGCGACGTCAGTTCGCGACAACATCAAACCGATCAGGGAATGCATCCAGTGGGTGCAGAACGGCGGTATGCTTGTAGTTTTTCCCTCCGGGACGGTCTCCCACTTTGTTCCCCAGAAAGGCATGATCACTGATCCTGACTGGAGGCCGAGTATTGCGCGGATCGTTCGAAAGACCGGGGCGCCGGTGCTCCCGGTTTTCTTCCAGGGGACAAACAGCGCGACATTTCAGATGGCGGGCATAATTCATCCGTTCCTGCGCACAGCTATGCTGCCAAATGAACTGCTTAATAAGGGACAGAAGGAAATCAAGGTGCGCGTCGGAGACCTCATCTCCTTTAACAAGCTCAAATCATTCGAACATGATGCCGATATGACGGCCTATTTGAGGCTTCGCACCTATATCTTGGAGCACTGCGGCGCCCGGCCAAAGGTTCCCGGCATTGCGTCCTTTATGCAAAAGGCAAAACGTGAAACCTATGGCGCTATTATGCCGCCTCAGAACGCAGAGGTTATGGTGGGAGAAATCCGTCAATTGCCGCCGAGCCAGGTACTCCATGAAAATGGCGCGTATCTCGTGGCTCAAGCCACGGCCGATCAGATACCTCATATCCTGCTTGAGATCGGCAGGTTGCGAGAGATCACCTTCCGCGCCGTGGGCGAGGGGACTGGAAAAGCTGTTGACATCGATAGGTTCGACCATACCTATACTCACCTGTTCATCTGGAACCGTGAAAAAAATCAGGTGGTCGGTTCCTACCGTCTCGGCAGAACGGATGAAATCATGAAAAAGCAGGGAGAACGAGGACTTTATACGAACACCCTCTTTCATTATCATCCGGCGTTTTTCGCACGGCTGGGCCCAGCGCTGGAAATGGGGCGCTCCTTCATACGGCTGGAATATCAGAAATCCTTTGCTCCGCTCCTCCTCCTTTGGAAAGGAATCGGCAGGTTCGTTGTCGATAACCCGCAGTACAAAATATTGTTTGGACCGGTGAGCATCAGCGATGAATACCATGCCCTGTCAAAACAACTCATGGTCGGTTATCTGAAGAAAGCCAGATACAGGGATGATGTGGCAGGTTACGTGAAGGCAAGAAAGCCGCTTCGATCGAAATCACTTAAGGGCTGGGATATCGATGCCGCCGCGAGCCTTCTCAAGAACGATATCGAGGATCTATCGGGGCTGATATCCTGCGTGGAACGAGACCGAAAGGGGGTCCCGGTCCTGCTAAAGCAGTATCTCAAGCTCGGCGGCCAGATTGCCGGTTTCAACGTAGACAAGTCCTTTGGAAATGTTCTTGACGGCCTTATCATGGTCGACCTGACGAAGACAGAACTGCGGATGCTGGAACGGTATCTGGGCAAGGATGGTTCCCATCAATTCTTGGCCTATCATGAAACGCTTGACCAAGAACGACATGCAACCTGCGCATGAGGCCGCCAGGAATGGAAACTCCGATCCAAGAGGACTTGCAGCAAATCGGGTAATGCGAATGAATACTCTGTTCAATAAGCTGTTCTTTCTCATACCGGTCGGCGTCATCGGCAACATAATCTATTCCATCGTGTTCACCGATCATGCGGTGATGGGCTCGGTTGTTCGATATTCGCCCGCTTACCTGATCCTTGCACTGCTTCTTTGCATTGTTCCCTGGTTTACCGGGTCCTTCAGGCTCTTCATCTGGAGCAAATTCCTCGGCAAAGATCAGCGTTACCGTGACATGTTCGCTATCGCGATAGGCGCAGAACTTGGGGCAGCTGCGAGCCCGCCAGTGGTTGGCGGAGGACCGATAAAAACCTGGATGCTGATGCAACGGGGTTTTTCCGGAGGTGCGGCGCTGTCCCTCACAATGCTTGAAGGTTTCGAAGATGCCCTTTTTTTTCTCGTTATGGTCCCCGTTGCTCTCACACTGTCTTCAGCATGGGACCTGCCGGTTGTCAGGAGTTCCACTGCCGGATTTGGACATTTATCATTCTGGATTTTGCCGGGAATGGCAAGTGCTGTCCTCCTCACAGGCATACTTGTAGCGTTCCATCGTTCAAAAGGAATCACAGAGCGTTTTCCCCGTTTGTGTCGGATTACAGGTCACCTCAGGACTTCATACCATGAGTTCGTCGAAACGTATCACAACATCGTCCTGAAGGGAAAAACCGTTTTTGCCCTGACGATGGCTCTCACGACGATACAGTGGGTATGCCGGTATTCAATCATTTCTCTCCTGCTCCTAGGCCTTGGCATAGCACCCCGCCCTCTTCTATTTATGGCGCTTCAGGTAATTGTCTTTGCGCTACTGACATTCATTCCCACGCCGGGCGGAGTTGGCGGCGCTGAGGCCCTTTTTTTCGTCATCTATCGCTCGTTTCTGCCACCGGAGACGATCGGCATCGTGACCGCAGGTTGGCGTTTTTTTACGTTTTATCTTTTGCTACTCCTTGCCGCGGGGCTGTTCTTTCTGTTCAGGATGTCTCCGAAGGAGGCAGCGCCGATACCATGAATGAGACACATCGTTTTCACGTAAGAAGGTAGACAGGATGAAGACATCGCAGCATGCCTCGGTATACTCAAGGAAACGTACCCTGCGACCCGCATCCACTGATGCCGATGCAATCGCGTCTTTGAGCACGAGCGCTAGCCAGGGGATGGAGCTTCAAAACTTCGCGGAGCCGCCTCGCCCGATTTCCCCGGCCATTTCTCAGGCGACGCAGAACATTGGCCAGACACTCTATGAATTGCTTGGCATGGCTGAGCTCATGCGGGTGTCATATGAAAAAGGGGAACTGGCAGCCGTTCAAAACCGGCTCCCACTCCTCATGAAGGAGGCAACGAACCTTGCTTCATTCATCTCCGCTGTTCTCGAACATACGAAACTCGAAAAAGAGACGACGGAAACGGCGTATGAGTGCTTCGATATTGTTGCGTTGTTTCATGAGATGTCGGAAACGGCGCGTTCGCTTGTGGGGAACAAACCGGTTACCGTCATGGACGCCTCCTGCCCCGGTCCCATCGTCATTCATGCAGACCCGTCCACGATCAGGCAGATTGTGACGGAGCTCATGGACAATGCAGTAAGGTTTACCGATCGGGGGAGAATTGCTTTGATCCTGAATAAAGATGACGACAAGATCAGGCTGACCGTGGCCGATACCGGCAAAGGGATGGCGCCGGAACAGATCAAAGCAGTGCTGGAGTCATCCGATCGCAGACATAAGGGTGAAATGAATAGCATCACGACGTCCGGTCTGGGACTCAGGATCGTAAAGACTCTTGTAAAAAAGCTCGATGGCAGGATTTCCCTTGCGAGTAAATCGGGCGGGGGAACGATTGTAGAGGTTTCTTTACCGCTGAAAGCTCCGCTATAAACCGGTTCAGCCCTTACTCCCTCAACAGACCAGAACACGCAATGCCTTTCTATTTTCCTTCGCGCAGTAATCAACATTTAACATGGCCTTCATACTCCGGTAACATAATACACGTATAGTACACGCAGCAACTATACAGTATAGCTCAGGATGAACGCTTTATGAAAAAACAGGTCCTCATTGTTGAGGATGAACATGATTTGGCCGAACTTCTCAGCTACCATATCCAAAAAGAAAATTATCAAACGGTGATTGCCCACAGCGGGGAAGAAGCCATCGACGCAGTTCAGAGCGATTCGTTTGATGCGGTCCTGCTGGATATCATGCTGCCACAGCTCAATGGATGGGAAGTATGCCGTATTTTGCGAGAAAGCGCGAAAGGAAAGTCGCTGCCGATCATTGTGGTCACTGCATTGTCCGATGAAGAGGCCCGGATCAAGGGTCTCAGCCTCGGAGCCGATGATTATGTGTCCAAGCCCTATTCCATGAAAGAACTGCTCTTGAAAATAAGAAAGCACATCGACCGGCATCAGACGATAAACCAGATGAAGGCCCGAGAGCAGGAGCAAGACACGGTGGTACGGTACATGATCCATGAGCTCGGCAACTCCCTGACCACGATCGGCGGATATTCTTCCCTTGCCCTGCAGAAGGATGACACGAATAAATTTATGAGAAGGATCAACGCCGCCGCAGCACATGCCGAAAGCCTTCTTCAGGATGCATCACTCCTCTCCCGGCTTGAAAAGGGGAACGACGGCCTGTCCACCCAGCCGGTCGCTATCGGTTTGCTGGTCAATGAAGCAGTTGATTTCCTTCGTGATACGGCAAAAAGTTCGGATATAGAAATAATCGCAGAAGCTAACACAACGTCACTTGTCCAGGGCAATGGAACAGCAATCAGGCAGATCTTGATCAATCTCGTTTCAAATGCCATTAAATATAACCGCAAGGGTCGATCTGTCCGGATCTCCTGTGAAGACAAGAATGACAAGGTGGATATTTCCATAAGGGATGAGGGTAACGGAATATCGAACTCTGATGTCGCACGCATTTTCGATAAGTTTTACCGCGCGGCCGGCAGCGAACGGATAAAAGGTGCGGGACTCGGTCTTTATATCGTCAGACTCCTGACAGCTTCAATGGGCGGCGTTGTAACGGTGGCGAGTCAGCCGGGGAAAGGCAGCGTATTTACGGTGTCTTTTATCAGGGCAAATACGGAGTCGCTCAACGCAGGCAAAAGGGACGTGGCGTAAGAACGGGACAGGGTGGGTTAAGAACGATTCTCTGAAAATGCGTGAGTCCATGTGCGTGTAAGACAGGGCCTGCTGGTTTGTCCGTAATAAGAATCATTTTTAATGCATCACGGATATAATCATCAAAATGATAGGAAAAGTGCGTGAAATCATCGTTATGTGAACCCGGTGAGCCACTGCGAACGCATAGCTGGCACCTGGAAGATAGCAACAACAGACAAAATGGGTCACCTGACCAAGCGGACTCAAGAATTAAGAGCTCTGCAATAACGGTCAATGAATAAAGAAAAGAGGGAGGCTTAGTGCAGATGACGAACATGCAGACAAGCGTGTTTCCCGCTGGTGAACTCATCCTATCCAGCGAGCAGGTTGCGCCTAAGACCGTGGTGAACGCGGACGAGGTATCGAACAAATAAATAAAGGAGCTGCTCTCATTTATGATGTCAAGCGCAACAAATTTCCGCACGGTCATCGCGAGTATCCTCGATCTGTCGGAGATAGAGGCTGGCAAGATGGATGTGGGCACGCAGCGTTTCGATGCCTCGTTGCTTGTTGACGATATCGCGGAAATGACGAGGGTGCTCGTTGGGAGCAAGCCGGTGAAGGTCAAGGTCATGTCACCATCAATGCCGGTCATGGTAATATCGGACCCCATCAAGCTGCGCCAGATTATTATGAACCTCGCAAACAATGCTGTAAAGTTCACTGAGCGCGGGGAAATCACCATAACGCTCGCCATAATCGGCAGCAGGCTAGAGATCGTGATTAACGATACTGCTCCCGGAATCAGGGAGGAGCATAGGGAGAAGCTGTTTACAGCATTCTGCCAGATTGAGGACGCCAAAACCAATACCCGTGAAGGAACGGGGCTTGGGTTGACTCTTAGTAAAAAACTTGCCGAACTCATCGGAGGCTCTATCTCGGTAACGAGTATTTATGGCGAAGGCACGGCATTTACCGTTTCGCTGCCATTGCAAAATATAGAACATAGAGGCTTATATGACGTGGAGTAAGTAGAAAATTCCAGCGGTCGATGACGATGCAATTCACCTCTATACGACCAAAGAGCCGTTCCCGGACAACCTCATCGAAGTGATTTCTCGTAAAAGCTGGGCAGACGTAACGAATCGTGTAAAGGAGCTGCGAGCTGAGCTCGTACTGTCGACATCAATATGCCAGCGCTGTCTGGCAAGAAACTCGATTTTCTCATGAAACTATACTGCGATTCAATGAAAATAGCTGAGTCGTGACATCCTTTTAGTTAGGACAAAAATTTATGCTAATTAGCTGTTATGATGCTTAAAAATGCAAACGAAGAGGTAATGGCCGGAAAACATTTAACAGAAGTTTAACCAACCTGTAACAATTCTGTAACAATGAGATGGTATAAATTTCCATCTGAAAACTAGACAAGGAGAAAAGACATGAAACGAATTTTAACAATCGCTTTACTTCTTATCGGAACTATGCTGATTAATCAGGCGCGGGCAGATGATATGCTGAACGGCGCCGGGGCCACCTTCCCTTACCCGGTTTATTCCGCATGGGCCAATGAGTACAACAAGGTTACGGGCATGAAGCTGAACTACCAGTCCATCGGTTCCGGCGGAGGGATCAAGCAGATCACCGAGCGGACCGTGGATTTTGGTGCATCCGATGCACCGCAAACACCGGAATTTCTTGCAAAAAACAACCTGATCCAGTTCCCGGCTGTTATTGGCGGCGTCGTGGTGGTGGTGAACGTTCCCGGCGTAAAGGCGGGAGAACTGAAGCTTGATTCCGAAGCGGTCTGCAAAGTTTACCTGGGTGAGATTACGAACTGGAATGATCCGAAAATAAAAGGGCTAAACCCTGGGATGAGCCTGCCGGACAGTAATATAACGGTCGTTCACCGCTCCGATGGTTCAGGGACGACAGCGATCTTCACCGGCTACCTGAATGATGTGTGCTCTGCCTGGAAAGAGAAAGTCGGCACCGGGACCTCCGTGAACTGGCCTATGGGCATTGGCGGAAAGGGCAACGAAGGCGTGGCCAATTATGTACAGCAGCAGGCGAACTCGATCGGCTACGTTGAATTCGCCTATGCCCAGCAGAACCACCTTGCCTTCACGCTCCTCAAAAATAGCGCAGGCAACTTCGTGGAGCCGAGTTTCGATACCTTCAAGGATGCAGCCGCAACGGCCAGCTTTGATCCCAAGAAAGACTTCTACCTCTGGCTCAACAATGCTCCGGGAAAGAAATCGTGGCCTATCGCGGGCGCAACGTTTATCCTCCTCGGCAAGGAAAAACAGGACTCAAACGCAAAGGTGGTCAAGTTTTACAACTGGGCGTTTAACCACGGAGACAATAAGGCGGAGGAGCTCATTTATGTTCCTCTCCCGACATCGCTCAAGGACAAAATCCGCGCTTACTGGGAATCGCATGGCATCAAATATTAAGTAGAGTGGCGTAAATAAACAGTTGAAATCGGCGGGTCAGGTATATATATTATATTGATGGTACCTGGCCCGTTTCATTTTTCTCCATATTTCGATTGATCGGAAAGGTTCTTTCATTGGCCACATCTCCCCAAAAAAATTTTTCTGAACTGATTTTTCTTTCCCTGACCGCCGTCGCGTCCTTCACCGTCATCTTCTTCATCATTGGCATCATAATAGTGCTCTTAAATGAGTCTTCGCTCGCAATAGGGAAGTTCGGGCTCATGGATTTTCTGACCTCGACGGCCTGGAACCCTGTGACGGGAGTCTTCGGGGCGGCTACCACCATTTACGGCACCCTCGTTACGACGGCGCTCGCCTTGCTTTTCGCCATGCCAACTGCTATCGGCATTGCGATCTTCGTAACAGAAATCGCTCCGAATTTTCTGAAAGGCCCGATCGGCATCGCCATTGAACTGCTGGCCGCAATTCCGAGTATCATATACGGCATGTGGGGGTTGTTCACCCTTGCTCCCATCATGGCGAAATATATCGAACCTGCGCTCCAAAACACCCTCGGCAAGATACCCGCCCTCGGCTTTCTGTTTAGGGGCACTCCCATGGGCATCGACTTGCTGACCGCGAGCGTCATCCTTGCCATTATGATTATTCCGTTTACGGCAAGCATCTCGCGCGACTCATTCAATCTGACGCCGGCCGTTGTCAAGGAATCGGCCTATGCCATCGGCGCTACGAAGTGGGAAGTCGTCAAGAACGTTGTGCTCCCCTATTCAAAACTGGGCGTCTTCGGCGGGGCCGCGCTATCGCTCGGACGGGCTCTGGGCGAGACCATGGCGGTGGCCTTTGTGCTTGGGAACAATCACAAGATAGCCACGTCTCTCCTTGATGCTGCCTCCACTATCACCGTAAGCCTTGCGAATGAGTTCACGGAAGCTGACAGTGCACTCTATCTTTCCTCTCTCTACTATCTTGCGCTCGTTTTGTTCATAATGAGTTTCATCATCCTGGCCATATCTAAATTCTTTCTTCTGAAGGCCGAGAGGAAGTATTCGAGATGAACATCGAGAAGAAAAGAAAAATAGAGAGTTTCATCGCGCTTACGCTATCCGGCCTTGCCGCCGCAACAGGTCTATTCTGGCTTCTCTATATTCTGAGCGACGTTATCATCCATGGCTTGGGCGCTCTGCACATCAGCCTGTTCTTCAACGACCCCGCGCCCGCTGGCGAGGAAGGCGGAGGCCTTAGAAATGCTTTCGTCGGACAATTGATGATCACCGTGGCCGCCACCTTGATCGGGGTGCCTGTGGGCATCCTGGGAGGGACGTTCCTGGCCGAGTACGCGCGGGGAAAAAAGTTCGCAAGGATCATCAGCATTATTTCCGACATCATGGTCAGCGTCCCGTCCATTGTAGTCGGCGCTTTTATCTACGCGATTCTTGTCCGGCCTCTTCATCATTTCAGCGGCTGGGCTGGGGCATTTGCCCTTTCGATCATCATGATTCCGGTGGTACTGAGAACAACGGAGGACATGCTGTCGCTGGTGCCGTGGACGCTGCGGGAAGCGGCCTTCGCGCTGGGGGCTCCGTACTATAAGGTGATCATTCAGGTCGTTTATCGCGGGGCTGCCACCGGCATTCTGACTGGTGTTCTCTTGTCCATTGCCCGTGTGGCGGGCGAAACAGCACCGCTCCTATTTACGTCATTCAATAACAATTTCTTCTCAACGGACATGAACAGGCCAATAGCATCGCTGACTGTCAGTATTTTTCAGTATGCCATGGGGCCTTACGGAAGCTGGCATACTCAGGCTTGGGGCGCGGCGTTAGTGGTAACATTATTCATACTTATTCTTACCATTGCCGGAAGACTTGTCTTAAAGTGGAGGTATAAGCAGTGACTGCGACGACCGAGATCGAGGTTAAAAGCCTTGATTTTTATTACAATGGAGATGCCCGCGCTCTCCAGAACATATCTTTGCCGGTTTATAAAAATATGGTGACGGCATTAATCGGTCCTTCCGGGTGCGGCAAGACCACACTGCTTCGATGTTTTAACCGGATGCACGACTTATACCCGAAACACCGTTATGAAGGGGAGATCCATTTCCAGGAGAAAAATATCCTGGCAAACGGCGTCGATCTTATTAACCTTCGCAGCCGTATCGGTATGGTATTCCAGAAGCCGACACCCTTCCCCATGAGCGTCGCTGAAAACATCGCCTACGGACTCAGGCTGAAGGGTATCACGAATAAATCCGAACTCATAGGACGGATCGAAGAAGCACTCAAGCATGCCGCGCTTTGGACGGAAGTCAGGGACAAAATGAATGAGAGCGCTTATGAACTGTCTGGTGGACAGCAGCAGCGGCTAGTTATTGCACGGGCCCTGGCCGTTGAACCTGAGGTCCTGCTCTTTGACGAGCCTACCTCTGCGTTAGACCCTATTTCGACAGCAAAGATAGAAGAACTTGTTGTGTCCCTGAAAAAGGACGTTACGATCATTATCGTTACTCATAATATGCAACAGGCGGCGCGAGTATCGGATATGACGGGATTTCTTTACATGGGCGAGCTCATCGAATACGGTACGACGGAGAAAATATTTACAAACCCGGACAACAAGCAGACCGACGATTACATTACAGGGCGGTTCGGGTAATTTTTACAGAGTCCCAGGGAAGGCGGGGAAGGGCGCCGGAGAAATGCTGGAACGAGGCATGGATCGAAGCAACGCACTTTTGATGTCCTCGACCTTGGTGCTTGGCTTGGGCGCTGTCCTATCAAGGAGAAGAGAATGGCGAAACAGAAAGAACAGGATCTCGAAGCGCTCAAGGAACGGGTGCTCGCTATGGGCGGCCTTGTTGAAGAGTCCATAAGGAAGTCCGTCAAAGCCCTGGTCGAACGGGACAGAAATGCGGCGCAAGAAGTTTTAGAAGGCGATGCCGTAGTCAATCACTATGACGTCGAAATCGAGGAGGAATGCATTCGGTTCATCGCCATCTGGCAACCGACGGGCAGTAATCTCCGATTCGTTACCACAACTATCAAGATTATCACCGACCTCGAGCGCATGGGCGATCTTGCCGTTGACATCTGTGAGCGAGCCATAGAGCTGAACGAGGAGCCGCCGCTCAAGCCTTATATTGACATCCCGCGAATGGCCGAAGCTGCCCAGAAAATGCTCAAGGACAGCCTTGACGCCTTTGTGGCAGGCGATGCCGATCTTGCGGTCAGCGTATGCGCGGCTGACGATTTTGTCGATGATCTGAACCAACAGATCTTCAACGAACTACTCATGTATATGCTCAAAGACCCCCAGAATATTTCACGCGCCGTGCGCCTCACCTATATTACGAAGTACCTGGAGCGCATCGCGGACCATGCCACCAACATTGCGGAAATGGTTGTCTACATGGTAAAGGGCAAGGTCATCAGACACACGGCATGTGAGACGCGGAAGTAGGAATAAGGCAGGCAAATGCGGAGAAGTCAGTGCGAGATTTTGGGAAGTTACGCATGGCTGCCCTCTGAGCGCTCTACACCACCGGAGGGACCGATGTTTCAGTCCGTTTCGAACACCACATTACCAACTTACTTCGAAAAGCCAATGGATCTGACCATGCGATGAGGTCAGTTATCCTGCTGCTGTTATGCGTTAAAGACCTGTAGTAGTAAGGACAGCATCAGGTTCTGGCGACGATGATCTCCATGTATTTTTCACCAAACCGCTCCTGTCGTCTTCCTGCCCGGTGCACCTGAGCGGTGCATCAATAATCGCCACGCACCCTGCTGGAACTTGTCAATCCAACCTCGAGAAGCATTCTCATGTCCATCAACCCCGCCATGCTGAATGGAGGATCTCTCTCAATCAAACATGCTCTCGTCGAGAGTGATTTGCTAGCCGACGTTTTTATCAAAAATCACGCTGTCGTAAATGTAGCGGATACTGGAACCGACATGGATAAAGAGACCGAGAAAGCAGGGAGTCCCTCTTGGAGAAGACCGGAAGATGGGTCATGTGCTTTCTACTCTCGACCTACGCGAAAATACCTCCGGAGCTCTATTCGGTATAGACCAGATTTTTGCTTTTATTTGCAAGATGATGGATAGCCCTAAGCTGCAACAGTGTCCTATTTCCTTGCATAAAGACCTATAACTTCAGATTGAGCAAGAATATGGCCCTTCATAGCTCTCTCGAGGTCTAATTTGGTCGCATTCGCATTGAGCGTCAGTGAGCTGTTGAGCGCATAAAGCTTGAAGAAGTACCGGTGCGTGCCCGACGGCGGGCAGGGGCCGCCGTAATTTCGCTTCCTGAAATCGTTCATGCCTTCTGATGCACCTGCAGGAACGGTGTTCTCATCGATCGCCTGTGTGCCTGAAGCTATATTCCAGATGACCCAGTGTACCCATGTACCCCGGGGCGCGTCCGGATCGTCCACGATCAGGGCAAGCGACTTGGCGTCTGGGGGGACGTTTTCGATAGCAAGAGGCGGGTTTACGTCCATGCCGTCGCAGGTATATTTTGATGGAATGTGACCATTGTGTTTGAATGACGAACTCGATATTTTAAGTGAACTCATATTCTCAGCCTCCATGAAAGAAGAATAGAAAAAAAGCGAGAAAAAAAGCGAAATTACTGCTATTCTTTGCGCCCTGGGCATACCCGTTCTCCTATTTTGTTTTACTGCTGCTTAATCAAAATGATAGCACAACTGCGAGTTGCGTGGTCTTCATCGATTAATTTTTTTCTGACACTTGTGAGTGAACTTCCAGTCTTTTCCTTTAAACCGTCGCTAAGAAACGCGGTGTATCATATTATTTGTACCGGCAGGATAATTCGGAATAATGCATCTCTTAAAAATCTTGCTATTTGAAAGAGTTTATAGTACTGTTTCCGCAAGGATGACTCGCGGCCACTGGCTCGTTCCCGTCGAAAACGAAGTCCGCGCAGCGGGTCGTGGCGTTTAACGCGGTGATGGAGAAAATTTGACGGATCGTGATTGAAATCGAATAATAATTCCGGTTGAGGAACAGCCTGAAAAAGGTCGAGATCCGAAAGCGTACCTCTCAGTATAAAAGGGGACTGTGTATCTGGCAAGCGGCGGGCCGTTGACCTTTAAAACTCAAAAGAAGACCCTTTACCGCACTGAAGGGGAAATAACGCAGACTATTCGTGTCTGCGGCCGCATGATCTTGAGCTTGATGGGTCGCATATCGAGGTGACAAACGTCACCATGGCTAAACAGGCGGAAATAAGGCCCCCTTTTTTGTGGGTATGCTTGCCCACGGCACGTTCGATTTCGGGAATACCATCGAGCGGTATGTTTAGAACAGCTCCGCCGAGCAGACAAGAAAATATAAAGAATGGAGAGCCAGAAAGCGTGACCGTGCCACAATTTCATAATGCTGGTGGACGAGATGGCCTTTCATAGCTGCCGATGAGGTGAAATCATGGAATCATTGAGAACGAAGCTTGAAAAGACCTTGCAGTATTACGAAAAGAAGGATTACGTAAACGCAGAGAAAGGCGTTGATGAAATGCTTGCGGGCAATCCGGACTTCCCTCGCGCGCTGTTCCTCAAAGCAGTGATCCTCGACGAGACCGGCAGGACTGACGAGGCAGAAGACTATTACCGGAAATCGGGCTCGACCTCTCTGCTGTGGCTGCGGCTGGCTTTACAACTCCAGGAAACTGATCCGGAACGGGCACTTCGGTATTTTAATAAAGTGAAGGAGGTCGATCCGGAGAATAACCTCATATGGTTCAACATGGGGAAAATTTATGAAAAGGCCGGACGTTCCGACGAGGCACGAAAATGCTACAGCAACATATCAATGATGAAGGAAGTCGTGTCGAAGCTCGTGAGTCCGCTTGGTTTTCTTATTATTATGATCGCCGGTTCAATCGCGATGTTCAATCGAGGGGATTTAGGCCTTGGTTCACTTGTGGTCGTATCGGGAATCATTTGTCTGGCTTGGCTGAAGAGAGACGGCGGACGCGTTATACAGATGTTGCAGAAAAAGAAAAAATACGCGTCATAGCGTCGAAAGCGGGTTCTCATTGATCGCAATTAACACAGATCCTCTCTCTCCTCGTGGTGGAATTTGTGCCCCCGTGAAGTGGACTGCTTTACTGTAATTTCTCCTCCCTGTAGAAGATCGATGCTGGAAAGTAAGAATTATGGACAAGGAACGATTGCTTCGCAAAATCGCGCGCGACATTAATCGATGCGCCCTCTGCCATAAGGGAGGCACGGGAAAGGCGGTTGCAGGGGAGGGGCTTGCAACTGCAGCGGTCGTTCTCATTGGTGAAGCGCCGGGTAAGGAAGAGGCAAAGGTAGGGAGACCTTTCATCGGCAGGTCTGGCAAGTTTCTACGCACGCTCATGGCGAACGTAGGACTTCGCGAGCAGGAAGTTTTCATCACGAGCCCTGTCCATTATCGTCCCCTGCGAGGAACTCCCACAAAAGCAGCCATTATACATGGCCGCCAACACTTGTTACGCCAGATTGAGATTATCGATCCAAAGATCATCGTTCTTCTTGGAAACACGGCATGTATTGCGATGCTCAATAACAAGCAGGAGCTTTCCAAGGAGCATGGCAAAATAGTTCGAAAAGATGGAAAAACGTTCTTTATTACTTTTCATCCTGCCTATGCCATGCGCTTTCCCGATGGGAAGAAGAAATTCATCAGTGACTTTGCAAAGCTGAAAAGGATAATCAAAACGTCACGTGAGTAAATTGAGCCGGGACCGTCGTTGATATTAGTTCATTGTTTCACGCTATCCGCTCTGGTATAATAGTTACGATTCCACGATTGGAAAGTGCTTTGCGGACATGGCTATTCCCAACATTGATTACAGTCTTTGCGAAGGCTGCGGCGGGTGCGCAGAAGCGTTTCCGGATCTCTTTGAGATGCGTGACGACCGTGCTTGGGTGATCAATGCAGAACGTTTCCGTGTTGAAGACTATCCGGGCATACTGACCATCTGTCCCTATTATGCCATTTCGCTTGTGTGATATAATGAGACACTCTTTTTTCTCAGCGTGAGGATGTTTCTGCAACATCACCGTTCCCTATGATCCCCTATCCGAACATAAGCCCTGAAATCCTGCGTATCGGCCCTTTTGCCATCCGGTGGTACGGTCTCATGTATGCTGTCGGTTTTGTATCTTCTTTTATTCTGGTCAAGTACCAAATAAAGAAGCAGGACGGAAGCCCGAGAGGCAAAGGCCGGGGGAAAGAAGGGATAAGGACGATACCCCCGGAATTCCTCGAACCACTCTACACTTCTCTGGTCTTCGGGCTCATTATTGGCGCCCGGCTCGGCTATGTGTTGTTTTACGATCTGGCCAGTTATTGGAAAAATCCGCTCGAGATCTTCGCGGTCTGGCACGGAGGTATGTCATTTCATGGCGGGATGATCGGCACGCTGATTGCGGGTTTTCTGTGCAGCAGAAGATACAAAGTCGATTTCTGGACTGTGGCCGACCTGGTCGTGGTGACAGCTCCCATCGGTCTTGCAGCGGGAAGACTCGGGAATTTTATTAATGGCGAGCTCTACGGCAGGGTTACTGATGTGCCCTGGGCCATGGTGTTTCCAGCCGGCGGACCGCTTCCGCGTCATCCATCACAACTCTACGAATTTTTTCTAGAGGGTGTGCTGCTCTTCACCATCCTTTGGCTCGCTAAGGATAGAAAGCATACGCCGGGTATGATGACCGCCCTGATCCTTGTTCTCTACGGCCTATTTCGGTTCATCGTAGAGTTTTTTCGCCAGCCCGATGCCCAGCTCGGGTTCGTTGCAGGACCTTTTACGATGGGCCAAATATTAAGTTCTCTTACGACACTGATGGGTATCGTTCTGTTCCTCCTGCGGAAGAGAAAAGGATCTCAAGAAGAATCAGTTACTAAAAAAGTCTAAGTCTGACAAGTTCTCGTCCAGCATTACCAGTGCACGCTTTTAGATTTGCCCTGATGGCCACCTCTCCTGAATTATTTCTTCGGTTATGAGCTAGAGCTGCATAGAAGACGAGCCAGCATACCCCGGACCGATACGAATCAGCGCGGTTGTCCTTTCTGGACCGCGACGCTTTGGAGTGCACTCAGAGGACCAATCGATTTCAAACGTTCGAGCTGCTTTTCGCTGCGAACGAAGAATGAGCCGGCAAAGGAAAGAGCGTTGATGGAAATGTCCTCAACAAATTCTTTTGACCGGGGGATCAGGAGCATCCACTCGCGTGTCATGAGAAAGCAGTAGGGGAGGGTCTGTCGAGTCTCCACGTCTGGGGCGGGTGGAGTCATCCCGACATTCTTTACCATCGTGCTGTAAAGCTGGAATGTTTTTTTCGCAGCGAGGCTCGGCGATCTGGCGAGGTCGGGACCAAGCCTCTGAAATGCATGGAGGAAGGAAAAACCAGGAACAGGACCTCCGTTAGCCCCTTGTGCTTGATCGAGCAGCGGCGCTATCGGCACTGACGGCCCCTCCGGTGCCAAGGGAAGGGGCACGACTTGGAGATGCTTGTGTTGTTGGCTTGCTCCCGCCTCGCGTCCACCATTGTAGAACCCAAGGCAGTTGAATTCGGCCATGCAGGTCCAGAGTGCTTCGAAGTCATCTGCAGTCAGAAGCATCTCCTGATCCTCGAAGCGTCGCGTGAGGAGCAAGAGGTGATGATCAACAACATTGAACTTATTTAAGATTGCGACATGCGTATCGGAGATGTCCGCAACCGTAAGGTCCTTCTCAGGCGGGAGAAAGGGATTGACCAGCTTTCCTGACGAGCCGGCGGCCGCCTGTGTTTTCCGAGACATATCCTTGCGCTGAAGGCTGACCAAAACCCTGATGAAAAATCGGATGCCACCGTCTTCAATGAATGTATAACTTGTCGATATCGGCAGGAGCACACCGGATGCCATTGCCCGTTCCGAGGTAGCGATGATGCAGTTCCATAAAGTTCCTTTTTGCAGAAGCATTTTTTGTATTCCGTCTGCCTGGATTTGTTTGGAAATGTCAAGTAGGGGGAGTATAACACACGACGAGGAAGGAAATCGAATGGAAACAGCAAAAAACACCGTCCCTTCATTGGTACCCGCAAATCATGCGGCCTCGTGTTTCAAGCGGTAAATAATCCTTCCACGCGTGAGATCATAGGGCGAGAGCTCAACTGTGACCCTATCGCCGGGTAGGATTTTGATGTAGTGTATGCGAAGTTTACCCGACAGATGGGCAAGAATCACATGGCGCCCTTCAATTTCGACGCGAAATACAGCATTCGGGAGGGCTTCAATTACTTTACCCTCCACCTCTATTGAGTCTTCCTTGGACATCCGATCCTCTGCTCTGTCCGGAGATTTTGACCCTTTTATGCTGCGTTCTCACTACGAACGTCCCATGTACTTATTATAGCTCAAATTTTAGAATGCGGAGCTCAGCGGCACCAACAGAACAAGCGGCCCGATAATAGAAAGGGGTTTGAAATTGATACTGTCGATGCAATAAACCGTCACCGACCTATCGAGGACCTGCTTGATTGCCAGCTGGATGGAGGTGTTTTCCTGATTTCGGGGAGGGAGGCGTCGTGGAAGATTCGCCGCAAGCACTGGAGCGAATTAAATATAGCGGCGGAAGAGTTTGCAATAGATGCTTGGGAGTGAAAGAAGGGGTCCCGCAAGCATCGAACCCTAACGGATTTGACCAATCATAAACAGGGACGAACGGTGAATTAATACAGACAAGGGATGTGATGCCTCGTCAAACGCAGTCGTGATATGTGTGAGCTGAAAATCCTGGTCTAGAGCTGCTCAATGATCGCCGCAGCGAGGAGGGGGAACATGATTTCATGGTGGCCAGTAAGCGCGAACCCTCTGCCACCCCCCTGGGTCGGCCTGCGCACGACATTGGTATTCGGCCGGTAATGCTGGACAAAGTCCATGTTGACCGTGGTGAAATGCCGAAGTGGATGGCCGAGGTTCCTAACGAGGGTCACAGCCTTGAGGAATATTTCGGGGAGCAGCACGGCTGAACCGAGGTTGATATAAACGCCGCCTTCGAGTTCCGACACAAGTGAGCAGAAGGTCATAAAGTCACTATGTGCTGCATCACCGGTGGCCTTGCCGTCAAAGGAGGGGTGCATATGAATGATATCGGTTCCAATTGCGACATGGACCGTTACGGGCACATTCAAGCGAATACCGGCTGCAAGCAGGCTTTTATCCTTATAAGGGAACGGGCCGGAGCTGATCATCTTCCCGACAGCGACGCCGATTCCTTCGTCCGCTCGTGCCGAGCAGATTGCAGAATTAAGCATGCTTCCGGTCTCTTCCGCCATGCCGAAGGCACCGGAAAGGATCTCCTTGTCGACGTCTTCCGATGTCTGGCCTATGAATGCCAGTTCGAAATCGTGGATGATGCCCGCACCGTTCAGTGACAGGCTCGTGATGATGCCGCGTTCCATGAGGTCGATGATCACGGGGCTTAGTCCAACTTTGATCGAATGGGCACCCATGCCGAGCATCACCGGCCGCTTGTCCTTGCAAGCCTGAACAACGGCGGCGACAACCTCCTTAAAATGATGCGCGGCCAGAATGTTCGGGAGAGAGTTAAAAAAATCCTGAAAACGTGCTCCCTTGCTGTGGGGCCGGGAAAAATCATTGATCCGGACCTTGCTGACACGGTCTTTGAGCGAGTAGGATTTAATTTGCGAAATATCGATTTTCTTCATGCGGCCTATTTACTGAGGCTTCCGAATAATTCCTCATCCACCATCTGGCAGATGGCATGACCGAGCGTTATATGGGTTTCCTGAATCCTTGCCGTGACCCTTGTCGGAACAATGAACGCAAAGTCGGCCATAGACGCCATTTTACCCCCTGTCCCGCCAGTCATGATGACAGTCTTCATGCCGTTCTTTTTTGCCACTTCTATTGCCTTAATCACGTTGGGTGAGTTGCCGCTCGTGCTGATGCCCACGACTACGTCCCCCTCGTGGCCCAGGGCGGACAATTGCTTGGAATATACCTGCGAAAAATCGTAATCATTGCTGATGCTCGTTAGCACGGCAGTATCTGTGTTCAAGGCTATAGCGGGAAGGGGTGGTCGTTCCATAATAAAACGGTTCACAAATTCAGCGGCGATATGCGAGGCATCCATGGCACTTCCACCGTTGCCAAAGAGCATGACTTTCTTCCCTTCACGGAACGCCTGGGCAATGAGCTGTACGACGTCGATGATCTTATCAATATTTTCTCTGACGAATTTAACCTTGATCTGGGCGCTCTCATCAAACGCTTTTATGATGGCATCTTTCATAGGGGGCTCCCTGGCAGGAACGAAGATTAGACGATTATTATAGGGAATGATTGAAAAATGTCAAGGTGAAAAGGCCTTCCGATGCTTGCAACGACCTGAAGAATGCAGGGTCTCGATAAAATACAGCGGACGATGTCTCGCGGAGGAGGATCCGCGACGGCTCTCCGGCTTCTGATAAGCGACCAGCTAGCATCTGCACGATGTTCAGGAATGAAAGAAATCTGCCAGGCGGCCGAATTCCTCGAGCGAGAGGGTTTCCGCCCTTCGGCCGAGATCAATGCCAGTTTTGTCCAAAACCTTCCCCATCTCCTCTTTTGAAATATTGAGTTGCTTTAAGGAGTTTCTGAGTGTTTTTCTCCGCTGGGAAAACGCCGCCTTGACCACGTCCATGAAAAATTCCTCATCATTCACAAGAACAGCTGGTCGGTCTCGAATAACAAGCGTCATAACTGCCGAGTCGACCGCGGGCCTCGGTGTGAACGCGCCAGGGGGGACTTTAAACTCGATCTTCGGAAATGTATACAGCTGGACAAGCACGGTGAGGAACCCGTATTCCTTGCCTCCGGGCGCAGCAGCGATGCGCTCTGCAACCTCCTTCTGGAGCATGAGGGTGAAGCTGATGAATTTATCCCGGTGTTTGATGAGTCGCTGAATGAGAGGTGTCGAAATATAGTAAGGCAGATTGGCTATAACCTTCCATGTGCCCACAAGCGTTTCAAAGGGATACTCGAGCGCGTCGGCCCGGACAACAGTGATATTAGAAAGCCTTTCGAATTCGAGTTTTAAGTACGGAATAAGCCTCTCATCGAGCTCGAGGGCAAGAACTCTCTTCGCTCGCCCTGCCAGCACGCGCGTGAGATGTCCGAGGCCCGGCCCAATCTCGAGTACATCATCCTCAGGACAGATCCTGGCAGCATCGGCAATTTTCCTGAGGTAGTACGGGTCCTTCAGAAAATTTTGTCCCAGGGATTTTTTGGGGCGGATGTCACCATATTCATCCATCTACACCTGCATTCTCGGATCGAGCTTGTCCCGCAGGAAATCGCCAAGGATGTTGAAGCTGATCACCGTGATACTG